>DASTIX010000120.1:0-12999 GCA_035717165.1 Candidatus Dormiibacterota bacterium
GCTGCTCGGGGTCAAGACCGTGGTCCCGATGCACTTCGCCACCTTCCCGATCCTTGCCGGCCGGCCGGACCAGCTGCAGGAGCTCGTGGGTAACAAGGTGAGGGTGCTCGACATCAAACCTGGGGATACCGTCTAACCGAGTTCAAATCGGGCGCCGAGCGGCTAATCTCGGCGCCGTGCGAGACGTCATCGGGGCCCCGGCCGGCTGGCTGGCGCGCGCCATCGCCGACAAGAGGCTTTCCTCGGTCGAGGTGGTCCGCGCCCACCTTGAGCACGTCCATACGGTCAATCCACGGCTCAACGCAGTCGTGTTTGCGCCGGCTGAAAGTGCCATCAAGGAGGCGCGCAACGCCGACCGGCGCGCCAAGAGCCGGTCCGCCGTGCTCGGGCCGCTCCACGGTGTGCCGTTCACCGCCAAAGACATCTTCAACACGGCCGGACTTCCCACCACCGCCGGCATGCGCATGATGCGCAACCACATTCCCGACCATGACGCCACCGTCGTCGCGAGGATGCGGCGGGCGGGCGCCATCTTGATCGGCAAGACCAACTGCCCGCCGGGTGGTGTGGGCGAGGAGAGCTGGAAGTCGGTTCACGGCGGGACTCGCAACCCGTACGACATCAACAGGACACCGGGAGGGAGCAGCAGCGGCGAGGCGGCGATCATCGCCGCGGGAGGCTCTCCAATTGGCCTCGGCAGTGATTCCGGCGGCAGCATCCGGCTGCCGGCGCACTATTGCGGAGTCGCGGCGCTCAAACCCACAGCCGGTCTCGTTCCCGCGACCGGTGCCTATGCCCTGCCGGGCGGTCTTAGCGACCCGCGCAGCCAGGTCGGGCCGATGGCGCGCTACGTCTCCGACCTGCGGATTGCGCTGCGCATCCTGGCGGGGCCCGACGGGATCGACTCCGGGGTCGTACCCGTGAAAGCCTGGACCTCGCCGAAGCTCGAGGGCTTGCGGGTCGCATGGTATGCCGATGACGGGATGGCGCGGCCGACGCCCGCGATCGCGGCGTCCGTCAGAGCCGCTGCAAGGGCGCTGGGCGCGGTGGGCTGCAGCGTCACCGAGGAACGTCCGCCCTCACTGACCGAAGCCTGGCAGGTGACGCTCGGCTACTGGGGTCAGAAGCACATGAGCCACGAGCGCCTGTACCAGCGCTGGGACGCCTTCCGCGCCGTGATGCTCAAGTTCATGTCGCGCTTCGACATCGTGTTGAGCCCGGTGGCGCCGAACATCGCGCCCCTCTATAAGGTTCCGCAAACCGCCGACCACCAGGTCAGCTATACGGTGCCCTACAGCCTGTCCGGCAATCCCTGTGTCGTGGTCCGTGCCGGCACGTCGCCGGAAGGGATGCCCATCGGCGTCCAGGTGATCGCGGGGAACTTTCGCGATGCCACGGCGCTGCGAGCGGGACGCGCCATCGAACGTGCTCTGGGAGGTTGGCGGCCTGCTAGCGTGATCGGCTAGTGCCAGGTCAGTTTCGCTACTCCCGGTGGGACGGGACCCAGAAGCTCGACGAGCTCGATGCCGGCGACGTCCTCGACGCGCTGTCCGACGACCTGATGAACTACGGCGACCTCAACGCCGCGCTCCAGCGGTTCTTACGCTGGGGATCGCCGAACATGCCCGGGCTCGAGCAGCTGCTCAAGCAGCTACGCGAGGCGCGAGAGCGCGAGCTCGGCCGCTACAACCTCGACTCGACGGTCGAAGAGCTGCGACAGAAGGTGCAGGACGTCATCGACACCGAGCGCCAGGGCATCGATCAGCGCCTGAAGGACGCCAACCAGGACGCACGCAAGCTGCTCGACCGCATCGCCAAGCAGCGCAACGATCAGCTCGACCGGCTGCCGGAAGACCTGGGCGGGCGCGTGAAGGGTCTGCGCAATTACGAGTTCGTCGACGACCAGGCGCGGCAGAAGTTCGAGGAGCTGATGCAGCAGCTGCAGCAGCAGATGGTCAACCAGATGTTCCAGGGCATGAAGAGCTCGATCCAGCAGATGCAGGGTCAGGACCTGTCGCGCGTGCGCGACATGGTCCGCGACCTGAACAAGATGCTCGAGCAGCGAATGGAAGGCCGGACGCCGGACTTCAACGGCTTCATGCAGAAGTACGGCGACATGTTCCCGCCGGGAATCAATTCGCTTGACGAATTGCTCGAGCACCTGCAGCGGCAGATGGCGCAGATGCAGTCGCTGCTCCAATCGCTGAGCCCTGAAGCGCGCGAGGAATTGCGCCAGATGATGGACGCGCTGCTGCAGGACGATTCGCTGCGACTCGAGCTCGCGCGCTTGTCCGGCTTCATGCAGGCGATGATGCCGCCATCCGAGCTGACCGAGCGCTACCCGTTCTTCGGCGAGGATCCGCTGTCGATGGGCGAGGCGATGTCGTTGATGGACCGCCTGCAGCGCATGGACCGGCTCGAGTCACAGCTCGAGCGCGGAAGCTTCCGCCCCGACGACGTCGACCGCTCGCTGGCGCAGGAGCTTCTGGGACACGATGCTCGACAGGCGCTCGACCAGCTCCGTCAGGTGACCGATGTGCTGGAGAAGGCCGGCTACGTCGAGCGCAAAGGCCGGCGCCTCGAGCTCACGCCCCGCGGCATGCGGCGCATCGGCCAGTCGGCGCTGCGCGACATCTTCGACCAACTGAAGAAGACCCGCATGGGCCAGCACCACCTGTGGCGGGGAGGGGCGGGCACGGACGCGTCGGAAGAGCTCAAGGAATACGAATATGGCGATCCCTTCCTGCTCGAGATGAAGGAGACGCTTTTCAACTCGATCGTGCGCGAGGGGCCGGCGGTGCCGGTGAAGATGGCTCCGAAGGACTTCGTCGTCCATCGCACCGAGCACATGTCACAGGCGTCGACCGTCCTGATGATCGACATGAGCCGGTCGATGTTCCTGCGCGGATGCTTCCTCGCCGCCAAGAAAGTCGCGATCGCACTCGACTCGCTCATCCGCTCGCAGTACCCGCGCGATTCGCTCTACGTGGTCGGCTTCTCCAACTACGCGGTCGAGCTCAAGCCACAGACCCTGCCGCAGCTGGCGCTCAATGACTATGTCTACGGCACCAACATGCAGCACGGCTTCCAGCTCGCGCGCTCGCTGCTCGCCAAGCACCGCGGCAACCGCCAGGTGATCATGATCACCGACGGTGAGCCGACCGCCCACCTGGAGGACAACGGCCGCGCATCGTTCGCTTATCCGCCTACCTACAAGACGATCCAGCAGACGCTGAGCGAGGTGAAGCGCTGCACCCGCGACCGCATCACGATCAACACGTTCATGCTCGAGCGAGGGCCCTACCTCACCGAGTTCATCAACCAGATGACGCGGATCAACAAAGGCCGCGCCTTCTTCGTCTCGCCCGACCGCCTTGGCGAGTACATCCTGGTCGACTACGTGACCGGGAAGCAGCGCCGGCGCGCGAGCGCGCGCAGCCGGGCGCGCATCGCTTAGCGTTTTAGTTACCGAGATGGTGTTGAAGAGTGGTGTGGCCGTCGAGAGACGGAACCTGAGTCCGGCCGCGCTCTACGAGCAGGCCATCCTCCGGGGTGAGGCCTCAATCGTTTCGACGGGAGCGCTGACCGCGGAGACCGGTCGTCACACCGGGCGCTCGCCCAAGGACAAGTTCTTCGTCAAGGAACCGACGAGCCAGGACGCGATCTGGTGGCATCCCGGCAATCAGCCGATCGCGAGCGAGAAGTTCGACGGCCTTCTGCGGCGCATGCACGAGTTCATCGAAACGCATGAGGTGTACACGCAGGACGTCTTCGCCTGCGCCGACCCGCGCTACAGGCTCCGCGTGCGCGTGATCACGGAGATGGCGTGGCACAGCCTGTTCGCGCGCAATCTCTTCATCCGGCCGACCGCCGACGAGCTGATGAATTTCGAGCCCGATTTCACGGTCATCTCCCTGCCCTCTCTTAAAGCCGAGCCCGCGCGGGACGGCACCCACAGCGAGACATTCGTGCTCGTCAACCTCGGCCGCAGGATGGTGCTGATCGGCGGCACGGGATACGCGGGTGAGATCAAGAAGTCCATCTTCACCGCGCTGAACTATCTGCTCCCGGCGCAGAACGTGTTCCCGATGCACTGCTCGGCCAACATGAGCCCGGACGGCGACGACGTCGCCCTGTTCTTCGGCCTGAGCGGCACCGGCAAGACGACGCTGTCGGCCGATCCATCGCGGCGTCTGATCGGCGACGACGAGCATGGTTGGAGCGACCGCGGGATCTTCAACTTCGAAGGCGGTTGCTACGCCAAGACGATTCGGATCCACAAGGAATCCGAACCCGAGATCTACACCGCGACCGAGAGCTTCGGCACAATCCTCGAGAACGTCGTCTTCGATTCGCGCACGAGGGTGCCCGATTACGACTCAGACGAGAAGACGGAGAACACGCGCGCCGCGTATCCGGTCGATCTCATTCCGAATGCCGTCCTCAGTGGCATGGGCAGCCATCCACACAACGTGATGTTCCTGTCGGCCGACGCGTTCGGCGTGCTGCCACCGGTGTCGCGTCTGGACGAAGACCAGATCCGCTTCTACTTTCTTTCCGGATACACGGCCAAGGTCGCGGGCACCGAACGCGGCGTCACTGAGCCGGAGGCCACCTTCAGCACCTGCTTCGCTGCGCCCTTCCTCGTGCTGCCACCGGAGCGCTACGCGGACATGCTCGTCGAGCGAGTGAAGCGCCACCACGTCGACGTGTGGATGCTGAACACCGGATGGGTGGGCGGACCGTACGGGGTCGGCGAGCGCATGTCCATCGCACACACGCGCGCCATCGTGCGGGCAGTCATCTCGGGCGAGCTCCACAGCGTCGCCACCCACCAGGATCCCGTGTTCGGGCTGCAGATCCCGAACCGCGTACCCGGCGTGCCGCGCGAGGTGCTGGATACGCGCGACAGCTGGCCGGACGCCGCCGATTACGACCGTCAGGCGGCCAAGCTGCGCGAGATGTTCGAGAAGAACATTCACCAGATCGGCAAGAGCGCCTCCGCCGCCGGCTGATTGCGCGGTTAGTTGAAGGTCGCGATCGTCGGCAGCCGGCATTTCAAGGAGCCGGATCGCGTGACCGAATACGTGATGTCATTGCCGCGCAACGCATCGGTCATCACCGGCAGTGCTTCCGGCGTCGACGCTGCGGCAACGAAAGCCGCCCGTGACCGCGGCATGGCGGTTCAGGTGATCGCGGCGTCGTTCGATGAGATGTCGGACGCGACCAGGGCCGCGGCCCGCAACCAGCGTCTGGTCAATTCGTGCGACGTGCTGGTCGCGTTTTGGGATGGGTCGTCCGAGGGCACTCGGGCCACCGTCGAGCGCGCGCTCGATTCCGGCAAAGAGGTGCACGTTTTCGTCGCCTAATTCATGAGAGGGAACCTGCCGGTTCCCTCTCATCGCGGCGTCGGCAAAGCCGACCCGGCCTTCGGCCGGGCAAAGCGCCGCTGCTCTCCCTCCTTGGTAGCGCCTTAATCTGGTGGCATGGCAGTCGCGATTGCGATCCGCGTCCGGTTCTTCGCGCGCCTGCGCGAGATGACTGGTGTCGAGACGCAGGACGTCAAGGCGTCAGCGGGCGCGCGCGTTGCGAGTGTCTACGCGGCCATGCGTGCGTATCATCCGGCACTCCCGCCGCAGGAAGGAGTGCGGGCCGCGCTCAACCACGAGTTCGTCGATTGGGATGCGGTCGTGTCGGAGGGGGACGAGGTCGCGTTCATCCCTCCGGTGAGCGGAGGGGCCTAGTGCGTTACGACGTGGTCACCGGACCGATCGATCCGCGGGAGCTCGAGTCGGTGGTGACGCACGCGGGCGCGGGCGCGATCTGCACGTTCACCGGGATCGTTCGCGACAACTCGCGAGGTCAATCGGTGACGCACCTCGACTACGAGGCCTACGCCGAGATGGCGGTGCCGCAGATGCGCAAGATCGGCGAAGAGATCAAGGAGCGCTGGCCGGCGGCGCGGGTGGCGATGGCGCACCGCACCGGTCACCTCGAGATCGGGGAGGCGTCGGTGGTCGTTTGCGTTTCTGCTCCG
Source organism: Candidatus Dormiibacterota bacterium (assembly GCA_035717165.1). Classification (GTDB taxonomy): domain Bacteria; phylum Chloroflexota; class Dormibacteria; order Dormibacterales; family Dormibacteraceae; genus 40CM-4-65-16. Next base: position 6,038 of record DASTIX010000120.1, read on the forward strand.
CACCGGCACGATGCGATCGCGGCGTGTCAGTGGGGCATCGACCGGCTCAAGGAGTCGGTGCCGATCTGGAAGAAGGAGCACGCGGCCGACGGGACGTACTGGATCGAGGGCGACGCGGCGAAACCGACTACGCCATAGTCCGGACTAACGCGCCCTTTCCGCGCTAGAAAAGCGCGATTGTCCGGACTATCGCGGTCTCAGTCCTTGACCCGAGCCACCGACAAGCCGTCGCGGATCGGGATCACGACGCTCTCCAGGCGCCGATCCTTCGCCACCAGCTGGTTGTAGAAGGCGACATTCTTCGCCTGCTGGCTTGACGGATGCAGCACATCGCCCTGGCGCAACGCGTTGTCGGCCATCAACAAGCCGCCGGGCTCGATGCGCTCCAGGCACACCTCGAACGCGCGCCTGGTCACGTCCTCCGAAGGAAACGAATTGAGGAGGTCGATGAAGCAAACGTCGAAGCGATCGTCCAGCTTCGCGACTCCGTCGACGGCGTTCTCCTCCAACACCATCGCGCGATCGCCGAAGCCGGCGTCGGCGAAGTTCTTGCGTGCGCGCGTGGCCCGCTCGTGGTCCATCTCGAATGTCGTCAGCGTCCCGCCGTCGGTGCCGCGGAGCAGCCAGATGCCGCTGTAGCCGGTCGCGGTTCCCAGCTCGAGGATCCGCTTGCCGCCGGCCAGCTTGACGAGCAGATAGAGGAGCTGGCCCTCGTGCGTATCGACGATCGGGATGCCTTCGCGCTGCGCCTCGTCCTCCATCCGCGCGAGCACCTTGTCACGCGCCGGCACGAGGCCGTCCAGGTAAGCCTGCAGATCGTCGGTGACCTCGACCGTTCTCATCGTGACTCCTTCCAGAATTGCTCGACCAGCGGCTGCAGGGTCGAGACGTAGCTCGCCAGGCAATCGACGGTACGCCAAAGTACGTCCTCGTCGAGGCGTGCTGCCGGCAACGTTTCGTAGAGGCGCGACCAGCCGCGATCCCACGGCTCGAGCTCTGCTCGCGGCAGGCCGGCCTTGACCTCGACCATGCGGCCGCGAAAGAAATCGAAGGCGGCGTCATTCAGGTCGCCGGACGATTCGAAATGCAATCCGACCTCGAGCCGTCCCGCGCCCGTGTGGTGCCACGCCTCGTAATGAAATGCGGGCTCCTCGAAGTAGATCTTCATGAGGCGGCCTCGCCCGCGTGTCGTGCGAAACGAGCGCAGCTCTGATGGCAGCTTGGGTTTCAGGCCCTTGCGGACCGCCGTGAAGAAGTCAGATGGCGAGAGGACCATTTTTCGTAAGCTGCCATTCGAATTGACGCACATACCGACAGTCGTCGAGAACGAAGGCGGCAACCGCGAGCGAAGCTTCGATATCTACTCGCGGCTTCTGCGCGACCGGATCATCCTCATCGGCCGCCCGATCGACGACGTGGTCGCCAACCTCGTCGTCGCGCAGCTGATCTTCCTGGCCGCCGACGATCCGCTTAAAGAGATCCAGATCTACGTCAATTCGCCAGGCGGTGCTGTGACGGCCGGGCTCGCCATCTACGACACGATGCAGTACATCCAGTCGCCGATCTCGACGGTGTGCATCGGACGCGCGGCAAGCTTCGGGACGATCGTCCTGATGGCCGGCGCGAAGGGCAAGCGGTTTTCGCTTCCCAACTCGAACATCCACATGCACCAGCCCCTCATCGGCGGCAAGGGCCTGCAGGGCCAGGCGAGCGATCTCGACATTCATGCCCGCGAGATCATCCGCATCCGCGGCGTGCTCAACGACCTGATCGTCAAGCACACGGGCCAGCCGCTTTCGCGGGTCGAGCGCGACACCGACCGCGATTTCTTTCTGAACGCTCAAGAGGCCGTCGAATACGGCCTCATCGACGGCATCATCGAGCAGACGCGGGCGCCGGTGCTGGCGACCGCCAAGTAGCCACCGCAGCCATCCGGAGGCAGATCCAGCCGATCGAGAGAACGCCGATGATGCTGGGGATCGGCGCCGGCGTGAGTGCGGCCGCCAGGGCGGCGATCGAAAGCCCTAGCCACTCAAACCACCGCGCCTCTCCCCAGATCGCCATTCCCAGCGCGACGATCACGTAGTCGGCGGGCAGCGCGTGCGGTGCTGCGACCACTCCGCCCGCGACCAGGATCGCGATCGCCGGCCGCATCTTCTGGCCGCGGACGCGCCACGCCAGCCAGAGCACCGCCCCCAGCGACAGCACGGTGAGCGCAGCGATTGCAAGCCCCTGCAGGTTGTCGGGCAGCAGGACCGCGAAATGCGGGAGGTCGATCTCTCTAGCGCCGGTCTGCACCGTCGCCCGCGTGTCGCTCAGCCAGTCGAAGATCCAATGCGGATCGAGCGCGATCGTCGACGCCAGGAAGACGATGCCGGCGGTCGCCCAGCCGGCCAGCACGCGCCACTCGCGTGCGAGCAGCACCGCCAGACCGAGTGGCAGCACCAGTTGCGGCTTGACGAGCGTCAGGCCGAGCGCCAGTCCCGCCAGGTAGCGCTGCGGCCACAGCGCGATCGCCGCGCCGATGCCGAGCGCGACGAAGCCGTCGATCTGGGCGTTGACCATCGTCAGCGCGGTCGGCACGCCGGCGAATGCCGGCAGCCATGCGGTCGGGCCTCTTGGCCGCACCGCGAGATACATTCCGGCAAGAAGGCAGAGAAGCCCAAAAAGGATCCAGAGCCGCCCGCCGATGTTCGGGCCGAAAGCATCGAACGGCACGCCGATGAACGCGACCCACGCGGGCGCGAGAAACGGAAGGATGCCCTTGATGCTGAGCGTGACGAGCACCCGTCCGCCGGTGACGTTGGTTTCGACGCGACGTTGCGTCTCGAGGTCGTAGAGGTGGGCAGGGTCCGAGACGATCAAGCGCGCCCCGGTCGCGAAAGCCGGCCAGTCCGAGTTGATCACGTCCACATTCGGCAGCAGCGGATAGATGAAGAAGGCGAGGGCTACGCCGAGGAGCGCGATGTAGCCGCGCCAGCGCCACCGATTCATAAGTCGATCGACAGCCCGTCGTGGGCTGCGCGCACGTCGATGCCAAGGCGCTGCGACATCGCGGCCGCGATCTCGGCCGGGTTTGCGCTCCACACCGTCTTTCCGTAGTGGGTGAGATAAGCGCGCTCGGGTCGAGCCTCGCCGATGATTCGCTCGACGTCGGCGACGCAGAGATGCGGAAGGCTCGCGTGACAGTGAAGAAGGATCGTATGCAGGACCATCACCTTGGCCGCGTGCTCCTCCGCCAGCGCGTCGTAGTACGCGGTATCGGTGACCCACCCCAGGCGGTCACCAAAGCGAAATCCATACGTCTCGACCTGGTGGACATGGCGTCCGCTGGTCGTGAAGGTGACTTCGCCGAGCGTGTAATCGCTGTGTGGCGCGAGGCGAACGATCTCACGCGGAAAACGCCTGACGTATTTCAACAGCACCGGGTCGTCGTCGAGCACATCCGCCGGACACATGACGACGCCGCGGTGCGCGAAGCCGCCGTCGGTCATTCCCTCGATCATCACGTTGACGTCGCTCGAATGATCGAGGTGACGATGGCTCACGACTATGCCGGTCAGCGTCGTGAGGTCGACTTTGTGCGCGGCGTAATGGACGATGGCGCCTGGTCCAGGGTCGAGACTGATCCGGGTCTCGCCTGCCTCGAGAAACAAGCCGCCCGACGCCGCGACTTGCTGGGCGACCATGAACCGGGCGCCTGCGGTGCCCATGAACGTCAGGCGCACTAGATTTCCGCGACCTCGGACAGCGCGACCTCTGATTTCGTGCCGAAGTACCGGTCGTAGAGCTCGGCGACCCGTTCGAGCGTGTCGATCTCATCGACGGGCTTGTCGTCGCGGATGCGGACGATCCGAGGGAAGCGCAGCGCGTAACCGGACAGGTGACGGCCGGAGTGCTGGATCGAGTCGAACGCGACCTCGAGCACGACCTCGGGCCGGACCATTCGCCGGTACCCTTGGTCCTGCAGCGTTATCTCGAGGAAACGCTTGGTGTACTCGGCGATCTCGGCGTCCGTCAGTCCGCTGTACGCCTTGCCGACGTTGACCAGCCGGCCTGTGCTCGTGTCCTTGACCGCGAACGTGTAGTCAGACAGCACTCCGCGCCGCTTGCCGTGTCCCCACTCGACCGCGGTGACCACGACGTCAAGCGTCGCGAGGGGGCGTTTGAGCTTCAGCCACGCGAGACCGCGCCTTCCTGGCGTGTACGGGCTGAGCGGATCCTTGACCATCAATCCCTCATTGCCGCGCTCGCGCGTCTCTTTGAAGATGCGGTCGAGGTGCTGCGGGTCGGTCGCCTCTTCCAGGCGGGCGAGCAAGAAGGGATGCTCCAGCCGCAGTCCCTCGAGTAACTTGCGTCGCTCCGTCAACGGCTCGTCGAGCAATGTTCGTCCGTCGAGCCACAGCAGGTCGAAGATCACGAGCACGACCGGAACCTCATCTCGAAGTGAGGCATCGACTTGCTTGCGTCCGAGCCGCCGTTGCAGCTCGAAGAAGCGAAGGACGCGACCCTCGCGATGTGCGAGCACTTCGCCATCGAACAGCACGTCGTGTCCGATGTTTGGCGCAGCCTCAACCAGTTCCGGAAATGCGCCGGTCGTTTCCTTGAGGTCGCGCGAGAACAGCTCGACTCGCGCGTCCTGGCGGTGCAGCTGGCAGCGGACGCCGTCGTACTTCTCCTCGGTCCAGACGGTCGTCGCGCCCATGCGCTGGAACGCCTCGTCAGGCGTCTCCACCGGGCTCGCAAGCATGAAGCGCACCGGCTGAAAAAGGGTGATGGTGCTCGATCCGATGTCGCCGTTCTTGCAGCGCACCGCCGTCTCGCCGATGTCGCCGGTGATGAGGTGCACACGCTTGACCTGAGTGATCGGCACTTTGAATGCTTCGGCGATGGCGGCCTCGACGAGGCCCTCGCTGAGCCCGATGCGCATCTCGCCGGAGATGATCTTGATGAAGAAGCGCGCCGACTCGGGATCCATGCGCTGGAGCATGGCCTCGAGCGGCGCGGCCTTGGCGTTGCCGCGTGCGGTGCGGATCGCCTCCAGCGTCGCCTCCACGTCAGCAAGCGTCACCGGCGCCGGTTGCGTGCTCCCGTCGAGCGCCTCGCCCGCCCAATCGCCGAGGTCCGAGTGCTGGCGAAACAGCATGCCGAGCTCGGTCTCGTCTCGTTTCGAGAGCGACGAGATCACCTTGCTGACGGTCGACCAGCCCAGGCCAAGGGTGCGGCGCTGCGACGGCGGAAAGGCGCGTCCGCTCATATAGACGGCCGCGCGACGGAGGTCATCGTCGCCGAGTGTGCGGAGATATGAGCCGAGGATGCGCGTCTTCTCCAGAGTGGCCGGCGTGCTGCCCACCGCACCGCCTGCTCGAGCGAAATCAAGCACTGGACGACCTATCGTAAGTTCCCGTGCGCCGCTGCCCCTACCTCGAAGAGCTGGTCAAAGACCGGCAGGCGTTTGTACGTGTCTACAGGTACGACTGCCACGTCGACCACCGCTCCAAGCGCAAATACGCGCTGAGCGACAGCCCACCCATCTGCGTAAGAAATTTCGAAGATTGCCCCCTTTATCAGGCTGAAAAAAGGCGCGAAGACCACACAATTAGTCGCTACACGGACTAAACAACCGGCCCACAACCCGCCACACAACATGAACTGCCCGGTCTGCTCCGCCCCGGCGTTGCCCATCGACGACGCGTGCGTCTTCTGCCACGCGCCTCTAGTCGACCGCGACGAGCCGCATGAGCTCCTCGATTACCTCGCCGAGCGGATTCCGATCGCGCAGGCAAAACGCGGCCACCTGAATCGCGGTCCGATCACAGAGGTGTCCATCGAATTCGACGGCCGGAGCTTCGTCGCGCGCGTCCGCAATGAGGCGCTGGAGTTGAGGCCGGCGGTGGAGCTGGCCGCATGGGTCGACCTGCTGCTGACCAAACTGAGCGATGTGGCCGCCGTCAACAAAGACCTCAGGCGGGCGGTGTTGCGATCCGGCTGGGCGCTCCGCTAGCGCTGGCTTTGCTGGCCGCAGCCTGCGGCCCAAGCGGACCGCCGGCCGTGCTGGTCAGCGACTCGGGCACTGGAAATGGCGCCCTTACCTTCGTCGCCGGCTCGACTCATGGATGGGATCTGGACTGGAAATACGACTGCTCGACCACCGGCCAGAACGGTGTTTTTGTCGTCGATGTCTACGGCGCCGACAACACCCCGGACTTCAAACATCCCGGCGTCAATGAGCAGGGCGACAAGGATGCGGGCGTCTATCACGTGCCCGAGAACGGACGCTTCCACCTGGAGATCACGACGACGTGCAAGTGGACGCTCAAGGTCGTGGACGCGGCGTAGAGTTCGAGGCACCGATGTCGATCGACCCGCGGCGTTCGGGTCCGGCCCTGTGGGCACTCTGGGTCGTCGCGGCAGCGCTCGGCGGGGCTCTCGCCACCGTGGTCTCGCTTTCGGGGCTGGCCACCGTGGTGAACGGCTCCGACTCTCCGGCGGCCGTATTCGCGTACTTCGGGGCTGTCGCGGCGATCGCGGCGGTGTTCCAGTCCATCCTCCTGGCATTCGTCGCGCCGGGCAAGAGAGCGGTCCTGCTGTGGCTGGTCGCGACCGCGATCGGGGCGAGTCTGTTCTTCACTCTCCTCCAGAATCTCGTCTTTCGTATCACCCTTACGAGTTGGTTCGGGTCTCTTCCGGCAGGCATGGCTCCTGCGCTTATTTCGATAGGTAACGACGCCGCGTACTCGTTGGGGCTCGGACTGGCTCAGGGCCTCGCACTGGTCTTCATAACAGGACGCAAATGGGCGCTGGCCGTGTGGGTTGCGGTCAGCCTCATCGTGCAGGCTTACTCGAGTTATCTGCCGCCGTTGTACATCGGGCCGTCGAGGGCGGGCACGAGCTACATCGCGTCCAACGCGATCAATTTGGCCGTCGGAGCCGCGTTTACGGGAGTCGCACTCGTTCTGATC
>DASTIX010000121.1:0-4356 GCA_035717165.1 Candidatus Dormiibacterota bacterium
GACCATGAAGGCGGTCGAGCCGGTCGTGGTCGGCAGCGGCGCCTGGCTGCCCGGAGCCTCCGGCGTGGTGCCGCCTCCAGGCGCCACCGTCTCGCCGACGACGCCGTTGATGCTGTTGATCTCGCCGTCCATCGGCGAGACCAGGGTGGTGTAGCCGAGGTTCTGCTGCGCGGTGGCGACCGCCGCCTGCGCGCTCATGACGTTCGCCTTCGCGGACGCGATCTGGTTCGGCTTGCTCTCGGTCTGGGTCTTGAGCTGGTCCTGCGCGCTCGTAAGCGATGCGGCCGCCTGGTTGATGCTGCGCTGGCCGGTGGTCTTGTCGTTGGTCTGCTTGATGGTGTCGGCGTTCAGCCTGGCCTGATCGTTGTTGACGGCCAGAGCGTCGTTGTTGACCTTCGTCTGGTCGAGCGTGACCGCGGCCTGCGCGTTCGACACAGCGGTGAACTCGGCAAGGCACTGCGCCGAGTAGCCGGCAAACGCCACGCCGGTGCACGTTGCATCGTTCTTGAACGTCGTCTCGGCGGTTTGCAGCGTCTGCTGGTCGGTCGCGAGCTGCTGCTTGTCCTGCTGGTAGGTGAGGCTGTTGTTGAGGATCGACTGGTCGAGCGTCAGCTGGTTCTGGTCGGCCGTGACCTGCGTCGCGTCCTGCGTGTTGGTGAGGTTGACCTGCGTGACCGTGTCGTTGTAGGTCTGCTGCGCGGTGTTGACCGAGTCCTGCAGCTGGGTGATCTGGTTCTGGGTGAGGGGAGTCTCGACCGACTGCAGGTTCGCCTCCGCGGTTGCGAGGTTCGCCTGCGCCTGGTCGAGCGCGGTCTGCTCAGCCGACGAGTCGATGCTCGCGAGAGTCTGGCCTGCCGAAACGTGCTCGCCGACGGTGACGTAGATGTTCGTCAGGGCGCCCGCGACCTTGAAGTTGACGTTGGCCTGCTGCTGCGGCTCGACGTTGCCCGAACCGGTGACGCTTGCGGTCACGGTGCGCCGCCCGACGGTGTAGAGGTTGAGAGCGCTCGCGGCGTTCTTCGTCGAAACGAACATGTCGCGATAGATCAGCGTGCCCAACACCAGCGCGACGATTGCGAGCGCTGCGACGAACAGCCGCGTCCGACTCAGTAACCCAAACAACTAACTCCCCTCCGTCATTGATTCACCAGTCGAGATCGACGAACGACCAACCACCCGCAGACCCAAACCGCGTGATGACCGTGAGACCGAGGCCGGCCATCGCGATGGCAGCAAACGCAACGATTCCCACGTAGGGGATGACCGCGAGATCGAACACGACGAGCGCACCGACCAGCGCGGCGATCAAAGGATGCACGTCGGGCAGGTGCAGTCGCTCGTGGATCAGCCGGCCAATCGCGAGCGCGATGCAGCCCACGCCGAACAGGGCGGCGACGAGCGCGACCGCAACCACGAGGGGGACGACCGCGAGGAACAGCAGAGTGAAGCGCAGCAGCGTGACGACGCCGAGCGTCAGCAGGACCAGCACGAGTCCCGCGCCGAACGAGATCGCCGCGCCCGGCACGGACTCGAACCGTTCCACGGCGCTGCGCGCACGACGCGGAAAGGCGATGAGCCCGGCGAGGGCGAGCAGGGTCAGACCCGCGCCGTTGGCGAGAAAGGCCCGAATGGCCTCGTACGGGTTCAACGGGCCGAAGCCGCTGATCGGCGACTCGAAGATGAGCCTGTCGCCAACGCGAGTGCGGTCGAAGCGCAGCGTCTGCGTGGCCGGGAGCCTGGCGTGCGGTTTCGCGCCGATGATCACCTGCGCCATCGGGTTCGGCCACCTGTCACCGACGGCGATGTCGGCGAGCGCCAGCATGATCCCCAACGCCGCCAGGGCGCCGATGAGGATGGGCCAGGCGTAGCGGCGAAGCGTCACGCGTGCCGCCGGGCCTGGAGTCCGCCGGGCGCGATGCGGATGAGGACGGAGAGGTGGTAGCCGGCGATGGCGGTGAGCGCGATCAGCGCGATGAGAAGCACCACGTCGACTGGAGGAAGGCTGGGCACCGAGCCGCCCGCAAGTCCCTGGAGGTCGTTGAAGATGCCCGACGCGATCGAGCCCAGGCCATCGATTCCGGAGAGATACCAGAGGATGAACGCGGCGAGCACCGCTTCGGGGGCGAGCAGAGTCCACGCCTTTCGGTCCATCGCGCGGGCGGGTGCGATCGCGCCCATCACCTCGTGCACGAACGATTCGCGCGGCGCAGGGTTGGGCAGCGCCTTGAGCCGGAACGGCAGTGAGATCGCCTGCTCGTGCTGGCGCCGGCACTCGGCGCACGTCGCCAGGTGCTCGCGCACGTCCGCTGCGATGTCCGGCTCGAGGTCGCCGTCGACGAACGGCTCCATGAGGACGCGCACGCGCGCGCACGCGAGGGCCTTGCTCACCTAGAGGCTTCCCGACTCCTCGGCTTCGGCCAGGGAGTTTCGCAGCTGTGCACGGGCGCGGTGGAGGCGCGACTTGACGGCGGCGACCGTCACGTTGAGGCTCTGGCTGACCTGCTCGAGCGAGAGGTCGGCGTAGTAGTGGAGCAGGACCGGCAGGCGGTACGCCGGATCCAGCTGCGCCAGCGCTTCGACCAGCGCGGGATCGTGCCTCGGCAGCGTGGTCGCATCGTCCGCCGCTTCCTCGACGGCCTCGGCCGGCATGGGCACCCGGCGGCGGCGGTAGTTGATAGAAGTGTTGGCGGCGAGCTTCCAGAACCATGGCTCGAACGGTCGCTCCGCGTCGTAGCGGGCCAGGTTGCGGTAGAGCTTGACGAAGATCTCCTGCGCAAGGTCGTGCGCTTCGTCGCTGTCGCGCAGGTGCTGGTAGGCAAAGCCGTAGACGCGCCTCTCGAGCCGGCGGATCAGCTCCTCGAAGGCGTCGAGATCGCCGCCCGAGGCCTGCCGGACGAGCTGGTTTGCGGCAATGGTCTGCATGCCATCGGCGGTCGTGCTCACGGCACGCGGCTCGACGAGCGTCTCGGCATGCATCACCTGTAGCTACCCAGGCTTGGAATTAGCGGTTTCAATCCTGTGTTTTCGCTGAGAAGGCCACGCCTGGCCGCTTCTGCTTGACACAGGGTATACGCCTGGTAATATTCCATGTGGAATATGCCAGACGAAGTATCCCTCGACATCTCACCGCTCGCTCTCTCGATCCTCGAGCTTCTCAACGAGCGGCCCATGCACCCCTACGAGCTGGCCGCGACCATGCGCAGCCGGCACCACGACGAGTTCATCCGTCTCAACTTCGGCTCGCTCTATCACACGGTCGACTCGCTCGAGCGCTACGGCTGGATCGTGTCGGCCGAGCGTGAGAAGGAAGGCGGCAGGCCTGAGCGGACCATCTACCGGCTCACGGATTCAGGTCGCCAGGTGCTGCTCCAGGTCGTGGGCGAGATCGTCGCGCAGCCGCGCCGCGAGTACCTGCACTTCTCGGCGGGCCTGATGTTTATGCATCACCTGACCGCTTCGGATGCCGCGCAGAAGTTGGAGGCGCGTGCACAGCATCTTCACGAGGTCATCGCGAAGCTCTCACACATCCACGATGAGCTTCTCGGAAGCGGCCACAGGCGGCTGTCGATCATCGAACTGGAGCACAAGATCGCGCTGCTCGAAGCCGAGCGTGCGTGGGTGCGGAAGATCGCCAAAGAGATCACTGAAGGAAAGCTGGAATGGAAGGCCGGAATCGATTCCGGCGCCGGTAGGTTGAGGAGGAGAAATGGCTCAAGCGCGAAGTAATCCCTGGCTGGTCCTGGTGGTGCTCACCACGGGCTTTTTCATGATCCTTCTCGACACGACGATCGTGAACGTCGCGATCCCGTCGATGAGCACCGGACTCGGCGCGACCCTCGACCAGATCCTGTGGGTTCTCAACGCGTACGTCCTGGTTTACGCGGTGCTGCTGATCACGGCCGGCCGGCTTGGTGATCTGTACGGCCAGCGCAACCTTTTTGCGATCGGGCTGTTCGTGTTCACCGCAGCGTCTGCGCTGTGCGGCTTCTCGCACACCTCCGAGCAGCTGATTGCCGCCCGCATCCTCCAGGGAGTCGGCGGCGCGCTTCTCACTCCGCAGACCCTCGCCATCCTCACGACCATCTTTCCGCCCGAGCGGCGGGGCGCCGCGTTTGGCATCTGGGGAGGCGTCGGAGGGCTCGCGACTTTGGCAGGACCGACGCTCGGCGGCGCGGTCGTGACCTACTTCGGCTGGCAGTGGATCTTCTTCATCAACGTGCCCATCGGCATCGCCGCGCTGATCGCGACTTTCGCGATCATCCCCGACCTTCGACCGGGCCGGCACCACGGCTGGGACATCGTGGGCATGATCGTTGCGACGGCGGGTCTGTTCGCGATCGTGTTCGGCCTGATCGA
>DASTIX010000122.1:0-16412 GCA_035717165.1 Candidatus Dormiibacterota bacterium
GATCGCGAGCACCGTCAGCGTCGCCAGTTCAGCTTCAGGCCCCGCAGCTGACCGTCACGGCCAAAACATTCCGGGATGTCCTGAGACATGACATGGTCGGGGGCCCGGGATTTGAACCCGGGGCCTCACGGTCCCGAACCGTGCGCGCTGCCAAACTGCGCCAGCCCCCGACGACGGAACATTCTGAACTTGAGACGAACCGCGCTCCCGACGTAGGTCAAGCCCGACCCAGGTCAGGTCGGCGGTGAGGAACTCCGAGATTCTACCGACCGGCTCGAAGCTTCACGTGCAGCCCGGATCCGCTGCCGGATGAAGATGCTGAGAATCAGCCCGGCGACGATAGCGCCCCACGCGAAATAGAGAAACGCGTGCGCCTGCAACAGCCGGCCCAATCTTGGCCCGAAATTCACGCCGATGATCAGCACCACGCCGGCCCAGATCGCCGTCGAGACGGCAACCGATGGCGCGAACACGCGATAAGGCACCTGGAACACGCCGGCGGCGACGGTGATCGGAATCCGAAATCCTGGTATGTGACGCCCGAAGATGATCGCCAACACGCCATAACGCCGAAACCATTTCTCGGCGCGGACCAAACGCTCGTGGCTGAGGTGCATGTACTCGGCGTACGAGCTCTCCGCCAAGCGCCGCCCGTACTTTCGCGAAAGCAGCCACAGATTCGTCGCGCCCAGAACGACCGCGACGATCAACCCCAACCACGCCACCACCCACGCAGATATCTGGTGCGGAACGTGGACGCCGACGTACATGACGAATACGTCGCCAGGCGCGGGCAACGGAATCCCCGACTCTTCGAGGTATAGCGCTGCGAAGCCGGCCAGAAAAGCATTGCGGCGGAAGAAATCGCGGGTGATCCGGTTGAAGACGTGGACGAATTCGGGGAGGTCCCCGTAGAGGAACGCGAGCAGGATAAGGGTGGCGAGCACGAGCAACACCACGGCGCCGATCCGCAGCGCCCGACCGCTTCGCAATGAATCGATCAGGCGCCGCCGCTCAGAGGCGGGCACGTCGGCAGTGCTCATGAGGAACCGGTCACGTTACAGAAACGAATTGTGACTAGCGTTCGATCGGATCGACTACGGTTTTGACTTCCATCAAAGTCGCCGTGGCGTCGGCGATGCGGGACCGGTCGTGCGCGTTTTCGACGACAGCGGCCACATAAACCAGGTTCCGGCGGACCTTCTCGAGCTTCCCCACGATCCGAACGTGCTCGCCCAGCTTCAAGGGGCGCCGATACGAGACCTGGAGCCGCCCGGTCACGCCCGGGTGGCCGGCGTGCCATGCCGCCCAACCCACAGCCTCGTCGAGCATGAGAGCGACGATCCCGCCGTGCGCCATGCCCGACCAGCTCTGAAACCGCTCCGGCACGTGGTACTCCGCGACCGAGCCATCCGGGCCAGGTTCGAACTTCAGGCGCAGCCCATCGTCGTTGAGCGGCCCGCATCCGAAGCAGTGCCCGTCGAAGTGAACTTCCATGAGCTCAGCCCTGGCAGTTCCACGTGCCGGTGATGTGCTCCGCGCCGCGATTGCCCGACGTCGCATTCGTCAGGAGCGCATCGATGGTGCCCGTCTGTTGATTGCGCGCGATCGTGAAGGTCACTTTGTCTGCCGGTAAGGTCTGCGACGCGTCCGCGTCCTGGTTGAGCCAGGTCTTGGTGTTGTCCAGCGATTGCAGCGCGATCTTCACGTCCTTATCTGTGTATGTGCCCGGGCCGCGGAAGTTCTCGACCACGATGCTGAGCTGCCACTCGTTGCCGCTCGAGTCGACGGTCGTGTAAAAGCTGTCCGACCACGTCTCGCCGCTGCGCGCTTTGGCGCCCGAGCAGAACGTCTGCTGACCCGCCTGGTCGGGAACGATCGTCGTGATGTGCCCCGGCAGATCACCCGCCAATCTCAGGTCCTGGTTCCAGTTGCCCTGCGGAATCACCGGCGAAGGCGTAGGACCGACCTTGGCGCTTGTCTGGTTGCAGGCTGCGAGGACGAAGAGGGCGACGATGCCCACCAACCGGAGCATGTGATCGAATGTTAGCCGTGGCGCCACCTCCAGCGGCCGGCTCGGAACAGCTCATGCGCGCGATGCGTTCGCTGGAATCGATTTTTCTCATCGGTGTCGAAGGGGTCACCGAGATCTGGCTCATCCGACATGCAGATTGCTATCGCGACATGACCGAGGTGAGCGATCCACCGTTGAGCGTGTATGGTCGCGAACAAGCGCAGAGGCTTGGTGAGCGCGTGCGACGGAATCCACCTGCGGCGGTCTATTCGAGTCCGCTGCGACGCGCGATCGAGACCGCGCAAGCGATCACCGACCACTTCATCGAGGACGATCGTCTCGTCGAGATGTCGCTCGAGATCTCCGAGGATGGAACGCTCGATTTTCAGGAGACGCACGATTCGGCGGTGGCGCGCATGCGTGGCGTGGTCGATGACGTCGTGCACGCACACGAGGGCGAGCGCGTGATCCTCGTCTGCCATGCGGCGTCGATCGTCGCCTGCCTCACCGATGTGATGCGCCTCGAGCCCGGGCAGCTGCGCCTACTCCCCTACTACACGAGCATCAGCACGGTGCGTGTCCTTGGCGACAGGCAGATCGTCGGGTCGCTCGGCGACATCGCGCACCTCCAATGACAGATCAGATCCGCAGCGACCTCGAGAAGGCGATCGGCAAGCGCGTCACCTCCGTCGAATCGATCCCTGAAGGCCATTCCGGTTTCACCTACTTCGTCATCGCTGACGACGGCGAGTACGTGCTGCGGCTGCCACCGCCGGGTGCGCGGATCGCCGCCACCGCCGACGTCATGCGCCAGGGCCGGATCATGTCGGCGCTGCATGCCGCCGGCCTGCCGGTGCCGGCCGTCCCGGTCATCTGCTCGGACCCCATCGTCGACGGCCGGCCGTTCGTTCTGATGGAACGGGTCGACGGCGTGCGCATCGAGAGAGCAGCGCCAGACGCGACTCCGCGAGAGTTGACCGCGAGCGCGGTCGGCGTCTTGAAGCGCATGCAAGCGCTGCCACTCGAAAAGACGGGCATCGGCAACGAGGAATCGATCCCGCTGCAGGTCGAGATGATGCGGTGGGCGATGCTCATGCAGCGAGCGCCGGAGGAGCTCACATCCCGCGCTGGAGAGCTCGGCGGCCTGCTTGCGGCTCAGGTTCCGGTCGAACGCAAGCCAACCCTCGTGCACGGCGACTATCACCCGGGCAACATGCTGTTTCGAGGGCGTGACGTCGTCGCGATCCTCGACTGGGAGATCGCCGAGATCGGCCAGCCCCTCCTCGACCTGGGCGCATTGTGCGTGGTACCGAGCCGGCATCCGGGAGAATGGCCCGCTCTGCCGGACGCTGAGGTAATCGAGCTCTATGGAGTCGAGCCCGAGGAGATGCGCTGGTACCTCGCGATGACGCTCTACAAGTACGCGTCGATCTTCGGGTACAACCTCATGCTGCACCGCCGCGGCAAAAGACCGGACCCCATGTACGAGGGGCTCACGACTACCATCGTCGCCATGATCGACGAGGGGATTCGACTCCTGTGACCTGGGACTTCTCGACCGAGCCGGAGTTCGAAAGAAAGCTCGAATGGATGCGCCGGTTCATGCACGACGACGTCTTACCGCTCGAGGTGCTGGACGCCGACGTGGATGGCTTCATGCGCGCCATCCGCCCGCTGCAGGAGGAGGTCAAACGCCAGAAGCTGTGGGCGACGCATCTGCCTCCCGAGCTCGGCGGTCAGGGCTACGGCCAGGTGAAGCTCGGCCTCATGCACGAGATCGAAGGCGCGTCGATGTGGGGGCCGATCATCTTCGGCAACCAGGCGCCCGACTCGGGGAACTCGGAGATCCTCGCGCAGTTCGGCACCGAGGAGCAAAAAAAGCGATGGCTGTATCCGTTGCTCGACGGCAAGATCCGGTCCGGCTTCTCGATGACCGAGCCGGAGACAGCCGGGTCTGATCCCACGCTGCTTGCGGCCACCGCGGAGCTCGACGGCGACGAGTGGGTCATCAACGGCCACAAATGGTTCACGACCAACGGCATGGTGGCGAGCTTTTTGATCGCCATGGTGGTCACCGAATCGAGCGCCGACCGATACGAGCGCGCGTCCATGATCATCGTTCCGACCGATGCGCCCGGACTGAAGCGCATCCGTAACGTGCCCACCATGGGTGGCGACGAGCGTTTTGGCTTCGGCCACGCCGAAGTGATCTATGACAACTGCCGCGTGCCGGCGACGAACGTCCTCGGCGAGCGGGGTCAGGGATTTCTCATCGCGCAGGCGCGCCTCGGCCCAGGTCGCATCCACCATTGCATGCGCTGGCTCGGGCAGGCCCGTCGCGCCTTCGACATGATGTGCGAGCGCGCGCTCCAGCGCGAGGCCTTCGGCAAGAAGCTGGCGAGCCATCAGACGGTGCAGAACTGGATCGCCGACTCGGCCGCCGAGATGCAGGCGGCGCGACTGATGACGCTGCACGCCGCCTGGGTGATCGACACGCAGGGCGCGTCGGCAGCGCGCAAAGAGATCTCGCTGATCAAGTTCTATGGCGCAAAGGTGCTGCACGACGTGATCGACCGGGCAATCCAGCTCCACGGCGGTCTTGGCTACTCGTCAGACCTTCCACTCGAGGAGATGTACCGGCACGCGCGCGCAGCCCGCATCTACGACGGTCCCGACGAGGTCCACCGCGTGTCGGTGGCGCGGCAGATCCTCTCCGGGTATCGACCGCCGGAGGGCATTTGGCCCCGCGAGCACATTCCGACGCGGCGGGATGCAGCGCGGCGGAAGTTCGCCGCGCTGCTCGAAGCCGCGACCACCGATGCCTGACGACCTACCCGATTACGCGATCTCCGCGCGCCGCCTCTGGACCGAATCGAACGCGAAGTACACGGACGCAAGAGCGCGCGACTCGTGGGCGCGCGAAGACATCAAGTGGGGCGTCTTCGACAATCTCGAAGCCGACGTCCGAATCCTGCCTGACATGAATGGCCTCGACGTCATCGAACTGGGGTGCGGTACCGCCTACTTCGGCGCGTGGCTGAAGAAGGCAGGCGCGAGACGCGTGGTCGGCATCGACATCACGCCCGCCCAGCTCGACACCGCACGCCGGGTGAACGAGGAGACCGGTCTCGGACTCGAGTTCATCGAGGCGAACGCCGAGGAAGTGCCGCTGCCTGACGCCTCGTTCGACATCGCCTTCTCGGAGTACGGCGCCTCCATCTGGTGCGACCCCGACAGGTGGATCCCCGAGGCGGCGCGGCTGCTGCGGCCGGGCGGCGAGCTGATCTTCATGCGCAACAGCGACATCCAGCTGGTCTGCTCCCCTGACGCAGAGAGGATCTCGGAGCAGCTCCAGCGTCCTTTGCGCGGGATGAAGCGGCTTGACTGGCACGAGGCCGGCGAGGTCTCGAGCGAGTTCCATCTCAACCATTCGGACATGTTCGGGCTGCTGAAGCGAACGGGCTTCGAAGTGATCGACTTTCGCGAGCTCTACGCGCCCGATGACGCCGTCGACCACCCCTTCTATGAGTACGTGCCGGCGGAGTGGGCGAAGAAATGGCCCGCCGAGGAGATCTGGCGAGCCCGGAAACGATAGCGGCGAGTGCCAGCGCTCGCGGGATTCGATCTGGAGTCAAACCCGCCAGCGCCGGCGCTCGCGGGATATATCTCTAGGGCCGGACCTCGGCCAGGTGAAGGCGATCCCAGTCTGAGTACTCGCCGTTGACGTGGATGATCCTGCTCAATCCGGCGTGCTCGAGCAGGCTTGCCGCGATGCCCGCCCGGTAACCCGAGGCGCAGTGGACGGCAACCGGAGCGTCATGCGGAATCTCGCCGGCGCGGTACGAAACATCGGGCACGTACATGTGCACCGCGCCGGGAACGTGGCCTGAAGTCCACTCGTGCTCGTCGCGGACGTCGACGACCGTCATGGGCTCGGCCGAGAGCACCCAGGTCGCCATGTCCTCGACGTCGACGGTCTCGAAAGTCGAGAGCTCGCGACCACTCGCGCGCCACGCGTCCATGCCGCCGTCGAGCTCGCCGGCGATGACGTCGTAACCGATGCGCAAGAGCTGGCGCTGCGCCGCCACGTGGTCGGCGGTTCGCGCGCCGGCGAGAATCACCGGCCGGCCGCGCGTGATCAGCCATCCCACCCAGACGCTGACCGGGCCGTCGATGCCCACGCTGTAGCTGCCTGGAATATGACCACGGTCGTAATCGCGGCCATCGCGAACATCGATCACCGCGGCGCCGGCGTCCATCATTCGCGCCACCTCGTCGGCCGTGAGCTTCGCCAATGGAGGCAGTGACCGCCCGAGCAATGGCGCACCGCCGCGATTGATCGCCGCCATGTCGCGGTAGTACGACGGGTAGCGCGGCTGGTTCAGGACGCGCGCGAGGAAGGGCATCACCTCGGTCGTTTGAAAAAACGGGTTGTTCTGGCGCTCGTGGCCCAGCGTGGTCTCATGGCCGCTGCGTCCGCCGGCGCCGCAGAACGAGCCTCCGCCGTGGGTGGGAAACACGCGGATGTGGTCGGGCAGTCCGCGAAGGCGCACCTGGAGCGTGGTCAGCGCCTCGAGCGCGAGGTGGACGGCGAGGTGCGGGCCGAAGAGGTCCGTGCGCGCGATCGCGCCGAGCATCACCGCACCGCCAGAGAACAGCGCGCGCGGCATGCCGCCCTGCTCAAGCACATATGACTTGTGGTCCGGCGTGTGGCCGGGCGAGTGCAGGGCGCGGAGCGTTATGTCGCCGAGCGTCAGCTCCTCGCCCGCTTCCAGGTCGTCGACGTTCGTGCCCACCTCGGCCGCCAGCTCGCGCCGCCCGGACACGAAGTCGTTGTGCAGGTGGGTGTCGAGGGCGTGGGTCAGCTCGATGTGCAGGTCGTCCGCGAGGCCCAGGTAGCGCTCGATGTCGCGAAACGGATCGATGACGGCGCCGACGCCGCGCTCGGTGTCCGCCACGACGAAGCTTGCGTTCCCGAGCTCCTGCGCAGGAATCGCCTCGACCGTGTACACGTCGGCCCCTAGCCGAAGGACAGCGGCGCCGTCGTGAGCACGATCCACAGCGTGATCAGCGTCACCAGCGCCGCACCACCGTAGAAGACGACCTGCGCGGGAACGCTCTTCGCGGCGTGCAATCCGACGTCGACGAGGAAATATCGGAGCCGGTGCGCGAAATGGAAGAACGCGAAGGCGAAGAACACGAGCAGATAGAGCTTGACGAGCGGGTTGCCGAGAACGTTGACCCACGTGTCGTAGTGGCGGTCCACGACCGGCACGATCCCGAGCGGGCCAAGGATTCCCTGCACCAGGACGTGGACTGGCAGCAGCAAAGCGGTGATCACCCCGCCCTGCGAGAACAGGAACCACCAGAACAGGTGACCGAGAGCAGGCCGGCTTCGAGCCTCCGTACTCATCGCGCGAACCACACGAGCACGAACGCGACGATCACCGACGCGACCAGCCACTGGCCGAACATCGCGAGCACGATCAGCCGCGACGGCACCGGCCTGTCGAGGATCTTGAAGTGCAAGATCGTGCCGGCGAGGCTGAGGAACGTGACGCTGTGATAGAGCGAGAACAGCAGGACGATGACGCTGAAGATCACGAACGCCGGCGACGAGTGCGGCGCGTAGTGCGCCGGACCGTCGGCCGCTCGTCGAATCTCGACGAGCAGCCACAGCATCCACGCCGCCATCGGCGCGGCGCTGAACTCGCGAAGCATGTAGCCGAGGTAGTGGCGCTTCCGCACCCACCAGCCGGCAGGCATGCGCCATCGATATTCGCGTGGGGCCGCCTGCGCTTCGACGCTCACTCGCGGTTCCCGTAAGGCAGCACGAAACGCATCGTCGTATCGAGCTTGGTCTGCTGGATCGCCTTCGCGGGGTCCACGCCCTTAGGGCACACGACTGAGCACTCCCCCACGAAGCTGCACTCCCAGATCCCCTCCGATTGGCCGATCACCGGCAGCCTCCGACTCAATCCCTCGTCGCGCGAGTCGAGGTTGTAGCGGCGCGCGAGCGCGGTCGCGGCGGGACCGAGGAACTCGTCGTTGATGCCGTACACGGGACACGCGGCGTAACACAGCATGCAGTTGATGCACTGGCTGAACTGCCGGAAATCGTCGATCTGATCGGTTGTCTGTCGGTGCTCGCGCGCGCCGAGTGGAATCTCCTGCTTGCGGATGATCCACGGCTGGATCGCCTTCAGCTTGTCCATGAAGTCGTCCATGTCGATCACAAGGTCGCGGATGATCGGGAAGTTGTTCAGCGGCTCGACGATCACAGGTCGCGGCCAGTAGTCGCGCAGAAATGCATTGCACGTGAGCTTGGGCGTGCCGTTGACCATCATTCCGCAGCTGCCGCAGATCCCCATGCGGCACGACCAGCGATAGCTCAGCGATCCGTCGACGTGCGACTTGATGTAGTTGAGGCCGTCGAGCACGACCATGCTCTCGTCGTAGAACGGGATCTCGTACGACTGCAGACGCGGCTTCTCGTCGTGCTGCGGGTCGTACCGCGTCGCCTTGATCGTGATCGTCTTGTCGGCCATCAGTAAGAGCGAGCCTGCGGTTGGTAGTTGGTGATGGTCACGTCTCGGTACTCAAGTCTTGGCGCCAGCGTGTTGGTGCGATAGGCCAGCGTGTGCTTGAGGAACTTGGCGTCGTCTCTTTCGGGAAAGTCTTTGCGCGCGTGCGCGCCGCGCGATTCCTCGCGGGCAAGCGCGGAGAAGGCGATCGCGCTGCTGATCTCGAGCATGAAGTCGAGCTCGAGCGCGGCGATGATCTCGGTGTTGAAGGTGCGGCTAGAATCGTCGACCTTCACACGCTCGAAACGTTCGCGCAGGCCGCCGAGATTGCGCGCCAGGCGCGACAGGCCGTCGCGGTCGCGGAAGACGCCGGCGCCGGCGTCCATCTCCTTCTGCATCTCCTCGCGAATGACCGCGATGCGCTCGGTGCCCGTCTTCTTCTCGATGTACTCCGACTCGACTCGACGCGCCTCGTCCCACAGCATGGCGTCGACGGGGTTCGCGGTCGGCGCCTTGGCCGACGCCGCGTAGTGAGCCGCGGCGCGACCCGCGGCCGCGCCGAAGACGAGGCACTCGGGCAGCGAGTTCGACCCGAGCCGGTTGCCGCCGTTGAGCCCGACGTTCGCGCATTCGCCTGCGGCGTAGAGGCCCAGCACCGGAGTGGCGCACGAGATGTCGGCGTCCACCCCGCCCATCATGTAGTGCTGCACGGGTCGCACGGGAATCGGGTCGGTGACGATGTCGATGCCCATGAACTCGCGTCCAAGCTCGCGCATGAACGGCAGCTTGCGATCGATCACGGCCTCGCCGAGATGCCGGACGTCGAGATGCATGTACTTGCCGTGCGGCCCTTCGAATCCGCGCCCGGCGTCGAATTCGGTGATCATCGCGCGCGAGATGATGTCGCGCGGTCCGAGCTCCATCTTGTTCGGGACGTAGCGCTTGAGAAACCGCTCGCCTTCGTTGTTGAGCAGGTAACCGCCCTCGCCGCGCACCGCCTCGGTTATCAGGATTCCGGTGAAAGGAAGACCGGTCGGATGGAACTGCACCATCTCCATGTCCTTGAGGCCAACACCGGCGCGATACGCGAGCGCCATGCCGTCGCCGGTGCAGATGTTGCCGTTCGTCGTGAACGCATACACACGTCCGAGGCCGCCGGTGGCCAGGATCACGGACTTCGCCGTGATCGCGTCGAATCGCCCGGTGCGGATGTCGTAGGCGACGACGCCGACGCAGCGGCTGTCCTCGACGAGGAGCTTGGTGACGAACACCTCGTCGTGGCGCGTGATCTGGTCGTACTTCAGGCTCGTCTGGAAGACGGTGTGGAGCATGTGAAAGCCGGACTTGTCGGCGGCGAAGCAAGTGCGCCAGGTCGTCATGCCGCCAAACGGACGCACCGCGATCGTGCCGTCAGGGTTGCGGCTCCACGGACAGCCCCAGTGCTCCATCTGGATGATCTCGATCGGCGCCTCGCGCACGAACGCCTCGACCACGTCCTGGTCGGCGAGGTAGTCGGACCCTTTGATGGTGTCGAACGCGTGGGTTTCGTAGGAATCGTTGGCCGCCATCACCGCTGCTGCTCCGCCTTCGGCGGAGACGGTATGACTTCGCATCGGGTAGACCTTCGAGACCATTCCCACCCGCACTCGGGGATTGGCCTCGACCGCAGCTATCGCTGCCCTGATCCCGGCGAGCCCTCCGCCGACGACCAGGACGTCGTAGCTCTCAAAGTCCACTTGCCTTCTGATTCTATTGGGAGCCATGAGCACGCCGTTCTGGGCTCCCCCACCCGAGAAATACCCCGGCAGGATGCCCGACAAGGCGGATGTGCTGATCATCGGCGGCGGCATCGCCGGCACTTCGCTGCTCTGGCACCTCGCGCGGCGGCGCATCGATGCCGTCCTGCTCGAGCGCAACCATCTCGCGTGGGGCGCCAGCGGCCGCAATGCGGGATTTCTTCTCGCGGGCGTCGCCTCCAGCTACGCCGAGGCGGTGAGCACCTACGGGCGTCAGCAGGCGCGCGAGGTCTGGGAGGTCACGAACGAAAACCACGATCGCATGCTCGAGGCCGCACGCGGAATGAGCGTCGGCCACCGCCGCCTCGGCAGCGCGATCGTGCCCGCCTCAGACGGCGAGCGCGCACTGTTGATCGAATCGGAACAGCTGCTTCTCGAGGATGGATTTCAGGCTCGGTGGGACGGATCGCGGCTCGTCAATCCGCGCGACGGCGAGATCGATCCAGCGGCGATGGTGGCCGCGCTGGGCCGTCAGGCTCGAGACGGCGCGATCCGCGAGGGCGTAAATATCGTCTCGCTTGAATCCCGGCGCCACGGCGTGACGGTGACCTCAGACGCAGCCGCACAATGCGACGCCGGCGTCGTCATCGTCGCCACCAACGCCTACACGCCTCAGCTTCTGCCGAATGTGAAGATCCAGCCCACGCGCGCGCAGATGGTCGCCACGGCGCCAGACCCGAATCCGATCGCCGACATGCCGGTCTACTCGAACTTCGGCTATCGCTACTGGCGCCAGCGCGCGACGGGTGAGGTTCTGCTGGGCGGATGGCGAGACACGTCGCTGGAAACAGAGAAGACCTACGACGACGATCCGACCGCCGAGATCCAGGCGCACCTGGACCGGGCCCTTTCCGACCTCCATGTGACGGCGGAAGTCACGCACCGGTGGGCGGGCACGATGGGATTCACCGAGTCCGGGCTGCCGCTCGCAGGCCCGGTCGACGGAATGCCGAACCTGTACCTGTGCGCGGGGTTCACCGGCCACGGCATGGGCTTCGCGTTCATGACCGCCAAGCGGGTTGCGGAATCGATCTGAATATTCAGTTCAAGCCGTAGCGCACGATCAGCTGGACGACGACCTCGCCCTGGCCGCTCTGGATCTGCGGTAGAGCAGACGCGCCGCCGCCTGCACCGATGCCTCCGCCCCCGCCCTGCACCGACTGGCCCGCCGCAACGTAACCCACGTAGCTTTCCTGAACTGCGCTGAGCTTGCCGAGCTGGCGGTTGGACAGCTTTGCAAGGCCCGACGCATGGTCCTCTGCGGCTGCCAGCGCCAGCTGCCGTGCTTGCGCCGCCTGGGCCGCGATGTCGGTTCTCTGGTACTGCAGCGTGCCAAGGCGCACATCCGGTCCGATCGCGCCGGCTGCCGCGTTGAGAATCGACGTTGCCTTGCTCACGTCACGGATTCGGACGCGCAGATAAGTCGAGGCGTTGTAACCCACGACGTTGCCGTACTGGTCGGTGCGGACATAGGCGTAGAGCGACGTCGTCTGCATGTCGGCCGGCGCGATGCCTGCATTCTTCAGCGCGGCCGTCAGCTTGTCGCCGTCGCTTGCCGCGGCGTTCAGCGCCAACGAGAGCGACGTCGCCTGGGCTTCGGCACCGACGTCGGTGAAGATCGTGTCGGGAGTCGCCGCGACCCGGCCCTCCCCGACGACGGTGACGGTGTCGGCGACCGCGGGGGTGGTGATGCCAGGGAACTGGAAGTTGTAGTTTTGCCCCGCCAGCTGGCTCATCAGGAGGGCGCCGACGCCGCCGGCGACGATGACGAGCGCCACCAGAATCGTGGCCGCAAACCAGCCAGGCAAGCGCAGACCAGGGGTCCAGCGTGCTTTCTCGATTGCCATGTTCCTTGCCTCCTGACCGGAGGATGACCGAGCTTGGTCACGCCGGCCAGAGGCTGTGGCGCTGCCGGCAGAGGGCCTATCGCCCGGTCGGAGGTCTCCGGCGGCGGCTAAGCGGGTTGCGGCGTCGATCCAGCCGCGACCCAGGTCGCGACCTCCACGCGTGAGCGAGCGCCAAGCTTGGTTCGGATGTGGTCGAGATGAGCCTCCACCGTGCGACGTGACAGCCGGAGCCGTGTGGCGATCTCATCGTTACTCAGGCCCTCCGCGACGAGCTGGGCGATCTCGGTCTCCCGCACGCTCAGCGACGACGCTCGCGGGCGCAGCGATCCGGGCAGCGGAGCGTCCAGGGGAGATAACGCGTATCGGCCGGCTTCCTCGGGCGTCATGCGGTTCCCGTCGGCCCACGCTCGATCACCGGCCGCTCCCATCGCGGCTTTGCAGCCAGCGAGCCATCGCTCGCGGCTCATCGCACTCATGCTCGGTGGACTTGAACCCGCTCGGTTTCGAATTGCGTCCGCCGCCCCGTTCAGACGCATCGCACGTTCGCGTGCGCCAAGCTGAAATGCGACCTCTGCGGACGAGTCCAAGGAGCCGGCCATGTCGATCACGTCACCGGTGCGCAACCTCATTTCCAGGCCTTTGGCGATGAACGGAGCGGCGGCTGCGGCATCCCCGAGCATCAGCTTGGCCCATCCCAGCGTGTTGTAAAGCGTGGGGCTTATAGCCCGCCCGTGCTCCTGCAACAGCGCCAGCGCACGTGACGCGTGCTCCCACGTCGATAGCGGATCGCCTCGCAGAGAGGCCTCGAGCGACAACATGAGCAGGGCCTCGGCCTCTTCAGCCGGATCCCCCAGCCGGCTCGCGAGCGAGAGGTGCTCGACGACTGCTGCATGCACGAGATCGTGCGGTGAGGCGAGTCCAAGCGATGTGAATGCGAGAGCCCCCAGCATGCGGGCGAGCAGTCTGTCGTCGCGACTTTCGCGAGCAATCGCGACCGCCAGTGACAAGGCACGAAACGCCGTCGCGAAATCGTCCTGTCTCCAGGCGAGAAAACCCAGGGCCTCGCCGGCGTCGGCCCTGGAGAGCTGATCGCTGACCGGCAGCGCGACCGCGTCCTCGAGCCAGGATCTTCCTTCGGCGATATAGCCGGCCCGCATGCAGAACCAGCCGTACATCACGGCCAGCCGCAGATGCAGGTTCGGATCAACCGTGCGAGACCACGCCAGCGCCTCTCGCAGGTTGTTGACCTCAATGCCAATCCTTGCCAGAAAGTCGCGTCCGTCGCGATCGCCGTCAAGTGAAGCGAGGAACGCCGCATGCCTTCGTCGATATGTCTCGACGTCGCCCGTGTCTCGAAGCCTGTCCAGACCGTACGCGCGCAAGCTCTCGAGCAGGCGATACCTCTTGAGGTCGCCTGCCACAACGAGGCATTTGTCGATCAATCGCGTCAGCACTTCGCCTACCTGCTCGGCCAGCACCGCGCCGCCCGTGCAAACTGCGGTGGCAGCCTCGAGGCCGAACCCATCGGCGAAGACGGCAAGGCGCGAGAGCAGCTGCTGCTCGGCGGCGGAAAGAAGCTGATAGCTCCAGTCAAGTGCCGCACGCAGGGTGCGCTGGCGCTCGGGCGCCGTCCGAAAGCCGCGGGTCAAGAATCGGAATCGATCATCGAGCTGCGCTTCTATGTCCGCCGGCTCGACCGCTCCGACGCGCGCGGCCGCAAGCTCGATGGCGAGGGGCAGTCCGTCGAGCCGCCGGCAGATCGAAGTGACGGCATCGATGTTTGAGGCATTCAATGCAAATCGGCGCGACGCGCTCTGCGCCCGTGCGGCGAACAGCTGGACTGCTTCCGACCGCTGCGCTTCGGGAAGCTGTGCCTCAGCGCGTGGCAGCGACAGCGCGGGCACCTGCCATACGACCTCTCCGTCGACACGTAGCGGCTCGCGGCTGGTGGCGAGGATACAGAGCTGCGGGCAGTGACGCAGCAGGCGATCGACGAGCGCTGCGCACGCCTCCACGAGGTGCTCGCAGTTGTCGACGACGATCAAGCCGTCGAAATCGACCAAGCGGTCGAGGAGAGTGTCGGCGACCGGCTTGTTGACTTGAGGCATGATCCCGAGCGCGGCCGCAAAGGCTTCGGGCAGGAGCGCCGCCTCCGCCAGTGCCGCCAGCTCGACCATCGGCCCACCCTCTTTCCGGCGCGCCGCCTCGATCGCAAGACGCGTCTTTCCGCCGCCGGCCGGGCCGGTAAGTGTTACGAGTCTCGCGCGGCCGGCCAGGGCGGTGAGTTCGGCGATCTCGCGCCGGCGACCGATGAAGGCGCTTGCGTAAGCGGGCAGAGCGCGGGCGGGCTGGGCGGCAGACCTCTCCAATGGCGAGACATTAGGAGGCCACCTGACGAGGGTCAAGGGCGCCGTCGAACGGCGCCCTTGCAACGGCTAGCTCTCGTCGTCTCCCGGGAGGAAGAACCTCTGCAGCTCCCAGTCTGCGACCGAGTGGCCGATCGACTCGCCGGCCAGAACCGAGGTGCGGAAGTGGAAACCGATGTAGATCCGAGCGTTGACCAGTTCCGAGTCCAGGTCCGCCTCGGTTGCGAACGACTCGGACGTCGCCAGCGCGGTGGGGGTGGCCTGGTTCGCACCCCAGATGGTGAGGTTGAAGTTCGGAGTGCCGAGCAGCGTCGCGAGGACGTCACCGCTCGAGCCTGTGACGCATCCGTGCTGGGAGGGATATTCGGGATGGTTCGGCGTGTTGACCAACGGAACCCAGCCCGCGTCGGCGGCAATACCGTCTGCGCGGATCGCCGTTATCGGTCGCCAGCGCAGCCAGTGGTACTTGGAGTCGAAGCACGCGATGCCGGCGTCTGTCGAAACCATGGTCCCGGCCGCAAGCAGACGGACCGTGTCCACCAGATCGAGCCCGTACTGGCTCGCGGCGTCGCGAAGCGTCTTGTTCTCCTGGCTGATCGCGTTGGCGTTCCAGAAGTATCCGATCGCGGTCTGGGTCGCCGTCCGCACCGCGCTCGTCTTGAGGCCAAGCGCCTTCGTCTCGTTGAAGTCTGCAACGTACTGGGCGCTGTCGAGCGCCGGGGGCGCCGGTGCGCGGAACTGCGAGTCACTCAGCAGCATGAACGGCTGCATCGTCGCAACCCAGGGCGTCTGCTCCGTCTGGATCGAAGGCGGCGGCGCGCACTGGTACGCGCCTGGGGTCGTATCTGTCGGACAGGCAAACGGAACATCCGCATTTCGCCCGTCATTGGCGCGCAAGTCGACGATGTCCTCGGACGCCGCCATGCCAACCGCGACGCCGCGCGCGGTGTTCGCGTCGTGGGGCAACGCCGCGAGATCAGACGCGTACTTCGCCGCGAGCACGTTTCCGGGGTCGCCCAGATAAGCAACTAGCGTGTTGTAGTAAGCCGCAATTACAGCGGCTGTGAGGGAGGCGTTGCCCGCCCGGGCGACGAAGTGGTGATAGAGCAGGTAGCGGTGCGAGATCTTCATCGTCGCGTCGTAGACGGCCGCCTGAACGTACGCCATGTACAGCAGGCCCTCGGTTTGATAGAGCGCCCGCGATGATGCCCCCGGCGGAGGTTCATTGCTGGTGATTGCGGCCCGGACCGCGGCAACCGCGGTCGCGTTCCAGTCGAGTGCGACCGCCGGCGAGATGCTCGCCGCCGACGCCGGTGCCGGGATCAGAGCCGCAACCAGCGCCAGCAGCGCAAGCGTCGGCCACGCGAGTCTCCTCTTCATAAGCGCCTCCAAAATCAATCGCTCACAACGCGCGATTGCGAAGTTAGGGGTGCGCCCGCGGGCCGGCATCGGTATTACTACGTAGACAGACGCGAACGCTTCCCTCGTATACGTAGCCAGGGGAGCGGTTTGTGTCAGCCGGCCGGGAGACTTCTTTGCAGGAACCCGAGCCAGTTGTTGCCCATGATGCCTTCGACCTGCGAGCGGTTGAAGTGCAGCCGCAGCCGGGCCGGCAGCTCTTTGAGCTTCGTGAGGCTGTCGATCGCCGCGTGCTTTGCATCGAACCCGCCATCGAGGTCGGTCCCGATGGCGACGTGCTCCGGGCCCCCGGCCGCCCTGGCGTGATGGACGATGTGGCGGACGACGTCCTCGAGCGTCGCCTTGCCCGTCGCGCGCAGGTGACGCGAGTAAAAGCTGACGCCGACGATGCCGCCCCGGCGCGCGATCTCCGCGACCGTCTCGTCGGTCAGCTGGCGGTCGCCCGG
>DASTIX010000123.1:0-14785 GCA_035717165.1 Candidatus Dormiibacterota bacterium
TCACATCCGCGAGGCCGGTTCGACCGCCGCGCAAGAGCTCGCCTTCACGCTGGCCGACGGCATGGCCTACGTGGACGCGTGCATCGAGCGTGGGATGCACATCGACGATTTCGCTTCACGGTTGTCGTTCTTCTTCGACGCGCACATCGACTTCTTCGAGGAGATCGCGAAGTTCCGCGCCGCGCGTCGCATCTGGGCGCGCTGGATGCGCGAGCGGTATGGAGCGCAGCAGGAGCGATCGTGGAAGCTCCGCTTCCACACGCAGACAGCGGGCGTCTCCCTTACCGCGCAGCAGCCGGAGCTGAACATCGCGCGTACCGCGATCGAAGCGCTCGCGGCGGTGCTCGGCGGCACACAGTCGCTGCACACCAACGCGATGGACGAGGTGCTTGCGCTTCCGACCGACAAAGCCGCGCGCATCGCGCTGCGCACGCAGCAGCTGCTGGCCTACGAGACCGGTGTCGCGAACAGCATCGACCCGCTGGGCGGAAGCTACTTCCTGGAGTCGCTCACAGACGAGATGGAGCGCCAGGCGGAGCACTACTTCAAGCGGATCGAGGAGATCGGCGGCGTGATACCGGCGATCGAGGTGGGCTTCTTCCAGAAGGAGATCGCCGACGCTGCGTTCCGCTACCAGCAGGAGCTCGAGCAGAAGCGGAGGATCATGGTCGGCGTCAACGAGTTCACGGTCGACGAAGAGGAGCCGATCGAGATCCTGCGCATCGACCCGCGCCTCGAGAGCGAGCAGGCCGAGCGCGTTCGCGATGTGCGCCGCAAACGCGACGCGGCGAAGGCGACCAACTCGCTGAATCGATTGCGCAAGGCGGCAGCCGGAACCGACAACCTGATGCCGTACATCCTCGACGCGGTGCGCGCCTACGCGACCGAAGGGGAGATCATGCAGTCGCTGATCGAGGTGTTCGGCACCTACACCGAGACCGCGGTGGTCTGATGCCCGGAACCGCAGTCAAACCGGTTCGCATCGTCGTCGCCAAAGTTGGGCTCGACGGCCACGACCGCGGCGTCAAAGTCGTTGCGCGGGCGCTGCGCGACGCCGGCTACGAGGTCATCTACACAGGACTGCGGCAGACGCCCGAGATGGTGGTCGACGCGGCGCTGCAGGAGGACGCCCAGGTGATCGGGCTGTCGATCCACTCTGGCGCCCACATGACGCTCTTTCCGGCGGTGGTCGAGGAGCTCAAGAGGCGCAACGCGACCGACATCATCGTGTTCGGCGGTGGGATCATCCCCGACGACGACATCGCCGCGCTCAAGAAGAAGGGCGTGGAGGAGATCTTCACTCCCGGCACGCCCTTGCAGGACATCGTCGGTTGGCTGCGCAAGCGTTTTCCGGAGGTCGCGCCGAAGTAGTTAGCCCTCTGTAACGATCGTTCCCGCGGCTTTGTCGTGCCAGCCCTGGCGCTGAGGGTCCCAGAACATCCAGAGCCAACCGACGAGGCCGACGATGCAGACCGTGAAGATGATCTCCAGGTGCCAGATGAACCCACGGAGGACTGCCCTGCCGACGTCCGGGTTCTGGCCGGTCTGCACGTTGCGGCAGTGCATGTTGAACACCATCATCCCGACCGACTGCCCGCGCTGGCTGAGGAAATAACCCCAGTAGGCGAGGTCGAGGATCAGATCGATCAAGCCGGCCACGCCGGTCGCGTTCTGGAAGATCAACCTGATGATGCCGTTGATGACCCCGAGGATGATCAGATCGATGAGTCCCTGGACGACGCGAAGACCTGGGCTGGCCAGATTGCCGGTCGCCGGCACCGCCATCGGCGCGTAACCGCCGGGGAGCGGCTGGGGACCGGGCGGGGGCGGTGGCATCGAGCTGGGAGGAGGCGGTGGTTCCGAACCGGAGGGTGGTGGAGGAGGTGGGTTCTGCATGTTCGCGTATCATATTCGGGCCTCCCCAACTGAGGCGCCAACATGCAAATCAAAGCCTCTCTCCGCCAGCCGCTGGGCAAGCGCTCGCGCCGTCTTCTGCGCGAGGGCAAGTTGCCGGCCATCGTCTACGGCCACGACACCGAGCCCACCGCGATCACGCTCGACAAGCTCGAGTTCCAGAAAGTCTTTGTGAAGTCGGGCCGGACGCATCTCGTCGACCTGGCCATCGACGGACGGACGGAGAAGGTCCTCGTTCGCGAGATCCAGACCCATCCGCGCAGGCTGGGTCCGATCCACGTCGACTTCTACCAGGTCAACCTCCAGGAGAAGATCGAGGTCGAGGTGCCCGTCCGCCTCAACGGTGAGTCGGCCGCGGTCAAGCGGGGAGACGCCGACATCCTTCAGCCGATGCACTCGATCCGCGTCGACTGTCTTCCCACGGACATCCCCGAAGCGTTCGAGGTGGACATCACGCCGCTCGAGGACATCGACATGGAGCTTCGCGTCTCCGACCTCGTCGTGCCCAAGGACGTGACCGTGCTCGAAGACGCCGACGAGCTGGTCGTGAAGATCGTGCCCAAGCGCGAGATGAAGGTCGAAGAGGAGATTCCCGCAGTGGAGGCCGGAGTGCCCGCAGAGGGCGAGGCCGCCGCCGCGGGCGAGGCTCCCGCCGCCGAACAAGAAGAGTCGGAGGAATGACCGCCGCCGCGGCTCGCGGCACCACGATCGACCTCGGAAACTTCACGACAAACCTGGTCTTCATCGGCGCCGGTCTCGTCGTTTTCGTTTTGTTCATCCTCGCGGCGCGATTCATCGCCCACTTCGCAGGGCAGCAGCTGCAGAAGCGCCAGGTGCGCGGCGACATGGTCGTTCTCGGTCGTCGCGTCGTCACCGCTCTCGTGATCATCCTCGGCGTCTTCGCGGCGCTCGGCATTGCAGCGCAGACGGCAAACGTCACCTTGTTCGGGCTGCTGCTCGCGACCATCGTCGCGGCGCTCGGAGTGCAGGACCTACTGCGCGATTACGTCTCTGGCTACTACGTGCTGTTGGAGCACCACATCCGCGTGGGCGATCACATCGAATTCGACGGCCACGCCGGCGTCATCACGGATGTCCGGCTCCGCGTGACGATGCTCAAGAGCGAGGAAGGCGATGTGATCGTCGTCCCCAACTCCGAGCTGTTCACGAAGTCGGTCACGATCAAGTCAGCGCGCCCAGCGTAATCCGCACGAGCGCGTCGAGATCGGAACCGTCCAGCTCGGTCTCTTGCGCAAGCAGCTCGCGCATCATCGATGACGCGCTGTCGACGTGGATGCCGCCCGCGACCTGAGTTGCGAGCGAGCGCAGGTGATACGTGTGATCGGGCTTCTGGTTGGTGTCCCCGAGCTCGACTTTGACCTGATCGAGCTGCACGAAGTCTGACCAGCGCTTGACCTCCGCGGCGCCGGTCTCGGGCGCATCGGAGAGATGGAGACAGTTCAGGCCGCCGAAGATCCCGTAGCGCTCGCGCAGCGAGCCGGGCCGCGACTTCGAGATCTGCGTCTCACCGAGGTCGTAGCGCATCACCCCGAGCGCCTGCGGTTCCGCCGAGATGCGGCCGACGATGACCGGAAGCGCGGTCATGAAATCGACCAGCCATGGGAAGAAGGGCCGGCCCTGCAGAAAGTCGTAGTGGCCTTCGATCAGCGCTGCGCTCGGCTGAAACCATTCGAGCGATTCGACCTTCCAGTCGCGCTCGCTCGAAAGCCAGCCCCATATGCCGGCGCGCGCGGCGAGGCGGTAGGCCGAATCCGGTTTGAAAATGACGAGGGCGTCAGCCACGTCGCCCCTCCACCCCCGGATAGGCGCGCCTATCCGCGCGTTTGCAGCGCGCGGAGACCTGATTTGCCGGCCAAAGCAGCATGGTGCGCTCTATTTTCCCGGCTTCCGGTCACGCGGGTTGGGCGAGTACACCTTCCGGCCCTTCAGCTTGTCGGGCATGTGCACCTGGTCCGCGACGCCGCCCTCGTAGTCGTGCGCGTACTGATAGCCGCGGCCGTAGCCCATCGACTTCATCAGCCCGGTCGGCGCGTTGCGGAGGTGCATCGGGACCGGTTCGTTGCCCGATTCCTCGATCAGCTCACGCGCGGCGCCGTACGACGTCAGCGCCGAGTTGGACTTCGGCGCGAGCGCGAGGTAGAGCGCCGCTTCGGTGAGCGGCAGCACGGCCTCGGGCATGCCAACGAAATGCGCCGCCTGCTGCGCCGCGACCGCGACCGGCAGCGCCTGCGGATCGGCCAGGCCGATGTCCTCCGCGGCGAGGATGACGAGGCGCCGGGCGACGAACATGACGTCCTCGCCCGCCTCGAGCATCCGCGCCATCCAGTAGACGGCCGCGTCCGGATCGCTCCCGCGCACGCTCTTGATGAGCGCCGAGACGATGTCGTAGTGCTGATCACCGGCGCGGTCGTAGAGCAGATGACGCTCCTGAAGAGCGCGCTCGACGTGCTCGAGGCTGATCGACGCCTCGCCCGCGAGCGCCGCCGCCGCCTCCAGCCCGTTGAGGGCGACGCGCGCATCGCCGCGAGCGACCTCCAGGAGCGCGTCCATCGCGCCGTCGTCGATCGTCGCGTTCAGCTCCTTGAGCCCTCGCTCGACGACGTGCCTCAGCT
Source organism: Candidatus Dormiibacterota bacterium (assembly GCA_035717165.1). GTDB lineage: Bacteria > Chloroflexota > Dormibacteria > Dormibacterales > Dormibacteraceae > 40CM-4-65-16. Next base: position 4,548 of record DASTIX010000123.1, read on the forward strand.
CTTCGCGGTCGAGCTGCTCCAGCCTGAAGACGCGGCTGCGCGAGAGCAGCGGCGAGATCACCTCGAACGACGGGTTCTCGGTGGTGGCGCCGATCAGGGTCACGGTGCCGTCCTCGACGTGGGGAAGGATCGCGTCCTGCTGGGCCTTGTTGAAGCGGTGGATCTCGTCGATGAAGAGCACGGTCCGGATGCCGGCGCGGCGGTGGACCCTGGCCTCGGCGACCACCTTGCGCAGGTCGGCCACCCCCGCCGTGACGGCGGACATGGCCACCATCCGCGCGCTCGTCTCGGTCGCCAGCAGCCCGGCGAGCGTGGTCTTGCCGCTGCCCGGCGGTCCCCAGAGGATGATGCTCGGCAGGTTGCCGCTCCGGGTGAGCTGGCGCAGGACATCGACGACCTTGCGCTGGCCGACCATCTGCTCGAAGCTCTTCGGGCGCATGCGGGTGGCCAGCGGAGCGCGCACCTCCGAGCCGGCCGGCATGGGAAAGAGCTCCCCCTGATCTGCCATCAGACTCAAATTCTGAACTCGGCTCGCTTAACGAGGCCCCCAGCCTAGAATTCGCCCCCGTGGCGAACTGCTGGTACTGCAGCATCGAGGTCCCCGAGACGTCGCAGTACTGCCCGAACTGCGGTCACAGCCAGACTGACCGGACCTCCAGCCCGCTCTTTGGGGTGGTGGATCCGATCACCGGAATCTGGAATTCGAAGTTCATCAACGCGCTGGTCGGCCAGGAGGCAAACCGCGCCGTCCGTTACCACCGGCCGCTATCGGTGCTCGTGGTCGAGCTCGATCACGCCGAGCACATCCACAAGGAGCTCGAATCGATCCGGGTGGAGGCCCTCCTGCGCGAGATGGCGGAGCGCCTCGGACAGTCGATCCGCGACACCGACACGGTTGCGTTCCTCGACGCCGACGGGCCGCCGCACTTCGCGATCGTGCTTCCCGAGACCGACGAGCAGGGCGCCGCGCTCGCAGCCGACAAGATCCGCCGCTCCATCGCCTCGCACGATTTCGGCACGAGCGGCGCCTGGAACCGGATCACCGTGAGCTGCGGCTCGGCTTCGATCGACGCCGACTACCGGCCGAGGGACGAGGCCGGCCTCGTCAACCGCCGCGAGTACACCGGCAACCTCCTGCGCGAGGCGTATCGCGCGCTCGACTCGGGGCGCTCGTCCGGGACGAATCGAACGACCGTCGGCGCGTACCGTAGCTAACACTGGGCAGGATCTACCTCATCCGGCACGCGGAGGTCGAAAACCCTCAGCGCTTGCTGTATGGACACCTCGAGGGCTTTGGGCTGAGCGCGCTCGGACGCGCCCAGGCCGCCGCGCTGGGCGTCAACCTGCAAGGGGCCGGCCTCAAGCGCATCGTGCACAGCCCGCTTCTGCGCGCCGCGGAGACCGCGCGCATCATCGCCGAGCACCAATCGCCGCCCCCCGATCTCCAGGCTGATCCGGAGCTGCAGGAGGCGGAGTTCAGCCGCTACCTCCAGGGCGTGCCTTACTGGCAGATCCCCATCCGGCGTCCGCTCTGGCTGGTGCACAAGGCCAAGCGTGGGCTGCTGCCTGGAGACGAGACGGTCGCCGTCATGGGCGAGCGGATCCTGCGCGTGGTCCGCCGGCTCGCGCTGGACTATCCGGACTCGACCGTCGCGCTGGTCAGCCACGCCGATCCGCTCAACGCCGCGCTGATACTCCTCGACGGCAGGCCGCAGAGCGAGCGGGAGATGCACCGCAGCGGCGTCGCGAAGGCAGGCATGGTCCAGCTCGAGATGGAAGGCGACAAGCCCAAGACCTGGCACTACATCCCCCCGCCCCACGTCGACAAGCCCGCACCCGCAGCCGCTTAAGTGGCCCGAAGCTTCCCCAAGGGATTTCTCTGGGGGACGTCGAGCGCGGCGCACCAGGTCGAGGGCGACAACCGGAACAACGAATGGTGGGAGTGGGAGCAGACGCCTGGGCACATCGCCAACGGCGACCGCTCCGGTATCGCCAACGACAGCTACAACCGTTACCGCGAGGACATCTCGCTGCTGCGCGAGATGAACCAGAATGCGCACCGCCTCTCGATCGAGTGGTCACGCATCGAGCCCTCCGAAGGCGTCTTCGATTCGAAGCAGATTCGTCACTATCGCGATGTCCTCGGCGAGATGCGCGAGCAGTCGATCAGGCCGATGGTGACGCTGCACCACTTCACGAGCCCGCTCTGGTTCGTGCGAAAAGGTGGATGGACCTCGAGCGACGCACATCGCGCCTTCATCCCATTCGTGAATCGCGTGGCCGACGATCTGGGCGACCTCGTCGACCTCTGGTGCACGATCAACGAGCCGAGCATCTACGCGGCGCAGGGGTGGATCAACGGTGAGTTTCCGCCCGGGCGTCACGGCGATCTCGTCGGGCAGTACCGCGTGACCAGCAACATGCACCGCGCGCACGAGCTGGCGTACACGGCGATCAAGCGCCGCCGTCCCGACGCCGAGGTTGGGCTTTCGCATCACAAATTTCTCTTCCTGCCGGCGACGCCGCACCGGCGCGATCGAATGGCTGCCGCCGCGGCGCGGCTCGTGACCGACCGCTGGCCCGTCGGCCCGGGACGGTTGCACCGCGTCGTCGAGGCGACCTGCGACTACATCGGCATCGCGCACTACTGGGCGCAGCTCTGCGCCTTCGATCCGAGCCGGCCGCAGGACCAGTTCGTGCGGCGGTTCAACCCACCGGATGGCGAGCCCACGGAGATGGGCTGGGTCTCGAACCCCACGTGGATGCGCCAGGTGCTCGGCGAGCTGAAGAGGTACGGCAAGCCGGTATACGTGACCGAGAACGGAATCTCGACGGCTGACGACAGCGTCCGCGAGCGGTATTTGACGGAAGTGCTGGCGAACATCCAGCTCTCGATTCAGGACGGCGTGGACGTGCGCGGCTACTTCTACTGGACGAACGCCGACAACTTCGAGTGGGCGCGCGGCTACACGATCCATTTCGGATTGATCGCCGTCGACCGCAAGACGCTCGAGCGGACGATCCGGCCCAGCGGCCGGCGTTACGCGTGGATCGCGGCCGCCAACGCCCTCGAATAAACTCGGTTGGTGACTCGCCGGATCGTGGTCATTGGCGTCGCAGTCGCGGGCACGGCACTGTTGATGCTCTCTCTCGTGTGGGGACTGCAGCACGCTGCGCTTTCGAATCCGCCCGTGCTCGGAAAGCAGGCGCCCGCGCTCGCGATCCAGCCGCCCCACGGCGAGAACCCAGTCAGCATCTCCGCGCTCAAAGGCAAGCCGGTCGTGTTGAACTTCTGGGCCTCGTGGTGCGGGCCGTGCGCGCAAGAGAGCGGAGTCCTGAGCGGAGGTGCCGCTGCTGATCCCGGCGTTGCGTTCGTCGGCGCTGACAACCGCGACACTCCCGCCGCGTTTCGATGGTTTGAAGTTCAGCACCCTCACGGCTATCCGGTCGGTCCGATAGTGCAGGGCACCTACCAGTCATACGGCGTATCAGCGCTGCCGGCGACGTTCTTCATCGATCAGAGCGGGGTGGTCGTGGCCTCGTTCACCGGCCCGCTCAGCACAGACCTCCTCGATCACTACGTCAATCTCGTGAAGTCGTGAGCATGGCGCTGCGCTGGGGACTGCCGGCAGTCGTCGTCGCCGCGTGCGTCGGCTACCTGATCTATTCCGCGTCGGGCGGCACGAGCGTCTACTACCTGACGGTCTCGCAGCTGCGCGCTCAGTCGCCGTCGAGCGAGGTACGCGTCGCAGGCGTCGTCGAGAACGACGTGCAGAAGAGCGACGGCGGCATGCACGTGACGTTTACCGAGAAGGACGGCACCGACACGCTGCCCGTCGAGTACACGGGCACGCTGCCCGACATCTTCCAGCCCGGCATCACGGTGGTGGCGGAAGGGAAGCTCGGCAAGGACGGCGTGTTCCACGCGACGACGCTGCTCGCCAAGTGCCCGTCGCGCTTCTCGACCAAGCCCTACACCCAGTGATCCTCGGCTATCTCGGCGCTGGTGCGCTTCTAGCCGGGCTCGTGCTCGGCGGCTTCTCGGCGATGCTGTCGTTCTTCGCCGGCTGGCGGCAGGCTGACTCTTTCATCCAGGTCGGCCGGCGCGCCTTCTACGCCGCCACCGTCATGGTCGCGATGGCCGCGGTCCTGCTCGAAGTCGCGCTGCTGACGCATGACTTCTCGCTCGCCTACGTGGTCGAGCACACCGACCTGTCGACCCCGATGGCACTCGTCGCGGCGGGCTTCTACGGTGGGCAGGAGGGCTCGCTGCTCTACTGGACGCTCATCCTCGGCCTGCTCGGCAGCGCTTCGTTGATCGCGGCGGCGTCGCTGGGCGGAAGGGTGGCGGCATACGCAGCCGGCATCCTCGCCTCGATCCTCACCTTCTTCCTTTTCGTGCTCGCGGTGGTCGCGAGCCCCTTCGATCTTCTGTCGGTGACGCCGCCGGACGGCCTCGGGCTGAATCCGGTCCTGCGCGACGGAGGGATGCTCATCCACCCACCGGTCGTCCTTGCGGGCTTTGCCGCCTTTGCGATCCCGTTTGCGTTTGCGTGCGCAGCCCTGCTGGCCGGACGAACCGACGCGGCGTGGATCCGGCACACGCGCCGGTTCGCGCTGCTCGCGTGGAGCCTACAGAGCGCAGGCCTTCTGCTCGGCATGTGGTGGGCCTACCACGTTCTCGGTTGGGGCGGCTACTGGAGCTGGGATCCGGTCGAGAACGTGGCGCTGATGCCATGGCTCGCCACGACGGCCTACCTGCACTCATCGCAGGTCCAGGAGAAGCGCGGCCGGCTCGCGAACTGGAATTTCGGGCTCGTCATCCTCGCCTTCCTCCTCGTCGTGTTCGGCACTTTCATCGTGCGCAGCGGGATCGTGCCGTCGGTGCACACCTTCGCGATCAGCGCGATCGGACCGTGGTTCCTCGGATTCCTCGGCGTGTGTGTCGCCTTCAGCGGCGTGCTGCTCGCGCTGAGAGCCGACGGCCGGCGAGCGCCCGTCACCGACGCGCCCGCCGTCTCGCGCGAGGGCGCCTTTCTCCTCCAGAATCTGCTGCTCGTAGGGGTCATCGCGGTCGTGCTGTGGGGCACGATCCTGCCGCTCGTTTCGGGGATGTTCGGCACGGAGCGAGTCGTCGACGCCGGGTACTACCAGCGCGCCGCGGGTCCGCTTTTCCTCGCGCTCCTCGCCTTGATCGCGACCGGCCCGCTGCTGCCCTGGCGCCACGCCGGAGCGCCGGTGTTGAAGGCACTGCGCTGGCCGGCCGCCGCCGCGCTCATCGGGTTCATCGCATTGGGACGTGACGCGATGGCGATGGCCATCGGTCTTGCGATCGGTGGGATCGCGACCGTGGTTCTCGAATACACCCGCGCCGTGCGCCGCAAGCCCGCGCTGCTGCTGATCAAGAGGCGGCGTTACGGCGCCTACCTCGCGCACGCCGGCTTGCTTGTCGTTGCCATCGGGATCGCGGCATCGCAGATGGGCCAGCAGGAAAAAGACGTGACGCTTCAGCCTGGGCAGGCCGTCAGCCTGGCGGGCTACTCGCTCACCTATACCGGCGCGCGCCAGCAAGACTTCGCCGACCACACGGAGTTCATCGCCGCGATGCGTTTCGGCGGCACGACTCTCCAGCCGTCGCGGGCGACGTATGCGGGACTCGGCGGACAGGCGCTGACGCACGTCGCGATCTCGACGACCCCGCTCGCCGACGTCTACGTCGTGCTCGCCGGAACCAACGCGGACGGATCGGCCTCCTTCCGCGTTCTGCTCAATCCGCTGGTGACATGGATCTGGGCGGGCGGTGTGATCCTCATCCTCGGCGTGGTGCTGGGCAACGCCGGCGAGAGGGATACAGCGCCGGAGTTGGCAAGGCGGCGCGTTCCCGTTACTCTCCCGGCGTAGCGATGGCGATCATCGTCGCGACGCTCCTTCTGTTCCTGGCCGGCCCGTTCGTGCTCTGGCCGCTGCTCAAGACGCCGCCCGAAGAATGAGCATCGTCGTCGCCGACGGCATCACGCACTGGTTCGGACGCGAGCTCGCGCTCGAAGGTGTCGACCTAACGCTCGACACCGGTGAGCACATGGCCGTGCTGGGCGAGAACGGCGCGGGTAAGACGACTCTCCTCCGCATCCTCGCGACCGCGCTGCGTCCTACCGCGGGCAGCCTCCAGATCGCCGGGCTCAATGCATTTCGCGAGAAGCGGCGCTTGCGCCACTACATCGGTTACGTCGCCCACGCTCCCGGCCTCTACCCGGCGCTGACCGCGAGCGAGAATCTCCGATTCTTCTGCGACCTTCAAGGCGTTCCGGGGTCGCGAGTCGACGAGGTTCTTGACATCGTCGGTCTTCGCGCGATCGCGATGCGGCGCTCGAGCGAGCTGTCGCGTGGCATGCAGCAGCGCGTGGCGCTTGCGCGCGCGATCCTCCACGACCCCAAGCTCCTGATCCTCGACGAGCCGGATGCCAGCCTCGGCAGCGACGCGGCCGACCTGCTCGGCGAGATCATGCGCGATCGCAGCGTCGTGCTCGCAACGCACGACCACGCACTCGCGAATCGACTCTGTCCGCGGACCCTCGAGCTTCGGCACGGCCGGTCGCACGGCACTGCGACGCGCCTGCACGTCGTGCGATGAACCCGCTTCGAGTCGCGGTCGCGGTGATGCGCAAGGACCTCGTGTCCGAGTGGCGCACGCGCGAGATGGTGCCGGCACTTGCGCAGTTCATCGTCCTGGCGCTGCTGATCGGCAACTTCGGCTTCCAGATCGATTCGCGCAACGCGCCGTCGATCGCGCCCGGAATCCTCTGGCTCGCGCTCGTGTTCGCCGGGTTGGTCGCGTTCGGCAGGACGTTTGCGGCCGAGAGGGAGCAGGCATCGCTCGAGGCGATGCTCATGACGCCCGCGTCGCCGGTCGCGATCTTCGCGGGCAAGGCGCTCGCGGCTTGCGCGGTGCTCGTCATATGCGAAGCCGTGATGCTGCCGGCGCTGACGCTCTTCTTCGGCATTCCGTTTTCGGGCGACGTGGTGTTAGCGGTGCTTCTCGCGACGGTCGGGATGGCGGCGTTGGGATGCATCTTCGCCGCGATCGTCGCTCGCGTCCGCGCCCGCGAGCTGCTGCTCCCGCTGCTGACCATCCCGCTGTGGATCCCGTTCATCATCGCGGGCGGCCAGGCGGTGCAGTCGGCCATGGGACTGCCCGGCAGCTATGACCAGGCCATCGGCCTTCTCATCGACTTCGACATACTTTTTGTGGTGCTCACATCACTGGCTGCGCGCTTCGTGCTCGATGACTGAATGAACAGATACGAGAAGGCGGCCGCCGCCGCCGTCGCGTTGATGCTGGTCGCGGGCGCGGCGATCTTCCTCTACGCGCCGACGGACTGGCTGCAGGGTCCGGTGCAGCGGATCTTCTACCTGCACGTCAGCTCCGCCATCGCCGCGTACGGATGCTTCACGGTCGTACTTCTGGGCGGCCTGATCTTTCTACGCACCGAGAACTACGCAGCCGACCGCTGGGCGCGCGCCGGCGCTCTGGTCGGAGTGATCTTCACCACCGTCACGTTGGTGATGGGCTCGCTGTGGGCGAAGAAGGTGTGGGGATCGTTCTGGGTATGGGACGCGCGTCTGACCGCGACGCTGGTGCTCTGGATCATCTACGCCGGGTACCTGCTCGTGCGCAGGCTCGCCGAACCCGGACGCCAGGCGGCGCGCATCGCCGCCGCGGTCGGAATCTTCGGATTCGTCGACGTTCCGGTCGTGCACTTCAGCGTCACGTGGTGGGTGACGCAGCATCCAGGGCCGGTGATCGTCAACGACGCGCTGCCGCCGCAGATGCTCGCGACCTTTCTCTTCACGATGTTCTGCACGCTGGTGCTGGCTGCGGTGATGGTCGCCATCCGTTACCGCATCGAGACGTTGCTCGACGCGAGGCATGTCTTGATCGAGCCGGCAAGAGTGGTGACGGGGCATCAGCCGGAGGCCGCGAGATGACCTATCTCGTGATCGCATACGCGTTCGCCGTCGCGCTGCTCGGCGGTTACCTCGCCTGGTCACTCCGGAGACTGCGCGACCTAGAGCGTCGCGGCTAGAGCCTCCCGCAGCTTCGGCGTCAGCCCGAAGACGATCCGCTCGGTCAGGCCCCACACGGTTGCGTCCTCTTGCGTGAGATAGCGAAACCGCCATGGAGAGTCGGATTCGAGCCATGCGCTGTCATCGAGGAGGCGGTCGAGCGGGATGGCGAGCACACCGACGAGCTCGCGCACGTCGTGCACGAACGACTCCACGGGGTCGGGGAGATAGGCGACAAACGGCACCACGCTGAAGTTCGTGACCGCGGCGTAGATCGGGTCGCCGGCGCCGAGCGGAACCAGCCGTCCGACGGGAACGCCGATCTCTTCGGCCACCTCGCGCTCGGCGGCGGCCCAGGCCGACTCACCCTTCTCCACGCTCCCGCCCGGCAAGGCCACCTGGCCGGGGTGGTCGCGCAGGTCGGCGCGCCTGCGCACGAACGGGACCATCCAGCGCCCGGCCTGGCGATACAGCACGAACGCCACTGCCGCGTGCCGCGCCCCGCTTCTGAAGTCGCCCCACGCGTCGACGGGCTTGAACAGGCGTTCGAGCCCGGCCAGAAACGGCTCTCTCACGGCCAGTAAGCTAGGAAACGTAGCTGACGATGATCGACCACACCAGTAGCCGCATCGAGGAGCGTGAGACGGCCGTCCGGCGTGCGAACCGGCGGCGCTACGCCTTCCATCGCATGCTCCAGGCCACCGATCGGTTGCTGTGGCGACTCGAGGAGATGAATCGCGACGGCATCAAAGTCGTGCCGAAGCGGGTGCGCACCGAGGTGCGCGATGTCGTCGAGACCATGCCGCCCGCCGTCCGCGACAGGCTGCGTGACAGCCCAAACGTCCAGGACATGCTGGACAGTCTGTTCGAGGTGCAGGAGCAGCTGTTCCGGTGGCGATTCCCGGGCTGGCACGACTGGGATCCCGAGGCGACCGAGGACGTAGCCAGCTAAGCCCCGCTTAGGCTCCGCTCGCGACCGTCAGGAACAGGTCGGTCCCATAGGCGACGAGGAAGCCCAGGAGCAGTCCCCACGCGAACGTCGTCGGCGTGCTGATCCGGCGTCCTAGGTTGAACAGCTCGTTGAGGACGTACAGAAGCGCGCCCGCAGCGACCGCGAGGAAAGCGATCGAGAAGTAGTTCGAGCTCACCAGGTATCCGATCCAGGTGCCGACAAACGTCGGCCCGCCGCCGATCAATCCCGCAAGGACGAGCAACCCCCACGGCGCGCGCGTCTCGGAGGTTGTCATCGGCGCGGCGATCCCGAATCCCTCGGTGATGTTGTGCAGCGCGAATCCAACCGCGAGCACGCCGGTGAACGCGATGGCGCCCACGTGCGCCGACTCCCCGATCGCGAGCCCTTCCGAAAGGTTGTGCAGGCCCAGGCCGGTCGCGATCGTCAGCATCAGCGCCTGCGGGCTGGGCGTCGGGTGGTCCTGGCGCAGGTGGCCGAAGATCGCGCGGTTGAAATACACGAGTCCGAGCAAACCGACCCCGATGCCGACGGCAAAGATCACCGCCATGGCGATGAACTGCCCCCGCTGCCCGGCCTCTGCGGCAGCCTCGACAGGCCCCGCCGCGTGAGTCAGGATGTCCCACAGGAGGAAGACCAGGATGCCGGTCGCGAACGCGTTGAGGAAGCCCTGCACCATTTTCGGCAGCCGATACATGCGTGCGACTGGCAGGCCGAGAAAGACAGTCCCTCCCGCGAGCGCGCCGAGTGCGACGGCAGTGCTTTGGCTCATGAGCGGCCTCTAAGGTTAGTACGCACAAAAGATGGAGTTAGATCGGACTAACAAAGGCCCGTCGGAGGTGGTGTCTCGATACCTCGAGGCGATCTACTACATGTGGGCGGAGAAGGAGCCGCTCCGCAGCTCGCGCCTCGCCGACTGGTTGAGCGTCAGCCGGCCAACCGTCGCGATCGGGTTGAGGCGCATGGCGAGGGATGGCCTCGTGCGAATGAACGGCCGGAAGGAGATCGAGCTCACAGCGCGTGGAAAGAGGGAGGCGGAGTCGATTGTCCGCCGGCACCGCATCATGGAGCGGTGGCTGACCGACAGCCTGGGGCTGGACTGGGTGACAGCGGATGCCGAGGCGGCACGCCTCGAGCACGCAGTCTCGGACGTGGTCGAGCGCCGGCTGTACGAGGCGCTGGGACGGCCGGCGACGTGCCCGCA
>DASTIX010000124.1:0-16633 GCA_035717165.1 Candidatus Dormiibacterota bacterium
CCGTAGACGCCGCCAGTGTCGGTGATCGCGAGCGCCGGCATCTCCAGCTCCGCCGCCCGCGCAGCCATCTCGTAGGGGTGTGACCCGCCGTCGAGAAACGAGAAGTTGGAATGGCAGTGAAGCTCGACGTATGGGTTCACCACACGCCGTGTGAGATGCAGCGGACGACTCTTCCATGGATGGCGCCGATGCCTGTGAAAGCAGCTGCGGGGTAGACGTCCGAATTGGCCTTCGGTCCGTAGATTCCGTTGCCTCTCTCGTCGATGACGACTACGTGAAGGTCGACCTCGCGACGGACGCCGTCACCGAGCGCGAAGTTCCACGGACGCGAGTCATTGGTGTGCGCCGGAAGGTAGCCGCGGGTCCGGAACATTCCCACGACGGTGTCGAGGTCCTTCTGCTCGATGACGATGTCGAGGTCGGCGTGATGTCGCGTTTGCCGGCCGAGGAGAGCGTCCACCGCCCAGCCGCCGTCGACCCACATCCTGACGCCGAGCCGCTCGACCATGCCGAGGATCTCGGCGGCGTCCCTACCTGTCATCAGTCATAGATCCGTTCGACGAACCACTGGTTGGTCGTGGTGTCGTGATAGAGCTCGAAGAGCAGGTCGTTGTTGAGAACGGCCTTCCAGTACTCGCGCACGACCGGCCGGTCCCACCACGACCCCTCGACCTTCCAGCGGGCGATCGGCTCGATCGAGCCGTTGAAGGCACCGGCGATGGCGATCGGCGCCCGGCCGTGGTCGAGGGTGACATCGACGGCTGCCGGTGGAGAGAGAAGGCGGGTCATGACGCGCCCTTGACCACGACTTCGTCGCCGAAGCGTTCTTGCAGCCGCTCCAGCGCCGCGATGACCTCTTCGCTCGACCCGTCGCCGCCCGCCCACAGGCGCAGCTGACGCCGCCCGGCGCCCTCGAGCACCGGCAGCTCGATCCACAGCTCGGTGATGGGCGCACGAGGCTGCCATTCCTTGATCCATGCGCCGACCAGACCGAAAAGCTCGGCGGTGCTGCTGAGCGGATGGCGGACGATGGACTCGCGCGTTTCCTCGTCGCCTGACTCGACCAGCAGTCGCACCCGCAGGTGCTTCGCTCCAGCGCCGCGCAACCCAAGCTCTTCCGCAAGGTCGCCGCACAACGCACGGGCGACGAACAGCAGCGCCTCGCGGTCTTCGACCGGATCGCCGAACTGACGGTGCGCGCTCGTGAACATCGGTGGCTGCCACGCATCGAGCTCGTCGGGTTCGACGCCGCGGGACAGCAATACCGCATGCCTTCCATCACGACCAAGCTGGCTCTCGAGCTCGCGTGGTCCGATTGCCGCGACCGCTCCGAGAGTTCGCAAGCCGAGCAATTCCAATCGCTCGAGCTGTTCCGCGTCGAGTGGCAACTCGCGAGATGGAAGAGGGGCCAGGAAATCGCGGGCGTCGGCGACGGTGAGCATGCGGCCTGGTCGGGCACGAGCCGCCGCGAGTCGCGCCGAGAAAGGCCCAGGCGCGAGACCAAGACGAGGCTCGCGTCCGATCACTTTGGCCATGCGATGCCGCGCGGCGCGAATCGATTCGCCTATCGATGGCACGCCACTGAGGTCGAGCCACGCGATGCCTTCATCGCGCACGTCGACCACAGGTGCGAGGTCATAGAGCGCGGTGGAGAGCAGCTCGCGGATTCGCGCCGTCGCTTCCTCGTCGGGCTGGACGAAGACGGCCTGCGGACAGAGATGCTCAGCGTGACGGAGCGCCATGCCGGGAACGACACCGAAAGGCACCGTCTCCTCCGAAGCTGCGACGACGTGCTCGTCCCAGCGACCGACGATGACCGGGCGGCCATAGAGATCCGGCCGTCTTGCCAGCTCGAGGTGATTGGTAAGGGCTGCCACCGTGAGCCGCCGACGGATCTTCGGCGCCCTGGCGGCCGATTCGTGCGTCAGGGGGCCCGGCGCTTCGTCGTCACGCATTGACAATGCGCTCCTCCTCGCGCCACCCCTTCCTTCGACTCGGCTCGCCGGGATCGCCGAATCTCTCGCCGTCGGTCACGGCGTCAGCCCTCAGACCACAGCAGACGCGCGTGGCTGCACCTCCTCATGGTGGACGGCGACCTCTGAGACGCCGGTGATGTACTCGCGCGGTAGGCGCGGGCTGAGCGGATAACGGATCTCCAGCTCTGTTTCGCCGAGCGGCGGCGCGACCCGGTTTTTCAAACAGCGCGCGCTGATCCGCACGCCGACCAGCTGGCCGCGATCCCTGACCCAATCGCGGCGTGCGAATCCAAGGCTGAAGCTCGAAGCGTGGGCGAGCGCTCGGCTTGGCGCTTCGATCACGCCGATCATCACCGCGCCCGAACGATTGGCGCCTGACTCGAGAGGACCGAGCCAGTGCTCGGGGAGGTCGCACATCAGCAGAAGAAAGCCGGCGCCGGCTCTCGCCAGAGTCGCCGCTGCTTCACCCGCCACCTCGGGAGCCGGCGCGCGGACGATCGTCAGCGCGCCTGGCTCAGGGGAGAAGGGAAGTAACCACGTGGGGTCGAATCCGCCGCCGTCGACGACGATGGCGTGAGCAAATTCGCGCGTCGCGCTTGCAAGCAGCGCGAGAGCGAAAGTGAGCTTGCCGCAGGTCGCGGCGCCGGTGAAGAGCGTGAGCCGTCCGCGGGGCAGGCCGCCGATGCCGGTCAAATGGTCGACGGGGGTCGCGCTGACCCACGGCGTCGGCGGAGGCAGCTCGCCGGCGCGCGTCAGCGCCTGGCTGCCGAAGCGGAGCCGGATCGAATCGATGGCGTGTTCGAGTGTGGGCTGAGCCTGCATCTTTCAAATTGGCGGCCTCTTAGAGAAGACGCAGGAGAGGAAGTGGAGGCGACTCCGAAGATACCGAACACATGTTCGAGAGTCAAGACCTCAGCCTCTTCCTTATATGTCGCGTGTGGTGGTGGTCGGCGGAGGGGTCATCGGCTGTGCGGCCGCCGAGCTTCTGAGCCGGCTCAAACACCAGGTCACGCTCCTCGAGCGTGACCAACTCGCCTCCCACGCCTCCGGCGCCGCCGCCGGCGAGCTCAGCCCCTCGGCACGTCCAGGCGACCACGAGAGCCTGGCCATGTTCCCGGAGCTCGTCGCCCGCATTGAGAAGGACAGCGCGCTGAGCGTCGAGTACCACGTTCAGCAGGGGCTCTCGCCCGCGTTCAGCGAAGACGAAGCCAAACGGCGCCAGACCGAACCGGGACGCTGGCTCGGCGCCGCCGAGCTACGCGACCTCGAGCCGTCGCTCAGCCCGGATGCGCTCGGGGCGATGCTGCTCGAGCACGCGCACCTTACGCCGCCCCGATTCGTTCGCGCGCTGGGCCGCGCGGCGACGAAGCATGGCGCCGAGATCCACGAGGGGACACCTGCGATCGGGTTCGAGATTCGCGAGGGTCACGCCGACGCGGTGAAGACCACGAAGGGAGCTGTCGCGGCGGACTGGGTCGTGATCGCGGCAGGGCCGTGGACTCGCGAGGTCGCTTCGATCGCCGGCCTCGACGTCGACGTCGCCCCGCAGCGTGGGCAGCTCGCGGCGCTCGACAGCGACGCGACGATTCTTCGCCGCAGCGTCTTCTGGTCCGGTGGATACCTCGTGCCGAAAGGCGACGGCACCATCATTGCGGGCGGCACCGAGGAGGACGCCGGGTTCGACGACCGTCCCACTGTCGACGGCATCACGAAGCTCCTCGCCCTCGCGACGAAACTGGTGCCGGCTCTGAACAAGGCGACATTGCTGCGCGTGTGGGCGGGCCTACGTCCGATCACTTCGAGTGGCGAGCCGATCGTCGCGAGGACATCCGTGGCCAACGTCATCGTCGCGACGGGCCATCATCGCAAGGGCATCCTGCTCGCGCCACTCGCAGCCAAGCAGGTTGTCGAGCTGATCGACGCCTCTTAGAAACAGAAGGGCCGGGGCTCCACAGAACCCCGGCGCGTAACTACGAAACGATTGAAGAGAAGTGTCTTACTTCTTCTTCGAGGACTTCTTCGCTGCCTTCTTGGCCGGCTTCTTCGCTGCCTTCTTGGCTGCCATTTAGTTACCTCCTTCTCCTAGAGATATGGACCCGATAGGTTTCATCGGTTTGGCGGGATCCATGTGGTGATGTGACGTGGACAGGAATCGCTCCTACACGCACCTCCTCTGTAACCCCACGGGTTTCGCCGCGGACCCTCATGGATGAGAACTCCGAGACGTTGGCGGCTGACGAAAATGGTCCGCTCTCTCGCGTCGGGTCCGTTGCCTCTGTGGAGACAACCACGAGCAGCATCGCCATACAGGTTGTTGTGATACTCGATGAACCCCACTTACGTCAATGCCTCGCGCAAATTTTTTTCGCGACGCGTTGTGGAAATTTTTGAAGAGGTCGCGTCGATGTCGACCATCACGCGACCATCGACGACCTTCTCACGTCATCGATGACACCCTGCGACGATGTCCGCGATGAAAGTTGTCCTCGGTCATGGCGCATCAGGCAACGCGGCGTCGATGAAGCCTTACGTCGTCGGTTTCAAACGACGTGGAATCGATGCGATGGCGGTCGATCTTCCTCGTGGCGTCGCGGAGAAAGCGGTGCCGGTGTTCATCAAGGCGTCGGGTCGTGGTCATGACGTCGTCGGTGGGGGTCAGTCCTTCGGTGGACGAGTCGCGAGCATGGCCGCGGTCGAGGCGGACTTCGGCGGTCTCGTCCTTTTCTCTTATCCGCTGCACCGACCGGGCTTCAAGGACCAGCTGCGGACGGCGCATTGGTCGCGGATCAAGTGCCCGACCCTCTTTCTGAGCGGCGATCGCGATCCTTTCGCCGACCTGTCGCTGCTCCAACAGAAGATCAAGATCATTCCCAACGCCCGCCTCGAAGTTTTCAAGGGTCAGGGCCATGGATTGCTGGCGGTGCTCGACGACGCGCTCGACGTGGCGGCCGATTTCCTCAAGGCTGAGCTCAAATGACGACGTCACAGCACATGGTGCACGCCAATGGGCTGCGGTTTCGGACGCTTGTCGACGGTCCGCCCGCCGGCGAGCTCGCGATCATGCTGCACGGATTCCCCGAAGGCGCCGACTCGTGGGTGAAACAGATCGACGCGCTCGCCCACGCGGGCACGCTCGCGGTCGCACCGGACCTACGCGGCTACGGGCTGACGGACATGCCGCCCAACGTCGAGGACTACGCGATCGACAAGCTGATCGACGACGTCGCGGCGCTCATCCGTGCCTTCGGTCGCGAGTCCGCGCACGTGGCCGGGCACGATTGGGGGGCGCTCGTGGCGTGGTTCTTCGCGAGCGCTCATCCCGAAATGACCAGGTCACTGACAGTTCTCTCGGTGGGCCACCCGGCAGCGACGGCTGCTGCGATCCGCAACGACGAAGACCAGGCCCGACGCTCTGAATACATCCGGCTCTTCTTGACCCCGGGCAACGCCGAGGAGGTGCTGAGCGAGGGCGACAGCAATCGCCTGCGCGTGATGTTCGGTGTCATGCCTCGGCCGGCGGCCGATATGTTCATTCGCTCGCTGTCGCGACCAGGACGCTTGACCGCGGGCCTCAACTACTATCGCGCGAACTTCGGCCGCGGGCTCGACTGGTGGTCGCGCGCCCACGAGGTCAAGGTGACTGCACCAACCGTGCTGCTGTGGGGCGACCAGGATCCGGCACTAGGGCGTGTGCAGGCCGATACAACAGCCGACTACATGACGGGCGAATACCGGCTCGAGGTGCTCGAGGGCGCGGGGCACTGGCTCCAGTTCGAGAGGCCCGACGAGGTGAGCCGTGCGCTCGTCGACGCGGTCAGATAAGTAAGCTTTCACCGATGCTGCGGCCGGGTGAGTCCGAAAGGCGCGGAAGTCTGCGCCGTCTCGATGACATTCTCGAGAGCCTCGAGCAGTTGAACCTCCACGACAAGACCGACTTGCCCGATCACGTGGCGGAGGCGCTCGTGATGCTCGGGATCGAGCAGCCGCACTCCATCCCCATCCCGCAGCTGATCGAGCGCGTGTGGGCGATGCAGCAGCCGTATCTCATCACGATCGTGGTCGAGCGCCGCCGCCGTCGCCGCCGCAAGCTGCCCGAGTCGAGTCCGACCGAAGCCCAACACTAAGCAGATGCCGAGCCAGAGAGGTGCGACGGATCTGCGTCGCCTAGGCGGCCGATTACTGCGTCAGGGGGCCCGGCGCTCACTCGCTGCCCCCGCGACCACGACGCGGGGACCCCAGCAGGTACTGCGCTCCTCGTCGCGCCACCCCTTCCTTGTACTCGGCGCGCCGATGCGCCGCAGCTCTCGCCGCACCCTCCGGCCCGGCATCTGAAAGCGTCCGACTGGCTCGACACCTTCTCCCGTATCGGCGCGGACGTGCGCCGCGCCGTCTCGCCTCTCTTCGGCACCGAGGCCGGACGCGCACCGCATGGCATCGGGGCTGGTGGGGACACGACCGTCGAGCTCGACCGCGCCGCCGAAGAAGTGGTGCTCGCGGAGCTCGAGTCGCTCGCGAAACGCGGTGAGACCTTTTCCGTCCTGTCGGAAGAGGCGGGACTCCGCAGCTTCGGCGCCGATTACCCGCTCCTGCTCGTGGACCCGGTTGACGGCAGCCTCAATGCCAAGCAAGGCGTGCCGCTGTTCGGCCTGATGCTCGCCGTCCTGGACGGCCCAAGCGTCGCCGACACGTTCGCCGGCCTCGTGCTCAACCTTGCGACCGGCGAAGAGTGGCATGCGATCCGCAAGCACGGCGCGTGGCGAGGCGGCGAGCCGCTCGCAAAGCTCGTGGGGGAGAGCGACCACCGCATCGAGCTGCTTGGGCTCGAAAGCACACCGCGCGCTCTCAAGCTCGCGCAGCCACTGGTTGAGCGCGCCGGCAAGATCCGCATACTGGGTTCGATGGCCCTGTCCATCGCGCTGACGAGCGCGGGTGGATTCGACGTCTTCTGCGCGCCGATCCCCGTGCGCGTTTTCGACATGGCGGCAAGCCTGCTCCTCCTGAAAGAGGCCCGCGGCGTGGCGACGAACCTCGAGGGTGAGCCGCTCGATGGACTGCGGTGCGACCTGAAGACGAGGTCGACGTTGCTGTGCGCTCCGACGCCCGAGCTTCACTCGCGCGCTCTCGAGATCCTCGGCCAGGCGCATTGACGCTCGATCCGCGCAGCACGGTCTTCGTGCTGCTCAGCTTCGAAGGGCCGGACGTCTACAGCCAGGCCGGCGGCCTCGGCGTCCGCGTCAAGGGCCTATCCCGGACGCTCGCTCGGCTCGGTTACCCGACATACCTCTATTTCTGTGGCGATCCGGATCTGCCCGGCGAAGAGGCTCGGGAAGACGGCCGGCTGCAGCTGCGGCGCTGGTGTCAATGGATCTCGGCGCAGCACCGGGGCGGTGTCTACGACGGCGAGGAGGGCAAGATCCGCGACTGGAACTACAGCCTTCCTTCGAGTCTGATCGACACCGTGATCGCGCCCGCGATCGCGGACGGGAAGCTCGTGGTCGTCCTTGGCGAGGAGTGGCACACGTCGTGGTCGATGAAGCTCATCTCCGATCTGCTGCTCTACCGCGGCCTGCGAGATCGCGTGGTGATGCTGTGGAACGCCAACAACACGTTCGGCTTCAACCGCATCGACTGGAACGGGCTCAGCTTCGCGACCACGATCACAACCGTGAGCCGGTACATGAAGTTCCGAATGTGGGAGTGGGGCCAGAACCCGATAGTGATCCCTAACGGGATCCCCCGAGAGTCGATCGTCGACTCCGACCCCGCTGCCATGACCAAGCTCCGCTCGGCAGCCTGCACAGACAACCTCTGGTTCAAGATCGGCCGCTTCGATCCGGACAAGCGATGGCTGATGGCCGTGTCCGCGGCCGCGCTCATGAAACGGCGGGACAGGTCGGTGAAGCTGCTTATCCGCGGGGGGCGCGAGCCGCATGGGCTCGAAGTCCTTGCGCGTGCCCAGTCCCAGGGACTGCGGATCAAGGACGCGCCCGGTCCGGCTGACATCGCGGGCGTGAGCGCCGTGCTTCGAGATGCGGATGGGGCCGATGTGATCAACCTGACGAGCTTCATCGGCGATTCGGCTCTAATCGCGCTGTACAGCGCCTCAGACGCGGTGCTGGCGAACTCCGGGCAGGAGCCGTTTGGCCTGGTCGGCCTCGAGGTCATGGGCGCAGGTGGAGTCGCGGTCACCGGCTCGACGGGCGAGGATTACGCCGAGCCCTTTCGCAACGCGGTCGTTCTCGACACCGATGACCCGGTCGAGATCGTCAGCGAGCTGTCCATGCTGAAGGAGCAGCCGCGAATGGTCGCGGCGCTGCGGAGGCGCGGGAAGGCGACCGCCCGGGACTATGTCTGGGACAAAGTGATCGGGCAGCTGCTCTTGCGCGTCGAGTTCGCCGCGCAGCGGCAAGAGGTCAAGCTACCGGTACAGGAAGCCGGACCGTCCAAGCGGCGGGTACCCCAGACGCTGCGATCATTGACGAAACAGCAGTGAAACCACTCCACGTCGCCTTCATCTGGCACATGCACCAGCTCCATGAGCGGAAACCTCGCGGTTTCCGCTCATCGCCGCGTCGCGAGCGACGCGGCTGCTCACCTTCCCTGATGTTGGGATCGCCGAAGTAGTGTCCCCATACCGCGTCTGGAGGCCCATTTGAGAGGCCGTGTCGCGGCCGAGATGAACTCGGCCGCCATAACCACGCGAGTGACATCGATCCAGTGAAACCGCTCCACGTCGCCTTCATCTGGCACATGCACCAGCCGTACTACAAGGACGACCTCACGAGCACGTACCTCCTGCCATGGGTTCGCCTGCGCTCGGCCAAGGACTACTACAAGATGCCTGCGCTGCTCGACGCATACCCGAAGGTGCGCGCGACGTTCAACCTCGTTCCATCCTTGCTCGCGCAGATCGAGGACTACGGCAAGGAGGAGTCGATCGACCTCTTCCTGAACTTGAGCAAGCGCCCCGCCACCGACCTTTCGGACGAGGAGCGCGAATTCGTGCTGCGCTGGATGCGCGAATCGCCCCGTGCCCTTCGCGTCCAGCAGTCCCCGCGCTATCTCGAGCTCGCGTCGCGCTCGCTCGACGCACAGTTCGCGATCGCCGACATACGCGACCTGCAGGTGTGGTTCAACCTCGCGTGGTGCGACCCCGTCTGGGTCGAGCAGGATCCGCGCCTCGCGGAGCTGAAGCGCAAAGACCGCGATTTCGGCGAAGACGACAAGACCATCCTCTTCGCGGCACAGCTGGAGCGCATCCGCAGCGTGATCCCGAAGTACCGCGAGCTTGCCGACCGCGGCCAGGTGGAGCTCACGTTCTCGCCGTACTACCACTCGATCCTGCCGCTCATCTGCCACGTCGACTCGGCGCGAAGCGCCAATCCGCAGATCCAGCTGCCGGAGCGCCACTTCTCGCACCGCGAGGACGCAGAACGCCAGATCGAGCTCGGCATGGGTCTGTTCGAGCGCATGCTCGGCCGCCGCCCGAAAGCGATGTGGCCGTCGGAGATGGCCGTCGGAGAATCGGTGATCGGCCTCGCCGAGAAGGCGAAGCTCGATTGGATGATCAGCGACGAGGAAGTCCTCGCGCGTTCGCTCGAGGGCGGGTTCAATCGTGACGAGCACCTCTATCAGCCGAAGCGCGTCGCGCGCGAGGGCGGCAGCGTGGCGATGGTGTTCCGTGACTCACAGCTCTCCAACGTGATCGGCTTCGACTACCAGCGCATGTCGTCGATCGACGCAGCCCGCGATTTGATGGGCCGGCTGCGCCGCATCCGCGACGTCCAGGGCGATCGTGATTTCCTGGCGGTGGTCGCGCTCGACGGCGAGAACGCATGGGAGTTCTACCCGCGCGACGGGCACGACTTCCTCAACGCGCTCTACACAGAGCTCGAATCCAGCTCGGACGTGGTCACGACGACTGTCTCCGACTTTCTCGCGGAGCATCCGCCGCAGCAGCAGCTCCATCACCTCCATACCGGAAGCTGGATCGGGGCAAGCCTCGACACCTGGATCGGCGACCCCGAGCACAACGTCGCGTGGGACCTCCTTGCCGAAACCCGCGACTGGCTCGACGCGCAGTCGCAGCAGCGCCCGAAGGATTCGCAACAGGCGGCGCTGGCCTGGAGGGAGATCCTGATCACCGAGGGCAGCGACTGGTTCTGGTGGTTCAGCCGCAAGCACGACTCGGGCATGGACCCCATCTGGGACAACCAGTTCCGGCTGCATCTCCGCAACGTCTACAAGCTGATGGGCGCGCGTGCGCCCGCTCGTCTTTTCCAGCCGATCATCAAGCGCGCGCCGGCGGCGGAGCGTGGAGTGCCCGGAGCGACGATCAGCCCCCATTCGAGGAATGACTCGTCGTGGAGCCAGGCGGGCTTCTACCTCGTCGGATCCGGATTCGGCGCCCTGCACAGACCTGCCGGAGTCGTCGAGCGCGTTCTCTACGGCACCGACGACGACCGGCTCTACATGCGAATCGATTCACCGCGCTCGGCGCAGGAGTTCGAGCAGCAGAACCTCGAGCTCTGGCTCTACATGGCAGGTCCGCCCGCGGCCGATGGCGGCGGCAACATCGACCTACCGCTGCCTCCACCTGCGATTGGCGAGCTTGGCTTCGATCCCGCGTATGTCGTGCGCGTCACGCCGCGAGCCCAGGGCAGCACGATCAGCGTCGCGCGAGTGGTCGAGCCGCTGAACCGAGGGGTGGTGGAGGCCAGCTGGAACATCGACGATCCCTTCTTCATCGCCATTCCGTTCCACCAGCTCGGCAAGCGGCCGGGCGATGCGTTCGAGCTTGCGCTCGTCGTCAGCCGCGACGGTCGCGACATCGAGGTCGTGCCACCGTCGGGCGCGCTTGGAATCCGCGTGCCCGGCCAGGCGCCCGCGATCCAGGTGCCGCACGCCGAGCATCTGAAGGTCCTGATGGCGGCCGCCGAGCTCGCACCGTACGCGAAGCTGGGCGGCGTCTCAGACGTGGCAGCGTCCTTGTCCAAGGAGCTTCGTCGCATCGGCCACGACGTCCGCGTCGTGCTGCCGCGCTACCGGCAGATCGACATCGGCCGTTACGGTTTGCGGCCCGTGGCGTCGGCGGTGCCCGTTCCTCTCGGGACGGACATCATCGCGGCCACGATCTATGAGGCTCGCCTCGGGGAGATCCCGGTCTACTTCATCGACTGCCCGCCGCTCTACGACCGCGACGGGATGTTCGGGTTCGGCGACGACGACGCGCGGTCCGTCTACTTCTGCCGGGCCGTGATGGAGATGATGCCGGCGCTCGACTTCTTCCCCGACGTGGTCCATGTACACGACTGGTGGGGCGCACTCATACCGAATCTCCTCGATCGCGTCTATGACTCGGATCGATACGCCGACATCGCGACCGCGCTGACGGTCCACAACCTTTCCGCGCAGGGAGTCTTCGGATTCGGCGCGCTCATGCTTGCGGGACTCCAGGAGTGGGGCCTGATCCGTCTCGGGATTCCGGGCCTCGACAACGTCGTCAACGTCCTCGGTCGCGGCATTCACTTCGCCGACGTCGTCAACACCGTGAGCGACCGCTACGCCAAGGAGATCCAGACGCCCGAGTACGGCGAGGGGCTGGACGAGCTGCTGCGCCGCAACACGCACAAGCTGCACGGAATTCTGAACGGCATCGACTACGAGCTCTTCGATCCCCAGCGGGATCCCAACATCCCGCACAACTACTCCGCCGACGCTCCGCAGAACAAGGCCCTTTGCCGCGCGGCCTTGCGGCGTGAGCTGGGCCTGGAGGACGTCAACAAGCCCGTGTGCGCTATCGTGTCGCGCTTCTACGACGTCAAAGGATTCGACCTGATCGAGCAGGCGCTGCCCGAGCTGGTCGAGCTCGGACTTCAGGTCGTGGTCATAGGCACCGGCGATCGCCGTTACGAGGACATGTTCCGGCGCTGGGCGTCGGAGAAGCCGCACCAGTTCGCGGTCGCGATTGGTTTCGACTCGGCGCTGGCCCAGCGCATCTACGCCGGCGCGGACATGCTGTGGATGCCCTCGCGCTTCGAGCCGGGCGGGCTCGCCCAGCTCATCGCGCTGCGCTACGGAACCATCCCCGTCGTGCGCGCGACGGGAGGTCTCGCCGACACGATTCGCGACTTCGACCCGGCCGCGCACACCGGCAACGGGTTTCGTTTCGGCGAGTACGACGCGTGGCAGTTCTTCGCGGCTGTGGTACGAGCGGCGGAAACGTACCGCCACACGAGCGTGTGGGCGTGGCTGGTCCAGCACGCGATGAGAGAAGACGTGTCGTGGTCGCGCTCAGCGCAGAAGTACGTGCAGCTCTACCTGTCGGCGATCGCGAGCCATAGCGAGCGCAGCGGCGTCACGACACCCGCCGGACCGAGCACTCCGTCACCGGCCCCAGTCGGGGAGTAGCCCGAAAGCCCGGATTGGCGCGCCTATCCGGGGGTTTCGCTGCTCCGGCTGCCTGATATCGGCGACAAACCGGCGGTCAGCCGCCCCAATCCGGCAGCAGTCGCAGCTGCTCGACGCGCCTCGCGCCGGGGGCGTAGGCGGTGTTGAAGTAGTCGGTCACCATCCTTCGCGCCGAGAACTGCGTGACGACGATGCGGATCGACGCCTTCATCATCTCGACCCACCGCCGAGGAACGCCCGACTCGTCCCGGTCGAAATAGGCGGGCACGACCTCACGCTCGAGCAGGCGGAACAATCCTTCCGCCTCGGCTAGATCGTCGACGTCCTGGCGGTCGAGCGTCGCGGCGGACGGAATCGCCCAGCCCAGCTCCGGCCGGTACGCCTCGTCCCACCAGCCGTCGAGCACGCTGACGTTCAGCGCGCCGTTGGCGCCCGCCTTCATGCCGCTCGTGCCGCTGGCCTCGAGAAACCGCCGCGGGTTGTTGAGCCATACGTCGGCTCCATGCACGAGGTGGCGAGCGAGCTCGATGTCGTAGTCCTTCAGAAAAACGACGCGGGGCTCCTCACGCGCAAGCGCGACGATGCCGGCGACGATCTCCTTGCCCGGCTGGTCGGCCGGATGCGCCTTGCCCGCGAAAAGGATCTGCACCGGACGCCGAGTGTTGCGAAGGATGCGCGACAGGCGAGCGTGATCCTTGAGCAGGAGGTTCGCGCGCTTGTACGGCGCAAACCGCCGTCCGAACCCGATGGTCATCGCGCCGGCGTCGAGCTCGTGCGGCGTCTCGGCACGCTCGGCGACGTAGTCGAGCAGCGCCTTCTTCAGCTTGCAATGGACCGACCACAGCTCGGACGGGGGTATCTCGTACACGGCGTGCCATCGACCGTCGGCCGGGTCGAGATCCCACCAATCAGGTCCGACGTACCGCGCGACTAGCGCGGCGACCTCCGGGGCGACCCAGGTCGGCATGTGCACGCCGTTCGTCACCGAGCCGATTGGCACCTGCGTCTCGGGCAACCCGCGCCACGCGTCCTTCCACAACCGGCGCGAAACCGCACCGTGGAGTCGGCTCACGCCGACTGATTGATCGGCGAGGCGCAGCGCCGCGTACGTGGTGCAGAGCCGCTCGCGCGGATCGCCTGGCCGCTGCCGGCCGAGGTCCATGAACCGATCGAAAGAAATCCCGACCTGGGTCAGGTACGGCCCGAGCAGGTCCCACACGAGGCCCGAATCGAAGTAGTCGCTGCCCGCCGCGATCGGTGTGTGCGTCGTGAAGACGATGCCGGCGCGCGCGACGAGCCGTGCCTCTTCGAGCGTCATCTGACGCGACGCGCGCAGCTCGCGGATGCGCTCGATCCCGCAGAGAAAGCTGTGACCTTCGTTGAGGTGAAACACACCCGAGTCGATGCCCAGTGCGCGCAGGGCGCGCACGCCGCCGATGCCGAGGACGATCTCCTGCCGCAGCCGGCGGTCCGGCTCGGGGACGTAGAGCCGATCCGTGATGTTGCGCAGGTCGGGAGGGTTCGCCTCCAGGTCGGTGTCCAGCAGGAACAGCGGCACGCGTCCGACCTGCGCGCGCCAGACCGCGATCTTCACGTTGCGCGCTCCGATGGGCGCTTCGACCTCGACCCCCGTGACCTTGTGGACGGGCAGCTCCGCGCCGCGGTTCTCGGTGTAGACCTCGAACTGGCGACCGGCGGCGTCGATGTCCTGGCGGCCAAATCCCTGCTTGTAGAGAAGGCCGACCGCAACCAGTGGCAAACCCAGATCGCTCGTCGCCTTCAGGTGGTCCCCGGCAAGGACCCCGAGGCCGCCCGAATAGATCGGAAGACTCTCCGCCAGTCCGAACTCGAGCGAGAAATAGGCGATTGCGAGCGGCGCGTTCGCGTCCATGAACCGCGGATGCCGGTCGTAGTAGGCGCGATAGGCGGCCTGCGCATCGGCGAATGCGTGCTTGACCTCTTCTCGCGCGAACGCGCGCTCGATGCCCTCGTCCCCGAGCTGACTCAGCATGACCACCGGGTTCTCGCGCGTCGCCTTCCAGAGCTCGGGATCGAGCGTGCGAAAGAGTGCTTCGATTCGAGGCTGCCAGGTCCACAGCAGGTCGTAGGCGAATTGATTGAGTTCTGCGTGCACGGAACTAAGATCCTAGAGAGGAAGGGGAGATGAAGGCAGTCGTCATGGCAGGGGGCGAGGGCTCGCGGCTGCGCCCGCTTACCAGCAGCATGCCCAAGCCGCTGGTGCCGGTCGCAGGCCGGCCGATCATGGAGCACATCCTTCTGCACCTCCGCCGCCATCAGCTGCGCGACGTGGTGGCGACGGTTCAGTACATGGGCGCTTCGATCCGCAACTACTTCGGCGACGGTTCGGAGCAGGGCGTCGCCCTGACGTACTCGGTCGAGGACTCGCCCCTCGGCACGGCCGGTTCGGTGATGCTCGCCCGCCAGCACCTGAACGAGACGTTCGTCGTGATCTCAGGCGACTCGCTGACCGACATCGACCTCGGTGCGGCGGCGCGATTCCACCGCGAACGCAAGGCGATCGCGACCATCGTCCTCAAACCGGTGCCGAACCCTCTCGAGTACGGCGTCGTGGTCGTGGACCAGGGGGGCGCCGTGCAGCGCTTCATCGAGAAACCAAGCTGGGGCGAGGTGATCTCCGACCTCGCCAACACCGGCATCTACATCCTCGACCCCTCGGTGTTCGAATTCTTCCGGCCGGGCGAGATCACCGACTGGTCAGGCGACGTGTTTCCCAAGCTGCTCAAAGAAGGCGAGCACGTCTTCGGATGGGTCGCGAGCGGTTACTGGGAGGACGTCGGCAGCCACTCGGCCTACGCGAAGGCGAACTTCGATTGTCTCGAGGGCAAGGTGAAGGTCCAGCTGCCCGGCGAGCGCGTGGGCGAAGCGCTCTGGATCCATCCCGACGCGGAGATCGATCCCGGCGCGCGTGTGGATGGCCCGGCCCTGGTCGGCGCCGGCGCCAAGGTGCGCGCGGGCGCCTGGATCAACGGCCCCGCCGTCATCGGCGCGTACACGACGATCGACTCGGGCGTGAAGGTCTCGAACTCCATCGTCTGGGATCACAGCTACGTCGGCCTCAACTCCCGTCTGCGCGGGTCGGTCGTGTGCCGCGGCGTCACTGTCAAGAATGGCTGCCTGCTCGAGGAGGGCAGCGTCATCGGCAGCGAGGTGACGATCGGTGCGGGATCGACGGTCAACGCCAACGTGCGCATCTGGCCCAACAAGGACGTCGAGCCGGGCGCGGTCGTGCACGAGTCGATCATCTGGGCGGGCTCGTGGAAGCGCGGCCTGTTCAGCTCTTACGGGCTCAACGGCCTGATCAACATCGAGATCACCCCCGAGTTCGCGTCGCGGCTGGGCGCCGCCATCGGCGCACTGACGCCGAAGGGGACCGAGATCGCGTTCTCCCGCGACTACACGCGTTCAGCCCGGATGATCGGGCGCGCGCTGATGTCCGGAATGATCTCGTCGGGCACGCACGTAATCGATCTGTCGGTGCTGCCCGCGCCTGTGTGCCGGTACTGGGCACGGCACAACCACGTCTCGGCGGTGGCGGTGCAGACGTCGCCGGTCGATCCCCGATCGGCGGACATCCGGATCTTCGACGACCTCGGCCTCGACATCGACAAACGCAACGAGCGCAAGCTCGAGGGCCTGTTCTTCCGCGAGGACATCCGCCGCGTGTCGCACTACGAGATGGGGCGCATCACGCGGCGCGACAGCCAGACGGAGCGCTACACGGAGGACATGCTGCACAAGCTGGACGTCGAGAGCGTCCGCGGCGCCGCGTTCAAGGTCGTGATCGACTACAACAACGGCGCCGCGGCGATGGTGCTGCCCCAGATCCTGCGCGAGCTCAACTGCACGGTGATCCCATTGAATGCGGCGCCGGCCGAGATCGTGATGGAGCAGGACGACCCGTCGTTCCGCGCGCACCTGCAGGAGATCGGCGTCATCACAGCCGCGGTCAAGGCGAAGCTGGGGGTCTTCATCGACACTCCCGGCGAACGGTGCTTCATCGTCGATGAGACAGGAACCATCCTCGAGCACGACACCGCGTTTGCCGTTCTGACGGAGGCGGTGCTCGGGTCGCGGCCTGGGATGGTCCTCGGGCCGGCATCGACCTCGCTCGCCTTCTCGATGATCGCCGAGCGACTCAGCAGCCGGTTCGTGCCTACGAAGATCACACCGGGCGCGGTCCTCCGTGCAGCCCAGCATGCGGATGC
>DASTIX010000125.1:0-7967 GCA_035717165.1 Candidatus Dormiibacterota bacterium
CGCGTCTCGTACTGGGAGCCGGCCAAGTGGGTCGCGAAGCTGAGGACGTTGAACGCCGGCGAACGTCCCGTGCTGCTCAAGACCGAGATGGGCTCCGGCCACATGGGCCCGTCAGGCCGGTACGAGTCATGGCGCGAGGAAGCGTTCGTGATGGCGTTCGTGATCTCGCAGCTGGCTCTTGACTGACGGCCTCGAGGCCGGGTACGCTAGCTGAGTCTCCACGCCCATCCGGGTGTGTCTATGTCTCAAGGAGTGTGCTAATTGGGCGTCATCAATGAAACGGACTTCATCCGCTTCAAGGATGAAGTGCGCCCATCCGCACACCGTTGAGTCTGGTCTGGTAGCAGACAACTAGAAGCTAGAGCTCCAAGAGGACCGTGCGGTTGTTGGGCACCGCGACGGTCCTTTTTCTTTTGTCCACTCGGTTTCTAGGAGTTTGAGATGAACCCCCCGGCCATCGACATACAAGGTGTCAGGAAGGCGTTTCGCGTGCGCGAGCGCGAAGCCGGCGCGCCCTGGTGGAAGACGGCGTCGAAGGACAAGATCGCCCTGCACGAGCTCGACCTCACGGTCGAGCCAGGGGGCGTGACCGGCATCCTGGGCCCAAACGGCAGCGGCAAGTCGACGTTGATCCGAATCCTCGGGACGCTGCTCACGCCCGACGCCGGCACGGCGCGAGTCTTCGGCTACGACGTGGTGAGCGAGGCGCTCGAGGTTCGGCGCCACGTGAACCGCGTGTCGGTCGAGGCGGCGTTCTTCAAGGAGCTGAGCCCCTGGGAGAACATGGTGTACGCCGCGCGCCTTTACGGCAGCGGAGGCGGCACTCGCAGGCGCGTGGTCGAGATCCTCGAGCAGCTGGGCTTGCCGCGCGAGGTCGTCGACCGGCCGATGAAGCAGCTCTCGCGCGGACAGCAGCAGAAGGTCGCGATTGCTCGCAGCTTCCTCACGGCGCCGTCGCTGCTGTTGATGGACGAGCCGACGACCGGTCTCGATCCGCGGTCGAAGAAAGAAGTCCAGGCCGTGCTCGACACTCTGCGTTCGCAGCGGGAGATCACCGTGCTGCTCTGCACCCACGACATGGACGAGGCGGCGGCGCTTTGCGATCGGGTGCTGATGATGGACGGCGGCCACGTGCTCGCCGATGACAGTCCCGGCGAGCTTCGCCGGCAATACGACGCCACCTCGCTGGAGGACGTCTTCATGCACCTCACCGGCAAGACGCTCGAGGAGGAGGAAGAGGAAGCGGAGGTGACCACATGATCGGCGTCAGAAACGCTGAGCTTGGCGCGCTTTTCGGCTTCGCCGAGCGCCAGCTCTACGTCTACAAGCGCTACTGGGTGTGGGAGGTCGTGTGGCTCTTCTACAGCATCGTCAGCGTGCTGTCGATCGGCTTCCTCGCCTCCGGATTGGGCTCACTCGGCGCCGGTGGGGCGTCGTTCGACCTCCGCCGCACGCAGCTGTATCTGCTCATCGGCGCCCTGTTGTGGGGCTATCTCTCGCTCGTCTTCATGGAGGCGGCGTACGCCATCGCATGGGAAAGGTGGGAGGGCACGATCGAGTACACGTTCATGGCCCCCGTGCGTCGCATGACGCACCTGATGGGCATCTGCGTGTTCGCAATCGGGTACGGACTGGCGCGGACGTTCATCGTCCTGATCGCGGCGATCGCGATCTTCAACCTCGACTTCTCGCACGCCAACATTCCCGGCACCCTTGTCGTGCTCGCCGCCTCGATCGCGCCGCTGATCGGCCTTGCGATCCTTACGTCGATACTGCCGCTGCTCTCACCGCAGAAGGGAGAGCAGATGTCCTTCGCCGTGCAGGGCTTCATGCTCCTGGTCTCGGGCGTCTACTACCCGCTGACCGTCCTGCCCGTGCCGCTCCAGGTGGCAGGGATGATCAGCCCTCTGACCTACGCGCTCGCGGGGATGCGCCGCAGCCTCCTCGATAACGCCGGCGTGGGGGAGCAGCTGCCAACCGTGGCCATTCTTCTGGGCATGGGCGCGGTCCTGATTCCGGTCTCGGTGCTGGTCTTCACGTGGGCCGAAAACCGGGCCAAGCGCCTCGGTTTGCTCAAGCGAAGTGGGTAAAGGGAAGTAAGCAACCCCGGATAGGGCGCTTCGCACTCAACCAAACTGTTGTTCGCCGCTATCACCTTGCACCTCTAGATCTTGGGTATAGGCAACTGTTAAGCCCAAGATAATGGGCTTTCGCGCGAGCCTTGGAGTTTCGGGGCTCTAGATGTTGTGGTAAAGGTATTGACAGTCTGAACCGGGGTTGATAGGGTCTGCGGCGAATCGCGGTGATCAGTGGGGAGAAGTGGTGAACCCAGCAGACATGGAACCATACGTCGCACCCTACGTCCAAGTAAGGCACGCCATACACCTCCTCTACGCCACTTCTCCCCGCAGCCGCGATGAGGATGAGGACCTCGGCCTCAACCACCGATTCGACAAGCACGGCAACCGCCTTCCCCTCGAGCTCCACGGCTGCGGCTGCAGCCTGTGCGCCCGCACACAGCGCCGCCGCCTGCAGTACTGGGAGGCCCGATGACCCTTGTTCACAGGCGCACATCGGGTGAGGGTGGACGACAAAGGACGGGTGGCGATCCCGGCTCAGTTCCGCAAGCAGCTGAGCGAGGGAAGCTACATCTCCGTCAGCCAGGACGCCGTGCTCGCGATCTATCCGCCCGACCTGTGGAACGCCCTGGCCGCCCAGCTGCAGAGCCCGCTGCCGGGACCCGACCAGCGAGCGCTGGCGCGCACGCTGTACTCGATGTCGGTCCCGTTCGAGCCGGACGGTCAGGGCCGGATCAGCCTCCAGCCAGAACAGCGCCGGCTGGCGGAGATCGAGACCCCGTCTACCGTGGTGGTCATTGGGATGGGATCGAGGGTCGAAATCTGGCCCGAGGCGCGATGGGAGAGCTACAGCGCAGACGCGCAAGGACGATTCACCGAATTCGCTGACAGGGTCATCTCGGGGCAGTAGCCCCTCGCACGTTCCAGCACTTTCACAAGAGGTAATAGAGCTGCTCCAGCCCCGAGAGGGCGCGGTCGCGATCGACTGCACCCTCGGGCAGGCGGGCCACGCCCGCCAGATCCTGGAGAGGATCACGCCTGGCGGCAGGCTGCTCGGGATCGACCGCGATCCGAGAGCAGTCAGGTCCGGTCAGGAGTCGCTGGCTTCGTTCGGTCCGTCAGCCGTCGTGGTTCACGGTGATTTCTCTGAGCTTGGCTCCATCGCTTCGCAGCGTGGTTTTTCGCCGGCGGACATGGTCCTCTTCGACTTCGGTCTCTCAAGCACGCAGATCGACGACCCCGAGCGCGGTTTCAGTTTCCGCGCCGACGGGCCGCTCGACATGCGCATGGACCCGACCTCGGAGCTGACCGCGCAACAGGTCGTCAACAACTACGGCGAGCCGGAGCTCGAGCGCATCCTTCGCGATTACGGCGAAGAGCGCTGGGCTCGCCGGATCGCCCAGTTCATCGTGGTGCGGCGCCCGCTCCGCACCACACGCGACCTCGCAGCCGCCGTCGAGGCCGCGATTCCGCGCAATGCCTGGCCGCGAGACATCCACGTCGCGACGCGCACGTTCCAGGCGATCCGGATCGAGGTCAACGACGAGCTCGGTCAGATCGAGACAGGACTTCGAGCAGCTCTTACGACACTCAAACCCGGTGGTCGTATGGCGACGATCAGCTTCCACTCCCTGGAAGACCGCTTGGTCAAGTCATTCTTCAACGTCGAGTCCAAAGACTGCATCTGCCCACCCCAGCAGCCAGTCTGCACCTGCGGCCACCGGGCCACCCTCCGCATCGTCACCCGTCATCCCGTGCGGCCGTCCGAAGAGGAAGTGGCCGCCAACCCCCGCGCCCGGTCCGCCCGCCTCCGGGTCGCGGAAAAGCTTCCAGAACCGGACCCCTCCAAGCCCCGGCGACCGGCCTAACCCCTCCGGCCGCCGGGCACCTTTTTTCATCCACGGCCCAGCCACACACGAGGTTTACGTCTTGACATCGACCCGAATACTGACCCGACGGCGCATGGGCGCGACCGCCACGCCGCACGTGCCGACACCGCCGAGCCGGCGGCGTCGAAACACGCGCGGATTCGTGCAGGTGGCCAGCGCCGTCGCCCAGGAGCGGCTGCGGGTCAACGTCTTCGGGCACGCGTACCTTGGCGTCGGCGCGGTCCTGATCGCCGTGCTCTTCTACCTGGCGATCGCGGCGCAGATCACGCAGGCGTCGTATGACATCTCGCGCCTGCAGGACCAGCAGCGCCAGCTGATCGCCGAGCAGGACCAGCTCCGCTACCAGGAGGTGACGATGCGCGCTCCTGCACAGGTGCAGCAGCAGGCCTCGCACAGCGGAATGCAGCGTGTCGTGCCGTCGAGCTACGTGCAGGGCCAGCAGGTGGCGGTCGATCTCACATCGCCTGTCGGCGGATCGCCGACCGACGCGACGCCTCTGTGGCAGCGCGCGGTCGCAGCGGTTCTCAACCAGGTCGCGGGCACTCGCGACGTCATGGCCTCGACCAAGAAATAGTGAGCACCAGGGCGCTGTCGTCCAAGCGCCCCGGCAAGGTCGAGCGTGTTGGCACGGCGCGCCTTCGCATCCTTTCGATGCTCATCATGGCGCTCGTCCTCGCGGGCGCGGTGTGGTCGCGACTCGCGTACTGGCAGGTCGCGGAGCACGGTCTGCTCGCGACCGCTGCGCAGGAGCAGTACCGCGAGTTCGTCGAGCTCCCCGCCATCCGCGGCGCGATCTTCGACCGCAACCTGACGCAGCTCGTCGTCAACACGACGGTCTACTCGGCGTTCGTGTCGCCGGACCAGATCAACGCCGGTGAGCGCGACACCGTCGCAAGCGGGCTCGCCTCGGTGCTGGGCGTCGACCGGCAATCGGTCATGACGACGCTCGAGTCGAACGCGAAGTTCGCCTACATCGCCCGGCGCTTCAGCAAGGACAAGGCCGATGCGCTGAAGGCACTGAAGCTTCCCGGGGTCGGCCTGCAGCCGGAAACCCAGCGTTCGTATCTGCCCGGCGCTGAGGCGGGCACGACGCTGGCGTCAGATCTTCTCGGCTTCGTCAACTGGAACAGCGACGGCCAGGCCGGCATCGAGATGAAGTACCAGAAGACCCTCGCCGGCACGCCGGGCTACATCTCGAGCTACCGCGATCTGGCCAACAACGAGATCGTCCTGGGCTCGCACTCAGACCAGAACCCGGTGAACGGCCAGGACCTCGTGCTGTCGCTCGACGCCAACATCCAGTACGCCGCCGAGCAGGCGCTGGCCGACGGGATAAAGAGGGACAACGCCGAGAGCGGAAGCGTGCTGATCATGGATCCGTCGACGGGCGGCATCGTCGCCTGGGCTGACTATCCGAGCTACAACGCCAACAACTTCGTCCACACCGACCCGGCGCTCTTCAAGGACAACGTCGTCAGCTATCTCTACGAACCGGGCTCGGTGATGAAGACGGTGACGCTGTCAGGCGCGCTCAACGTCGGCGCCATCCAGCCCAACACCGTCATCAACGATCCGGGATATCTCGATGTGGGCGGCTACCGGATCTATGACTGGAACCACCACAACTACGGCAACATCGACTACACGAAGGTCCTCGAGAGCTCCCTCAACGTCGGAGCCATGAAGGCGATGGAGGCCGAGGGCCACGATGCGTTTTACAAGAACCTTCAGGCCTTCGGGCTGACGCAACCGAGCGGCATCGACGTCGCCGGCGAAGCCTTCTATCCGCCTCCGGCACAGGCGCAGATGGCGGACGCGCAGTACGCGACGGCCTCGTTCGGACAGGGCATCCAGGTGAACATGGTGCAGATGCTGGCGGCGGTGAACGTCATCGCCAACGGCGGCAAGTACGCGCCGCCGCACGTGGTCGAGCGGGTCGGGACGCAGATCAACCCGGTCGTGCTGCAGCCGCAGCGCCAGGTGATCAGCCCGGACGCCGCGGCCAAGATGACCTGGATGATGGAGCAGGTTGTGCAGCACGGGTCGGGTTGGACGTCACGTGTGCACGGCTTCGAGACGGATCAGGCCGGCAAGACCGGGACCGCGCAGATTCCGGTCAACGGCCAGTACACGCTTGATGTCTGGACGTCGTTCGTGGGGTTCCTGCCGGCGCAGCATCCGCGCTTCACGATGCTCGTCGTCACCCGCAAGCCGCACTACCCCGGCGCGGACAAAGACTGGACGCTGAACGACGGCTATCTCACCGCCGAGCCGATCTGGCAGAAGATCGCGCAGACGATGGTCGTCGACTGGCACATAACGCCCGACCCGCACTAGCGGTTCTACTTATGTAGATGAGACTCAGCCTCCTCGAGATCCTCGAGGTGACGGGCGGCGGCGAGGTCGGCGGCACACAGGTCGGCGAGATGTTCTCGACTTTCCACACCGACTCGCGTGAGGTCAAGCCCGGCGGTCTGTTCTTCGCGCTCAAGGGCGCGGAGATGGACGGCCACGAGTTCGTCGCCGACGCGGTCGCGCGCGGCGCCGCCGCCGCGGTCGTCCAGCGCAAGACCGACCTGGCGCCGGGAATCGTCGAGGTCGTCGTGCCCGACACGTGGTCCGCGCTCTTCGCCCTCGCCGCGCATGCCTTGAAGCGTGTGCAGCCCCTGGTCGTCGGCGTCACCGGAAGCAACGGGAAGACTTCGACGAAGGAGATGGTCGCCGCCGTCCTCGGCCAGCACTTCAACGTTTTGCGCACGCAGGGCAACCTGAACACCGAGACCGGAGTGCCGCTCACGATCCTCAGCCTCGAGCCGCATCACTCTGCATTGGTGCTCGAGATGGGACTGCAGCGCCCGGGCGACATCGCACGCCTCGCGGCACTGGCCAGGCCGGTCGTGGGAGTGGTAACGAACGTCGGCGTCGTGCACATGGAGTTCTTCTCTTCGCGCGAGGAGCTCGCGCGCAGCAAGGGCGAGCTCGTGGCCGCCCTCCCCGAGGCGGGTCTGGCGGTGCTGAATGCGGACAACCAGTTCTATCCCCTGCTCGCGCAGATGACGACGGCGCGCGTCGCGTCGTTCGGGTCGGAGCACGGCGACTACCGCGTGGAGGGCTACGAGCCAGACCGCGAAGGCGCGCGATTCTCCGTTCGCGGCGTCGACGTACGGCTCAAGCTGGGCGGCCGGCACCAGGCGCTCAACGCCGCCGCGGCGCTCGCCGTCGGCGAGTTCGCCGGGGTTCCACTCGAGAACGGCGCCGCGGCACTCGCCGAAGTGCAGGTGGATCATCGGCTCCAGGAGAAGCCGGCAGCCGCCGGTTTCACGATGATCGACGACGCATACAACGCCAGCCCCGAGTCGATGCTGGCCGCGTTCGATGCGCTGGCGGAGCGCCCCCGCACGGGAAGGCTTTTCGCGGTGCTTGGCGAGATGCGCGAGCTAGGAGCGCTCGCCGACGAATCACATCGTCACGTCGGCCAGCGCGCGCGCGAAGTCTTCGATGCGTTCTGCGTCGTCGACACCGGACACGCGCGGCTGATCGCCGAAGGCGGCGGCGGCGACCTCGTAGCCGATCGAGAGGCGGCCGCGCATTGGGTACGCTCGCACGCTCAGTCCGGTGATCGCGTCCTGGTCAAGGCGTCGCACGGCGTGCGGCTCGACAAGCTGGTGGACGAGCTCACAGCAGGGTGACTCTCGACCTCACCACCTTTCTCGTCTCGTTCGTGATCGGGCTCGCGCTCTATCCGTGGTTCATTCGCGCGCTTCGCGTCGTGCGCGCGGGCCAGGTGATCCAGGAGGAGCTTCCCGACAGCCACCAGAAGAAGGCCGGCACGCCGACGGGCGGCGGCATCCTCTTTGTCGCCATGGCGGTGATCGGCGGTGTCGCCGCGAGCCTTGCCGGTCACGCCGGCGCGATTCCGTCGGTCTTCGCGCTGCTGGCGGGAGGTGCGATCGGCGCCGTCGACGACGTCAGCAAGCTGCGGCGTGGATCGATCGGAATC
>DASTIX010000126.1:0-13083 GCA_035717165.1 Candidatus Dormiibacterota bacterium
TGCAGCACTTCGAGGCCGGAGATGTCGGGCAGGTAGATGTCGAGCAGGACCAGCTCCGGACGCAATCGATCGACGGACTCGAGGGCCGAGGCGCCGGAATGAGCGCGGCCGGCCACTTCGAAACCGTGCACGCGCTCCACGTACGCGCAATGAACCTCGGCGACGCGGTAATCGTCGTCGACGACCAGGGTTCGAATCATGTGCGCGCCAACACCCTCGTGCGGAGGCGCACAGTGAAGACAGCGCCTCCGTCGTTGGCGACGCTGACGTCGCCGCCGTTGCGGTGCGCGACCTGCCGGACAAGCGCAAGCCCAAAGCCGCGGCGCCTCTGTCCCGGGCCGGACTTCGTGCTGAAGCCCTCCTGGAAGACCTGGCCTTCCAGCCCCTGCGGAATGCCCGGGCCGGAGTCGTGCACCTTCATCACGAGCTCGTCACCCTGCTCGGTGACGGAAACGCTGACCCAACGTTCAGGGCCACCGGAGGCCGCGGCGTCGAGCGCATTGTCGATCAGGTTGCCGAGCACCGATATCAGGTCTTCAGCCTCGAGCGAGCTGCCGGTCATCATCGT
The DNA here is from genome assembly GCA_035717165.1 of Candidatus Dormiibacterota bacterium. Classification (GTDB taxonomy): domain Bacteria; phylum Chloroflexota; class Dormibacteria; order Dormibacterales; family Dormibacteraceae; genus 40CM-4-65-16. Next base: position 569 of record DASTIX010000126.1, read on the forward strand.
GTCGTCGCTGACGCGAAGTTCGATTCCTCGTTCCGACGCGACCGCGGCTTTGGCCAGAAGGAGTGCGCCGAGCACGGGATCGCCGACGCGGTCGAGCAACGACTCGGTCAGCTCCTGGTGCAGCCCGGAGGTCTGGGCGATCAGCTTCATGGCATCCTCACCGCGGCCTAGCTGGACCAGTCCGGCGATGGTGTGAAGCCGGTTCGCAAACTCGTGCGCCTGCGCTCGCAGGGCATCGGTCAGGCTGTCGACGCCAAGTCCCCTGGCGAGCCCGGTGATCTCGGTCGAGTCGCGGAGCGTCGCAACGTGTCCGATCTCGCGCCCGCGCACCCGGATCGCGCGCCGGCTCGCCAGCAGCACCCGGTCGCCGGAGAGGACGACCTCGTCCTCATCCTTGAGCGCACCAGACAGAAACTTCAGCAAACGGCCCGGTGGCAGGACCTGGGTGAGCTTGCGCCCCACGCAGTCGTCGGGAAGCTCGAGCAATCGGCGGCCTTCGTCGTTGGCCAGCGTGATGATCCCGTTGCCATCGGTGGCTATGGCGCCTTCGTGAATGCCCTGGATGCTCGCCTCCCTCTCTTCGAGAAGGCCCGCGATCTCATACGGCTCCAGGCCGAACGTCTGCCGTTTCAGCCGCGAGGCGAGCAGCAGCGATCCGATCACACCGAGGCCGAGCGCCAGGAGCACCGTCGCCGCGAAACCGGGCAGCTCCGCCACGAGGTGATCGAACACGGCGGTCTCCAGAAACCCTACGGAGACCATGCCGATGACCCGGCCCTGAGAGAAGATCGGCGCCTTGCCACGGGCTGAGACTCCGAGTGTGCCCCGCTGCACCCCAACCCAGGTTTGCCCCGCCAGCACCGCAGCGGGATTCTCATCAACCGGCTTTCCGATCAGCGCCGGATTCGGGTGCGAGTATCGGATCCCGGAGCGATCGGTCACAACCACGTAGCTCGCGCCCGTCGACACTCGGACCTGCTCGGCGCTCTTCTGAATGAGGCCGCCCGGGTCACCGTTGAGCAGCCCCTCCTGGATGTCGCCGTTCGATGCGACCGTTTCAGCGATGGCCAGCGATCGCTGCTCGTACTGCTGATCGAGCTGCTGGCTTGCCTGCCACACCGCCGCTGCGGCGCCCATCAACGCGGACAGCAGGATGATGGCGACCTGGAAGACCAGGATCTGGTAGGCGAGCGGCAGCCTCGTCTTCACTGGATTGTCGTGATCGTAGTACGTCCCTGAAGGCCCATCCCGCGACCAAAACGACCAAAACGGCCACAACGACCGCATCCGTTGCGCGGCGGCCAGCTGGCATCCAGAGTCGGTCTAAATGCCGAACGCGATCGATCTGCGCGGGGTCACGAAGCGGTTTCTCACGCCCTCGGGCAGCGTCTATACCGCGCTTCGCGACCTGACGATGACCGTCGGTGATGGCGAGTTCTGCGCCGTCGTCGGTCCGACCGGTTGCGGCAAGTCGACCACGCTTGCTCTGATCTCCGGCCTCGAGCCACCCAGCGAAGGCCAGGTGGAGGTCTTCGGGAAGCCGGTCAAAGGGATCGCGGACGGAATCGGCTACATGTTCCAGGCCGACGCGGTCTTTCCCTGGAAGTCGGTCCTCGAGAACGTGGCCGCGGGTCCCCGATACCACGGTCTTTCCCCGCGCAGCGCAAGGGACAAGGCGCGTGACTGGATAGCGCGCGTCGGGCTGGCGGGCTTCGAAGATCGCTATCCATATCAGCTGTCGGGTGGCATGCGCAAACGTGTGGCGCTCGCGCAGAGCCTGATCAACGGGCCCCGGATCCTCCTCATGGATGAGCCGTTCAGCGCACTCGACGTGCAGACCCGCTCATTGATGGAAAACGAGCTGCTCGGCCTTTGGGCGGCCAGCTCCGCCTCGGTGGTGTTCGTCACGCACGACCTGGAAGAGGCGATCTCTCTCAGCGACCGCGTCTTCGTGATCACCGCGGGTCCGGGCACAGTGAAGAGCAATTACGAGGTCGATCTCCCGCGGCCGCGCAACGTCGCGGAGATACGGTTTCAGCCGCGCTTCACGGAGATCTACGAAGAGATCTGGGAAGACCTCAAGGACGAGGTCCTCGTCAGCTATGAGCGTCAGAAGCAGAGCGGGGCGGCTTAGTTGGCTGTGACTGTGGAGCGCCCGCAGGTGGATCTCGCAGCGAGACGCCGAGCGGAGTCTCGACGACGCGTGCTTAACATCCAGCTCCTCCGAGTTCTTTTCGCGGTGATCATCCTTGGCGGTTGGCAGCTGGGAGCTCAGGTCAGCGACTGCAACACCGCCGGCCATGTGTGCGTCGTCGACAAGTTCTTCTGGTCGCAGCCATCCGACATCGCGCAGAAGCTCTGGGCCTGGATCACGCAGGGCACGGACCTCGGCCCGATCTGGGTGCAGGTCTTCGTCACGATGCAGGAGACGATCGGCGGCTTCATCGTCGGCTCGATATTCGGCGTGATCTTCGGCGTCCTATTGGGTCGAAGCCGCCTGCTGGCCGACGTCATGGGCCCCTACATCAAGGCCAAGGTCGCGACCGCGGCGATACTCGTGTTCTTCGTCGTCTTCTTCAATGCATTTCAGGGCGTGCGCGAGGTCGACCGCAACCTCATCGCCAACGCTCGGATCCTCGGAGCGCGTGACCGCCAGCTGACGACCGAGATCATCATCCCGTCCGCGCTGTCGTGGATCATCGCCAGCCTGCATACAAGCTTCGGCCTGGCCCTTGTCGGGGCCGTGGTGGGCGAGCTCTTCGGCGCCACCGAGGGGCTTGGAGAGCTGATCTACGCGGCCAAGAACAACTTCGATGCCGCCGGCGTGTTCGCCGGCATGGCGCTGCTGGCTGCCATAGCGCTGGTGGCAGAAGCCCTGATCACAGCGCTCGAGACCCGGTTGATCCGATGGCGGCCGCCGGTCGCCACCGAGACGAGGATTTGAAGGAGGAAAGCGACGTATGACATTTGGTGGTGGTCACAGGCTTCTGGCGGCGATGGCGAGCGTGCTCGTGCTCGCCGCGTGCGGAGGGTCGACGTCATCGGGCGGAGGCGGCACTCAGTCCGTCTCGCTGAAGATCATGGTCGGCGGGCTCAACAAGCAGATCTACCTGCCGAACATGCTCGCCCAACGGCTCGGGTACTTCAAAGCCGAGAACCTCGACGTCACGCTTATCGACGAAGGTTCGGGCCAGGCGTCTGAAGACGAGGTCGTTGCCGGCAATGTGGACGCAGGCTCTGGTGCTTACGTCCACCCGATGGTGCTGAACACACAGGGCAAGAAGATCGAGACGATCTGCCAGTTCGGCATCGCTCCAGGCGAGGCGGAGGTCGTCGATTCCAGCCTCAACATCTCGAGCGTCAATGGCCTTGTCGGGAAGAATCTCGGAGTCACCGACATCGGCTCCGGGACACACGTGCTGACGCAGGCGATTCTCGGCGTGGCGGGCCTCGACCCCGCGAAGTCGCAGTATGTCGCCGTCGGCGCCGGCGACACCTTCATCGCCGCAATCCAGCAGAAGAAGATCGCGGCGGGCATGACGACGTACCCGACCATCTCCCGTCTGGTCAACTCCGGCAAGGGCAAAGTGCTCGTCAGCCTTCTGACCCCGGAATCGACACGCGCTGCCCTCGGTGGAGACTATCCGTTCATCGGGATCTTCGCCAAGAACGATTGGGTCAGCTCGAACAAGGACACGGCGCAGCGTCTCGTCAACGCCTACGTCAAGACCCTGAAGTACATCCACTCACACACTGCAGCCCAGATCGCCGACCAGATGCCGAGCGATTACTACGCAGGCGACAAGGCGTCCTACGTCGCCGACCTGCAATCACAACTCGGCATCTTCGGCTCGGATTGCAAGATGCCTGTGGGCGGACCTGAGAACGTCCAGAAGATCCAGCAGCAGTTCGTCTCCAGCTACAAGGGCAAGTCGGCCAACCTGAGCGAGACGTACACCAACGACTTCGCCGACAAGGCGAGCTGAACGGATTTCCGAAAAGTAAAGAGGGCCCGGGCGTTTGCCCGGGCCCTCACCATTTCGTAACCGGCTCCTCGCTCAGCGCAGGCAGAAGCCGGTGCCGAGCGGGTCGCGAGGGTCCAGGAAGAACTGGTGCTCCCCGGTCCGGTATGCCGTTCCTACGACCTCCGTCAGCAGCCCTTCAGGTGCTCGGCCAATCAATCGGGCGTGAAAGCTGGTGCCAATAATCGAGTCGTTACGCCAGGTCTGGCCTTCGACGAGATCGCCATCGTCCGCCAGCAAGGCTGTTCGTGCGGAGGTCGCCGATCCGGTGGGCGAGCGATCGACCTCGCCGTCCGCGAAGATCGCCACGCTCCGATAGTGGAGTGGAGCAAGTTTGTCGTACAGAACGGTCCCGTAAATGCCGGACAGTCGCTCGTCATGCGGATGCCGCGCGACTTCGTTCCCCTCAAGGGCGTGCTTGACGTTACGGCCGGCTGCGATCAACCCCTGCAGCTGTTCGGGCACGACGCGCAAGCCGAATCGCTGAGCCGGCGCGAAGGCATAGATCGCGCCGCCGTAGGCGACGTCGACCTCGACGTCTCCGGCTGCAACGCCCCGCGCGATCACGAATGCCGGCACGTTTCGAAAGGCGACACTCGCGGTGGCACCGCCGCGGCGCGTCACCGACGCCACGACCCGACCGGAGGGCACGTCAATCGTCACCGTGACGTCGCCGTCGTCTGGTGCCTTGATGCGGCCTGAATCGACCGCCCATGCGGCGAGCGCGATCGTTCCATGCCCGCATGCGGTCGAGTAGCCGTCCTTGTGCCAAAAGAGCACGCCCAGGTCGGCACCATCGTCGTCCGGCGGGACGACAAAGCAGCCGTACATGTCCGCATGCCCGCGAGGCTCATGGCAAAGCAATTGCCGCACGCGCTCGATGTCGCTCGAACGAGCGGCATACTCACGTCGCGCGAGAACGGTCGCGCCGGGAATCTCGAGCACGCCTTCCTGGACGATCCGGAACGGCTCACCGGCGGTGTGGTAATCGGTCGTCCTGATCTCCACGAGCACAGTCTCGCAAGTGCTTATATCTCGCCGTGGGTGATGAGCCTGTCCTGAAGCCAGGCGACGGGCCACTTCCGGTGTTCCCCGCAGGATTCACGTGGGGCGTCGCGACCTCCGCTTACCAGATCGAGGGCGCATGGAACGAGGACGGCAAGGGCCCGTCGGTGTGGGACACGTTTGCTCACACACCTGGACTCATCCGCGACGGGGCCACCGGCGACGTTGCCTGCGACCACTACCACCGCTGGGCGGCGGACCTCGACCTCATGTCCACGCTCGGCATCAACGCCTACAGGTTGTCGGTCTCCTGGCCGCGAATCATGCCCGCCGGCGCCGGCGCCGCCGAGCCTCGCGGCCTGGACTTCTATGACCGCCTTGTCGACGGCCTGCTCGAGCGCGGCATCGCCCCGTACCTGACTCTGTTTCACTGGGACCTGCCGCAGGCCCTGGAGGACAAAGGCGGCTGGACCGTTCGGGACACCGCCGAGCGTTTCAGCGAGTACGCCGGAATCGTGGCACAGAGGCTCGGCGATCGCGTCGCCGGCTGGATCACCCTCAACGAACCCGCCGTCCACGCCTTCTACGGCTACGCGTTGGGCACATCGGCCCCAGGCCGGACGATGGCACTTGCCGTCTATCCGGTCGTGCACCACCTGCTGCTCGCTCATGGGATGGCAGTCCGCGCGCTGCGCTCTGCCCGCGTCAAGGGCATGGTTGGCATCACCAACAACCTCGCGCCGGTCTGGGCCGTGGATCCGAGCGACGCGCGCGACGACGCTGCCGCCGAGCGTTACGCGGGCCTGCGCAACTGGCAGTTCGTCGACCCGATCCTCCTGGGCAAGAACCCATTCGACGTAGACCAGGTGTATGTCGGCTCCGACTTTTCGGTCGTGCGCGACGGCGACCCAGCAGTGATTGCGGAGCCCGTCGACTTCCTTGGCGTCAACTACTACGCGCCCGAACTGGTCCGCGCCCCGGACGAGGGCGACCCTCTCGGCTTCGAGCAGGTGCGGATCGACAACGTCCCGCGCACCGCGTTCGACTGGCCCGTTGTGCCGGAAGGGCTGACCGAAATCATCAAAGTGCTGCGCGACCGCTACCCCGGCAGGCTGCCGCCGATCTACATCACCGAGAACGGGACGTCGGTCGACGATGAGGTCGACGAGGGCCACGTGCACGACGCGTTCCGGATCGCGTACCTCGACCGGCACTTGCGCGCGCTGGCCGACGCGATCAAAGCAGGTGCCGACGTCCGCGGCTACTTCTACTGGTCGGTGATGGACAACTTCGAATGGGAGGAGGGGTTCGGCGAGAGATTCGGCCTCGTGTACGTCGACTTCAACACGCAGGCTCGCATCCCCAAGGACTCGTTCGACTTCTATCGCGCGATCGCCATGCGCTCGACCGACGCGACGGCCTGACGGTGACGGCCGCGCCGCAGCCGGCGACCGTCGCCGCCCTCGCCGAGCCAAGAAACCGTGTCGGCCCGCTCCTCTTAGGCACGATGGCGCTCTGCAACGTCGGCGTCATGCTCGCCTTCTACGCGCCGCTCCAGAACCTTCTGCCGCGTCTTTCGGAATCGATCGCAGGCGCCGGAGGCAAAGAGTCGATGCTCGCGGTGATCACGGGCGTGGGAGTCATCGGCTCCGTCGTCGGCCAGCCCCTCACCGGTGCGCTCTCTGACCGAACGACGTCACGATGGGGGCGCCGCAAGCCGTGGTTGCTGGGTGGGGCGATCGCCGGCGCGCTCGCGTTGGCGCTGCTGCCGTACCTGACGAGTGTCGTCACCATCACGCTCCTGTGGCTGGTCGCGCAGTTCACCATCAACGCGACCTTCGCCGCTCTCACCGCCACGATCCCCGACCAGGTACCGGTCGAGCAACGCGGCATCGCGTCGGGCGTCATGGGTCTCGCACAGACGGTCGGCATCGTCGCCGGAGTCGCGGTGGTTTCGTTTCTCGTCGTCTCGGTCAAGGCCGGATTTGCGATTACCGGCGTGCTGCTCGTCGTCCTCGTCGTGCCCTTCCTGCTGACGCTGCGAGATCCACAGCTGCAGGCCAAGGAGCGGACGCCGTTCGCGCCGGCTGATTTCCTTCGCGGGTTCTGGATCTCGCCGCGTCTCTATCCAGACTTCGCGTGGGCGTGGGGCGCACGCTTCGCCGTGCAGCTCGGCAACGCGGTCGGCACGGTATACCTTCTGTTCTTCCTGAAGGACCGTATCGGTCTACCCGAGAGCGACGCCGAGCAGGCGCAGACGCTGGTCATCGCGCTCTATGCGGCGGGATCGATCCTCACCGCGGTCGTGGGCGGCTACGTCTCCGACAGAACCGGCAGGCGAAAGCGCTACGTCGTCATCGCGACGGCCGTGATGGCCGTCGCCGCGATCATGCTCGCGCTGTTCACGACCCTGCCGATGGTCTACGTCGCCGGCTTCGTGCTCGGCGCAGGTTATGGCTGGTACCAGGGCGTCGACCAGGCACTCGTCACACAGGTGCTTCCGGGCGCCCGCGACCGCGCTCGGGATCTGGGCGTGATCAACATCGCCAACTCGGCGCCGCAGGTGATCGCGCCGGTGATCGCGTACGCACGTGTGATCCACCTGGGCGGGTACCCGACGCTCTACCTCGTGACAGGGGTCATCACGCTGCTGGGCGCATGGGCGATCAAGCCCATACGCTCGGTGCGCTGATTTCGGGCGCACCGCTGTCGAGGAAGTACGCCACGAACCCTTGATTTAGGCGGCGCTGGACATCGCGCGCCGGTCGCGGGGCCGCCGATCATTCCTGGAGTCGATGGCAAATGGACGGCCGCACCCGTAAGAAAACTCACGGGTGCGGTGTTGCCTCGTTTGCGAGACCTAAAGTCAGGGCCGAATGAGACAAGCCTGGGGGATCGCGATGTTGGCGAGCGTGGTTTGGGTGATCTGCGTCAGAGAGCCGGTGCCGTCGGTCAAGCTGAGGGTCACCGGGTTCCCCAGGTAGTCGGGCATGGTTACGGTGGCTGACTCGGTCGCCCCGCGGCTCTGGACGAAAGTCGACGTCGACTCTGCGTATCCAAGACACTGGAAGTTGTCCTGGCTGTGGACTTTGATCAGCGGTCCGTTTGCGACCCACGTCGCATTCACCACGAGCGGAAAGTCCAGACCGAAGCCGGGGTAGCTGTTCGTGCACAAAGGCGTTGCCGAGGTGATGGTGGTTTGAAGCGAGGCTGTCGCGACACCGTTGGACGTGGCATCGGTGGTCGGGATGGCGAAGCAACCGAAACCGTTGATCGCACCCCCGAAGAACGAGAGCTCGAGGTCGAATTCTGACGAACCAGCGGCCGGTCCTCCAGTCGCTTGCGTCGTCTGGCTGCCCTCGAAAAGTGAAACGTCGTTGGTTGGGCCTGGGAACGAACCGAAGAAGCCGTTCGCAAAAAGCCCGGAGAACCGGAAATGGCCGGCCGGCGATGGGCCGGATCCGACACCTGCGAGCCCGCAGCCAGGGTCTATTGAGCCGCTCGCCGCGGTTTGGAAGTCGCCGGAGAACATCGTGCTCTGGCTTGCCGGAAAGGTGGTTGCCGTGTCGCCGATCGTCAGTGTGAGGTTTGCTGCGGCGGTATTGGCCAAGCCTCTCCCGTTGCTCTCGGCGTTGTAACTGCCGCACGAGTAATTGCTGACGTCAGTTCCGTTTCCGATCGGTCCGATCCCGTTCCAGCTCGCGCTGATGGTGATGTCGGAGCTAAGCGGGGGTGAAAATCCGCAGCTCTGCGTCGACGGTGTCAACACTGTGTTGAGCGTCGCACCGCTCAGCCGCGGACCTGTGCTGAAGTCTGATGGGTTCTGCAAGGTGAAGCAGTCGAAGGTAAACGTCTCGGTGTTGTAGTCAAAGAGGCTGAGAAAGATCTGTGTGGACGAAGTCGTGGTCTCGGGCGCTCCTTGGGGACGCGCGATCTCGGTCCCAGCCGAAGCATCCAGGAAGACTTGCACGTTGTTGGCAAATCCGGAGACGCCCGCATCCACGAAGCTGAACCTGTATGTGCCCGCCGGGAACAGGCCGCCGGCACCCTTCTGCGCCGCTACTGGCTGACTGAAAAGCAACGTAGCGCCAAGCAGAGCGCCGATCAGCAAGGCAATGCGACTCAAACCGACTCTCATGTTTCCTCCCTCAGGTGCGAACCAGACCGGCGCTCGCTCGCGCGCCCGCGATCGCCCGTCCAGGGTTGCCGTGCCCGTCAGGCGGTGGTCGGGCGAATTTCCCGCCTACCGGGACAGCCTCCGGCCAAGGCGGTCTCAACCGCAGTCTCAGAGCAGTGTCAAAGTCAGTCTCAAAATCGATCCGGCCGGCGCCGATGCCCGTGGCGAGCAAGAGGGAGTCGCGCCAAAGTGGCTTCTGCGTAGCGCATTCGCGGAATCGCGGACCAGCTTTGAATACGCTTCTTCGACGGATGAGCGAGCTCTCGCGCAAACTGCTGATCGAAGACGGACGAAGTCTCCTCGTCCTGAATCCACCTGCTGACTTTGCGCTCTCAGGAGCCGCGGCGCCCGCGGACGTGGTCGTGCTTTTTGCCGTCGACCGCGCGCAGGTCGAGAAAGACGCGCCCGTCGCGCTGGGATCGTTGAAGCCGGGTGGGGTCGTGTGGTTGGCCTACCCAAGCCCCGCGTCGGGACGGCAGTCGGACCTCAGCCGGCGCCACGGCGCCGGGGCTTTCGGCAAGGCCGGATTCACGGACACAACTGCCGTCAGCCTCGACAGCCGGTGGGACGCGCTTCGCTTCCAGCCGTTCGCCGAGGTGCACGGGAGCGCGATCCCGGCGGCCGATTTGCTGCCCGTAGGGCGCAAGGCCTCCATTATTTTCCGGGCCACACGGGTTGTCGCGCAGCCTCTGTTCCACCTGATGTTCCGTTTCGATGTGAGAGGGCGCGAGAACATCCCTGAGCAGGCGGCGGTGATCATCTGCAACCACCTGGGTTGGATGGACGCGATCAGCGTCTTGCTCGTGTTTCCAGCCGAGCCTCGCATCCACATGCTGGCGGACCCGACATCGATGATCAAGAACCGCGCACTCTGGACTCTGGTCAAGGCGGCGGGCGGAATCGTCCCGCTCGACCGATCTCAGCGGGGCAACCCCTTGCTGTTCCGACACGTCGCCGGTTGCCTCTCACTCGGCGGCACCGTGGCGCTGTTCCCGGAGGGGGATTTCGGTCCTCGCGAAGGCGAGCTTCTGCCGTTCAGGAAGGGCTTCGCCCACTTCGCGGTCGATGCCGGCGTGCCAGTGGTGCCTGTCGGGCTGACCGGCATGAAAGATCTATGGCTGGGCAAGCGGCTATCGGTGCGTATCGGTGTGCCGATCGAGACCAAAGGAAGGTCGGTGGACGAGGTCCACCTCCTGGGCGAGCAGGCCGTGACGCAATTGCTGGCGCCGTACACAGAGCCACCCGGCGCAAAACCGTTGCGCCGCTGGCTCACGGGATTGTTCTAAACCGAAAGGTTCGATGCTTCGACTGTCATTGCGGCAGCTGCGCTATCAATCGATGCCGCAACTCCTCGAGTGCAGCGCGTGAGGCGGGTACGCTCTCGTGCCCCCACGCCTCGTAGAAGGCGGTCAGTACTTCATCGTCGCCGAGGACGACCAGCGCGCGGCGCGTTGCGCTGGCCACGCGGCGCCTGATCCTGAAGACGACGTGGACGGTGCTGTCGCCGGCTTGAGCAGCACGAACAAGCTGGTCACCGAGGCGTAGGAAAAGGCCGTTCAGCGCCAGCAAGTCAGCGGGGGATGCGCCTCCTAGCTCGGCGGTGGTCAAGGGCGGCTGCCGGCTGAGAGCCTCTCGAATACGGACGTGGAGTCCGACCCAGCTGTCGAACGCGGCCACGGCGGACTCGAGGGGAATCTCGCCCAGATCGACCTCGAGGATTTCATTCTGCAAGTTGTCGCTTGCCAGCCTGGCGATCGTTTCGAGGAGTTCCTTGAGGTCGCTTCCCTTCAGGACATGGGCGTCCGGCTCGGCAGCGCCAGTGAGTTGCTCGCGGGTGCCCGTGAACACGACGATCCGCGTCTCGGGGCTGGCCGTCCGAATGAGCGGAATCGCCTCGTGCCCCGACATGACAGGCATGTCGAGGTCGATGACCAGGGCGGCCGGCCGATGTTTTTCAGCAAGCCGAACAGCGTCGGCCCCGGTGAAGCCCACCCCGACGACCTCGAACCGCGGATCCAGGCCGAATCCGAGCGCCACGAGGTCGACGACATCTGGTTTGTCGTCCACCACGACGACCTCGATTCGCCGCCCAGCCACTCCGCGCCGACAATACTCGTGTTAGCGAGGATTAAGCTCCTCGAACACCGTCCTGTCGCCGATTGAGACGTCCAGAGCTCCCGACTGTATAGGCTGCAGGCCAGCGGGCTCGTAAGTTACGGCCACTGAGTAATTGCCTGGGTCGAACGTGTCGTCGCTGAGACGCCAGACCGCGAACTCGACTTGTTCGCCAGGCGTAAGAGCGATCGACTCCCTGGACCTCGGACCCATGATCACCTCAGGCGGCCCGCTCGACGAGGAAATCTGCAATCTGAAATTGCCTCCGACCTGACGTGGTGTCGTTGACTCATTCTGTAGGGCCGCTACCACGTCCATTCCGCGCCCCGCGAGCCTTCGACCGGCGCGCAAACCAAGCCGTAACCCTGAAATTGGTCGACCCCAGCGCCACGCAGTGCGTTCCACGGGCCCGTGCATGTTCCGCGAGGACTCCGGTATGAGAGCCATCGAGAACCACTTAACCGGCAGCGCCATTCATGCGGTAGTTTCATCCAGTATGCGGCTGAACACAGACCTCAATCCGGCCGACACGCACCGTAGATTTGGCTCATGGCAGTCAAACGAATGGACAACGTCGGCATCGTGGTCGATGACCTCGAGGCGGCGGTCGAATTCTTTCGCGAGCTTGGCCTCGAGCTCGAAGGCCGAGGCATGATCGAAGGCGAGTGGGCAGGGCGCGTCACCGGATTGGGCGACCAGCGTGTCGAGGTCGCAATGATGCGCACACCGGACGGCCACAGCCGGCTCGAGCTCTCGCGCTTTCTCGCGCCGCCCGTGGTCGCCGACCACCGAAACGCACCGGTGAACGCGCTCGGTTACCTGCGTGTGATGTTCGCCGTGGACGACATCGACGAGACGCTCGACCGGCTCGGCAAACATGGCGCGGAGCTGGTCAGCAGCGAAGTCGTCCAGTACCAGGACGCGTATCGGCTCTGCTATATCCGCGGGCCCGAAGGCCTTCTCATCGGACTCGCTCAAGAGATCGGCTGACAACGCCGCGCTTCCAAGCGCCGATTAGGCTTGTCCCGATGACGCCCGAGGAGCTGCTCACGACCACGAGGTCGGTCCGGCTCCGGCTGGATTTCGAGCGTCCGGTCCCCCGCGAGCTGCTGCTCGACTGCTTGAGGATCGCGGTCCAGGCGCCAACCGGCAGCAACCGTCAGGGCTGGCAGTGGATGTTCGTAACCGACGCAGAG
>DASTIX010000127.1:0-2007 GCA_035717165.1 Candidatus Dormiibacterota bacterium
CGCAAAGCATGGACGCGGACAGCGAAGCGGCGTTTCGTAAACACCGAACGGCCTGGAAGTTCTTCGAGGCTCAGCCGCCGTCCTACCGGCGACGGATGGCCTACTTGATCACGAGCGCGAAGCGCCCCGAGACCCGCGCTCGGCGGCTCAAGCTTTTGATCGAGTTTTCGGAGAAGGGCGAGCGGAGACCTTAGCCTCGTTCTCCCGGACGCGCTTGCGGATCAACGCCGCGATCTTCGCCTCCGGCAGCGGTTCGTCGAAAGGGAACTGAAGCGTTCCCTTGGAGGCGACGTACTCCTGCAGCCCCTCCGCCTCGTATGTTTGACCGAGCGCATAAACGCCGACGTGGTTGCGATGGGCGGCGAAATAGACGAGACGTCCGTGGTAGTCGTAGTACGGCATCCGGTAACTGATTCGCTCCTGGGCTTTCGGCGCATTCCTTTTGATGATCGCCCGCAGCCGGCGGAGGTGCGGCTGCGCCGCAGAGGGCGCAGCCGCGATGTACTCGTCGACCTCGTTTTTCACTTGCCTGACTTGAGCGAATCGAGCAGCTCCTGCAGCCGCTCCATCGACTCGTCCGCGCCCGACTTCATGCCGGACGCGACCATACCGTCGCGGTCCATCACCGACTGGAACACGATCTGCGCGGTGATCCGCGTCTTGTTGCCGAGCTCTTCGAACGTCGCGGTCTGCAGCGCCACGTGGCCAGCGATCGGCTCGTACTCGAACGTCTGGCAGATCCGCTCCGGCGCGACAGCCTCGTGCGTGACGCCGCGGAACGGGTGCTCGCTGCCGTCCGCACCGCGCTGGATCACGCGCCACTCACCGCCCCGGCGGATGTCGAACTTCTCGATGTCGTTCTCGTAGCGGCTTGGGCCCCACCAACGCGCGAACAGCTTGGGGTCCGTGTACGCGCGGTAGACGAGCTCGCGCGGCGCGTCGATCACGACCGTGGACACGATGTCCTGCCGGCCCGGCTCGATCGTGTACTCAGTCTTGGGCATGGTCTTCATCTTCATGCTTCTCCTTTTGAATCATTTCCTGCAGAACTTCGTCGAGGCGCTGGAAGCTCTCGTCCCAGAACCTCCGGTACTCCCCCACCCACTCCGAGGCCTCCTTCAACCGCGCCGGCTCGAGGCGGCACGGTCGCCACTGGGCGTTGCGCCCCTGAGTGATCAGGCCCGCTCGCTGCAGCACTTTCAGATGTTTGGAGATGCCGGGGAGGCTCAGGTCGAACGGTTTGGCCAGCTCCGTGACCGGGGCCTCGCCCTGGGCAAGACGAGCCAGGATCGCTCGCCGGGTGGGGTCGGCGAGGGCTGCAAACGTGACGCTCAGCTGATCAGCGCTCATAGTTTTCCATCTGGCTAATTAACTAAGCGGTAGAATACAGCCCGTCACCGGCGCCTGTCAAGAGGTCTTGTGCGACGGCCTCGGGGCGTTGATCAGAACCCGTGCGACAACTGCGGCGAGCAGCATCATTCCTGCTCCCGACGCGGTCGCGGTCGCGAATCCATGAACGACGGCGATCGAGTTGAGAAGCGCCACTCCGATGGAGGCGCCCGCCTGTTGGGTGGCGTTGACCACGGCCGCCGCGACTCCCGCCTCATGGGCGGCGACTCCACGAGTGGCGTTGCTGAAGGCCGGCACCATCATCGTCGACAGCCCCGCGCCGAGCAGGACCTCAGCGGGCCCGATCATCGCGAGGTAATTCGAATCGGGGCGCAGCTGCGCGAGCATTGCCAGGGCGACGGCAGAAACGACTGCCCCGGCGACGATGAGCACGCGGACCGGCAGGCGCGGCATGAGGCGCCTGGCGATCAGCCACGATGCCGCCTGCGAGCCGACCGTGATGGGCAGGAACGCCATCCCGGCCTGCAGCGGCGTGTAGTGATGCGTGACCTGGAAGTAGTACGTGAGAAAGAGATACGCGCCGAACATTCCGGCGAGCGCGAGCCCCACCGTCAGATACACGCCGCCGCGAACGCGGTCGGTGACGATGCGCATCGG
>DASTIX010000128.1:0-9646 GCA_035717165.1 Candidatus Dormiibacterota bacterium
GTGTGGTGCCGAGAGCGGGAGTCGAACCCGCACGTCCTTGCGGACATCGGTTTTTGAGACCGACGCGTCTGCCTATTCCGCCACCTCGGCGCAGCCCTCGAAATCGAACTCACGAGGGGCCTCGACCATACCATTGGCCGATGCGAATCGGCCTGGGGCTCATGCTGATCTCGATTCTCACTGCCTGCGGGCCGTCACTATCCCCCAGCGCGGCGGTCACGCCGAGCTCTGGCGGTGCCGCCGCCGCCTCCGGCCCGCGGATCTCGCCGCCGCCGGTCACGCCGCCGACGCCTCCGGGCACGAATGTGCCCGACTTCGCCTGCGCTGACGCCTCCGGGGGCAAGACCGGCGTCGCCAACACCATCACCGCGCGCGTCGGCGAGGACGTCGGCTACGACCGTTTCGTGCTGCAGTTCGACCCGATCGTGCCGACCTACAGCGTCAAGCGCCAGGCCAATCCCACGTTCACGCTTGGCGGGAGCGGCCAGAACGTGACGCTCGCCGGCAAGGCGGGCGTGCTGGTCACGGTCCACTCGGCGCAGGGCACGACGACGTTCTCGGGCTCGACCGACGTCGCCACGCCCGGCTACAAGGTGCTGCTCGAAGCCCGCCAGACGCAGGACTTCGAGGGCTACGTGTCGTGGGGGCTTGGGCTCAGTCAGGCTGCGTGCATGCGGGTCTTCACGCTCGACGCTCCTGCGCGCTTAGTCGTCGATTTCCGGTTCCCCAGCAGTTAACCTTCCGCGGCGATGGCCGTCGCGCCACCGCCAGCCCCTCCCTCGCAGGTCCCCACCCAACCGGCATCAGCTCCGCCCAAGGCGAAGAGTTCCGGATGCTTCGGTTGCGGATGTGGTGGATGTCTTGTCGCCGTCATCCTCGTAGCGCTGCTGATCGGTGGCGCGGGATATTTCTTCTTCGTCGTGCAGGCGTCTGCGGCCATCTCGGCGCCGGCGTCACTCGTCGTGATCAACCAACCGATCACCGTCGACCACAATCCAGGCACACCCGGTGAATCGCTGAACGCGGGCAACACCGTCAGTACGGGCGACGGCGGCCACGGCGCGATCGACTTCCCCGACGGCTCGTATATGCGGATGGCGCCGGACACGACTGTTCAGATCACGAGCGTCCAGCTGCAGAAGAACGGCAACTTACAGGCGATCGCGCTGGCGCAACAAGTCGGACGCACATTCGTCAACGTGCAGCACCTGGCCAACGGAGCGAGCTTCACGGTCAATGGTCACAACGTCAGCGCCGCCGTCCGCGGTACGCAGTTCGAGGTGCTGGTCCGGCCCGATCACACGAACCGAATCTGGGTCTTCGTCGGAACCGTCAAGGTCAGCGGAAAGACGTCGCGAACGCTCACAGCAGGACAGGAGATCGACGCCGACGCCAACGGAAACCTGACGAATCTGCGCTCGAACCAGTTCGATCCCACCGATCCGTTCCCCATGTCGCAGCAGTGCTCAACCGCAGCCTCGGGTGGCAACAACGCCGGCACCGTCGATTCATCCTCGGGCGACGCCTTGACCAACGGCCAGTCCGGGGAGTCCGACTACTACTCGCCAGGCGGCAACCTCACCATGACGTTCTGCTATCCGGGCAGCCTGATGTCCGTGACGCTGACCGATCCCGGCGGCGCGCAGCAGAGCCGGCAGGGCGCGCCCCCACTCACGATCCACATCGCCAACGGGCCGCCTGGCATTTACAAGGCCGTCGTACACGCGATCAACGTGGCGCCTTCCGGAGAGGCGTATTCGGTCGCATTCGCAACCGACGCACCATGCACCGCCGGCAGCGTGGATACGGGCAGCGTCGTCCGCGAGACCCTGAGCAACACCCAGATCGCGACCGCGCTTGCGGAGTCGGGCACCAGCGGCGTGACCCTTTACGTTTCCGGCACCTCGTCGAACTCGGCGCGCATCGTCTACTACTCGGACATCGGCGGCGTCCCGATCTCGTGGACCATCGACTTCTACGCCGCCACTCCCGACCTCGGCGCGGTGATCACGCAGGTGACCGTTCACGGCGTCAACGTCACCACCCAGGTGATCTCGAATCTGAGCTCCTTCGGTGGGCACTCGATCACCGCGATTCCATCGGGTTTCGTCGTCGATCGGGTCTATTCCTGTACCACCGCCGGCGGTGACGGCCTCATGGTGGTCGAGGGCCACAGGTAGCTCAGATCCGACTCCCCTGAGCTATGGTTCGGCGCGCAATGGCCGCGCCCGCCAAGCCCGCGCCGAAGCCTCACCGTGGAGGTCGCAGGCTTCTGATCGCCCTGGGCATCG
Organism: Candidatus Dormiibacterota bacterium; assembly: GCA_035717165.1. Lineage (GTDB taxonomy): Bacteria > Chloroflexota > Dormibacteria > Dormibacterales > Dormibacteraceae > 40CM-4-65-16. Next base: position 2,292 of record DASTIX010000128.1, read on the forward strand.
TCGTCCTGGTGATCGCCGGCGTGCTGGTGTGGCTCAGCGTCGCCGCGGAAGCACAGGTCGACGCATCGGGCACGCTGACCGTCTACCAGGCCGCGACGTCGCTGGCGCATGGCGCCGGCGCAGCCGCGGCGGCGCAGTCCGGTGCCGCGGTTCGCGCCGGCGACACGGTTTCGACCGACGCTAAGGGCCTCGCGGGAATCACGCTCCCCGACGGCACGCTGACCCGCCTCGCCACGAACACGTCGATCACGCTCGACTCCGCGCACTTTGCGAAGGACGGAAGGATGCACGACGTCTCGCTGACGCAACAGATCGGCCGCACCTTCACGAACGTGCAGCACCTGGTGACGGGCGCGACCTTTGACGTGCACGGCAAACCCGCGACCGCCAGCGTGCGTGGCACCAAGTTCGAGGTCTTGATCGACTCGGCCGGGAACATGACGGTGAAAGTGTTCAAAGGCACGGTGATCCTCCACAACGCGAATGGGTCGGTGACGATTCACGAAGGGCAGCAAGCAACCGCGAGTGCGAATGGGGTGTTGGGCCTGCCGATCCCCATCGTGCCGGACCCCAACGACCCGTTCGGTCCGGCCATTAACGCGTCCGATGCGGTCACCAGTGACACAACGCCCGGCACCGAGCAGGACTACATCGGCGGGCCGCTGCACAACGGCGAGGAGCAGACATACAGGTACAGCTATGCGGGCGGGAACAGCGTCGAAGCGGCGCTCGGATATCCCGGCTCATCCATGAAGCTGACGTTGAAGTCGCCCGACGGCGTCGCCAAGTCCGCGACCGGCACGCTTCCGTTCGTGCGGCGTGACAGCGCGCCGGCGGGGATCTACACGATCATCGTCGAGGGCGTCAGCGGCCTGGGCGCCGCGGGCGAGGAACCTTTCGTCGCCGTCGCATCAGTCGAGCAGTGCGTCTCCGCCGACACCGAGCAGAACGGCGCGATTCACCGGGGCTACACAGCGCAGGACCTGATCGACGCGCTGGAGCAGTCGGGCCAGGTTTCGGGCCTGTCGAATCTCCACTTGAGCTTCGGCCCCGACTCGGCCGCCGGTGTGATCATCAAGTCGTCGGGCATGTACAACGGCGTGAGTTTCAGCGGATCCGTTGTGATGATCGCCCATGACGGAGTGCTCGACGTCATGCCGACGAGCGGGACGATCTTTGGCATGAGCGTGCCGGCGCAACAGCTGGTGCAGCAGATCGCCGCGACGATCGGACAGGATCCCTCGAGCATCGATCCCGGATTCCAGGTCGACCGGCTGTTCACCTGCGATGCGGTGCTGATGGTCGACGGCCAGTCGGCGGCTTAGAGCTCCTAGCCTCCGAAGACGTGGCGAGCCGCGCGCGTCAGCACGGTCAGTCCTGAGCCTTCGACAAGCCACGCCACCTCCGCGATTCCGACCGCGGCGACGAGGAATGCGCTGACGCCGATGCCTCCGCCTTTGACAGCAGGCTTGAGCAGCCAGTGCTTCTCCTCGCTGCTGCCGTTGGGCGAGGTGATCGCGGCCTCGAGGCGGTCGAGCAGCTCGCCGGCGCTATTCGGTCTGCGGTTCGGGTCACGATCCATCGCCTGTTGCAGGACGGCAGCGAAAGCCGCCGGCATGTCGGGCGCCACCTCGCGCACGTTGGGCGGGGGCTCATAGAGGCGCCGGCTGAGAGTTTCGATCCAGCTCTTGCTGCTGAACGGCCGGCGCCCGGTGGTCGCTTCGAAGATGACTGCGGCGAGGCTGTAGACGTCCGCGCGCCCATCGACGTCTCTTCCGACGAGGCGTTCGGGAGCGACGTAATCGGGCGCGACCGGGCCTGCAGCTCCCGGGCCTGTGTTGAAGCTCGCGACAGTTCCGAGACCAAAACCCGTGAGCAGCGTGCGCCCGTCGTGTGCCAGGAGGATGTTCGCGGGCTTGACGTCGCGGTGCACGGTCGCTCGTGAGTGCGCGTAGTCGAGCGCGCTCGCGATCGGGCGGAGCAACGAGATGATGCCGAGGGGTTCGTAGCGCTGACCGTCACCGAGGTAGCTCTCGAGCGTGTTTCCCGCCACAAGCTCGGTGACGAGGTAAGGCGACTCGCCCTCGTAGGCGAGCTCGTAAAGGCGCGGGATCGCCTCGTGCTCGAGCGCGGTGTAGCTGCGCAGCTCGAGCAGGAATCTGCGCGAGAAGCTCACGTCCCTGGCGACGCTCGTCCCGATCGTCCTCACCGCGACGCGGCGGTGCAGGCGCGGATGCTCGGCCTCGTAAACGGAGCCGAGACTGTCGGTGTCGAGCTCGCGGAGCAGCCTGTATCCGCCGACGCTCTGGTGACCGTTGGACTCAGGTTTGGGCCGCGACCCGTTCTGGTGGGGAGCTTCCTGTCCCACGAGAACTGAACTTTAGGCCACGGAGCCCGGTTCAGGCTCTGTGAATCCGAACGCAATTTCGGCTACGAAGTGTCGGCGAACCCCGCGTTAGTCCGGACTATCGCGCATTTCCGGCGCGCCGAACCCGTTGTTAGTCCGGACTTCGCGCAATCTGGTGTCGGCGAGAGGATTTGAACCTCCACGCCCTTTCGGGCACCAGCTCCTAAGGCTGGCGCGTCTGCCGTTCCGCCACGCCGACTCGGCTCACAAATCTAGTTCGGGCGCCGGACTATCAGCGCATCGCCCTGCCCGCCGCCGCCGCATAGGGCAGCCGCGCCCGTGTGCAGTCCCCGGCGCTTGAGCTCATACGCGACGGTCAGGACCAGCCGCGCACCGCTGGCGCCGATCGGATGGCCGAGCGCGACGGCGCCGCCGTTGACGTTCACCTTCTCCTCATCGAGGGCGAGCATGCGTGTCGCGTTGAGCGCGACGGCGGCGAAAGCCTCGTTGATCTCCACGAGGTCGAGGTCGTCGACGTCGAGCTCCGCCTTTTTCAGCGCGTTACTCAGTGCGAGCGCCGGCACCGTGTGCAGCCATGCGTAGCGGTCGGCGCTCATGCCATGGGCGACGATCTCGACGAGCGGTTCGCGACCGATCTGCTCCGCACGCTGCTTGCTCATGACCACTACCGCGGCCGCGCCGTCCGATATCTGCGACGCGTTGCCGGCGGTGATCGTTCCGTCGCGACCGAAGGCGGGCTTGAGCTGCGCGAGCGTTTCGGCTGTCGTCTCCGGGCGGATGCCTTCGTCGCGCTCGAGCTTGCCGACCGGCACGACCTCATCCTTCAAGCCATTCGCCCAGCCGCGCGCAGCGCGCTGGTGCGACCGCGCCGCCCAGGCATCCTGCTCCTCGCGACTGATCTCGAGCTCTTTGTTGACCTAGTCCGAGCTCTGCCCCATGTGTTGCTCGAGGAACGTCGACCACAGACCGTCGTGGATCATCGAATCGACGAGCTGCGCGTTGCCCATGCGCGCGCCGAACCGCGCCTTCGGAAACAGATACGGCGCCTCGGACATCGACTCCATGCCTCCGGCGACGACGACCTCGACCTCACCCGCGCGGATGAGCTGATCGGCGAGAGCGATGGCGTTGAGGCCGGAGAGGCAGACCTTGTTGATCGTGATCGCGGGCACCTCCTGCGGAATGCCCGCCTCGATCGCGGCCTGGCGGGCGGTGATCTGCCCGGCGCCCGCCTGCAGTACCTGGCCCATGATCACGTAGTCGACGTCCGCGCCCTTCACGCCCGAGCGCTCGAGGGCGGCGCGGATGGCATGTGCGCCGAGAGTCTTCGCGGGCAGGTCCTTGAAGGCGCTGCCGAACTTGCCAAAAGGAGTGCGCGCGCCCGCTACTATCACGCTCGAAGCGGAGGTCATAAGGCAAGTCTAGGCATGAGAAACGCACTGCTCATCGTCGACGTCCAGGCCGATTTCGTCGAGGGCGGCAGCCTGGGCGTGAACGGGGGATTGAACGTCGCGGCCATGATCGCTCGGCACATCCGGCACTTCAAGAACGAGTACTCGTTTGTCGTTGCCTCACGCGACTATCACGAGAACGCCCCCGACCACATCTCCGACCACCCCGACTACGTGAACACGTGGCCGCCGCACTGCATGGTAGGCACGCCCGGAGCGTCGTTCGTGCCTACGATCCAGAACCTCGTGCGCGAGAAGTACATCCATGAGGTCGTCGTCAAAGGACGCGACCGGGCGGCGTACTCGGCCTTCGACGGCTACAACCGCGCCGGCCACCCGCTGATCGACGTGCTTAAGGAGCAGCGGATCGATCACATCGACGTCTGCGGGATCGCGACCGACTACTGCGTGCGCGCGAGCGCGCTCGACGCGCGCAAGCACGAGTACCAGGTGCGCGTCCTGGTCAACCTGTGCGCGGCCGTCAACGAGGCCACCGGCCAGCAAGCCCTCGAGGAGATGAGGGCCGCCGGCTGTCAGCTACAGGCGGCTACCGCTCCCTAGCGGCGGCGCGCCGTTTTCCGGGCCGGGCTCGCTTCCGGCTCGTACTTGAACGAGACGTTCAGCTTGACGCGGTAGCTCGCCACCTTTCCGTTGTCGATCGTCATGTCCTGCTCGAGCACCTCCGCGACGCGGAGATCTCGCAGCGTCTTGGACGCGGTCTCGACCGCGGCTTTTGCTGCCGCCTCCCAGGACTGGCTGCTCGTTCCAATCAGCTCTGTCACCCGATAAACGCTGTCGGCCATGAGCTACCTCCTCACTCGAGTGGACGGGACCAGCTCATTCTCGCGCAGCCAGAAGATCGGCGAGCTTGCGCAGCTCGCTCTCGCGACCGAGCCTGGACATCTCGGTCCAGTGCGCGTCGTGCATCGCGTCGAAGGTCACGACCAGGCGAGTTCCGTCGTCGACCCTTTCCATCTGCACGATGGTCTCCACCTGATAGGGCTTCACGCCGGGGATGAAATCCGCCATCTCCCGCGTGACGATCCGCCGCGGGGGATCCACTTCGATGTACCTGACGCGTTGAACCGTGACAAGCGGCAATCCGGCCTTCGTCAGAAATTCGACCTGGTCGGGCCCGACGGCCGTCATCGAATAGACGAGATGACCGCCCGTCCGCAGGTCGAGCTCGTCCACGGTGGCGCTGAAGCCTTCGGGGCCCATCCACGCCTCCATCCCGTCCCGCGTGGTCCACAGCTCCCACACCTCTTCGGGCGAGGCGTCGAAGTGGCGCTCGAGCGTGAGCTTCGGTCGATCGGTCACGCCACGCGACTGCCGCGATACGCGCGCTCGAGCTCCGCGATGTCGAGCTTCTTCATCTTGAGCATGGCTTGCAGCGCCGCCTCGGAGTTCCCCGATTTCGAGTCGGTCAGCATTTGTCCGAGCTGTTCCGGCACGATCTGCCACGACATCCCAAACGGGTCCTTCAGCCAACCGCAAGGGCCTTCCTCGCCACCGTTCGCGGTCAGCCCGTTCCAGTACTTGTCGACCTCGTCCTGCGTCTTGCAGGTGACGTCCATAGAGATGCCTTCGCTGAACGTGAACGTCTCGCCGCCGTCGAATGCGCGGAACTCGCGCCCGTCGAGCTCAAATATCGCGACGAGAAGTTGTCCCTTCTTGAGCGGCCCGGCGTCGGCCTCGACCCGCGACATCTCCTTGATCTTCGAGTTCGGAAAGAGCGAGGTGTAAAGCTCGACCGCCTCCGCGGCGCGGTCCTTGAAAGTCAGGCACGTTCGGACTTGGTTCATTTCGGTTTCTCCTTCTTTGCTTTCTGCCGCCGGTCGAGCTCGGCGGCGAATCGGTCGAGACGCCCCTCCCAGATCGCACGGTACGTCGTGACGAATCGCGACAACTCTTGAAAGGGTTCAGGCCGCAGCGCGTAGAAACGCTGCCGGCCTTGAGGACGTACGACTACGAAGTTCGCGTCCTCCAGGATCTGCAGCTGCCGCGACACTCCGGGTTGCCCGATGTCGACGATCTCGACCAGCTGATTGACCGACTTCTCGCCGCTGCGCATGGCGTCGACAAGGCGGCGGCGGGTCGGGTCGGCGAGGACCTGGAAGACGTCGGGCACACCGACATATTACTACTGCGATATATGTCGCGTCAACGATATTTACGAGACGGGCTGCAGCTTGCGGAGCTCGGGCAGCGCCTCGGCGAGCCGCTCCGCCTGCCAGGCCGGTTTCTCACCTCGCACGTAGATCACCTGCTCGGTTACTCCGAGGCGAAGGAGCTGACCGCTCAGATCCGCGAGCTGCTCGCGTGAGTTGCCGTCCCAGTCGAACTGCAGCGATCGCCGGACGGTCGAGGGGTCGCGACCGACGGATGCGCAGGTCTCGTCGAATTTCTTGATGAGCTCGGCCACGGCGTCGGGACCACCGCCCGAGATGTTCCACACGTCGGCGTAGCGCGCGGTCAGCCGCAACGTCGACTCACCCGAAGCCCCGATCCAGATCGGCGGATGTGGCTTCTGGATCGGTTTCGGATTGGCGATCGCGTCCTTCAACTTGTAATAGCGACCGTCGAAATTCGTGCGCTCCTGGGTGAACAACGACGTGATGATCTGCAGCGATTCGCTCAACCGGCCTACGCGGTGGTCGAGGCCCTCGATGCCGTACATCGTGTGCTCGATCTCGGCCCAGGCGGCGCCGATGCCGAACTCGAGGCGGCCGTCGGAGAGGTGATCGACGGTCACCGCCAGTTTTGCCAGAAGGACGGGATTGCGATACGTGTTGCCAGTGACAAGGCAGCCGATGCGCACGCGCTTGGTCGCCTCGGCCATCGCCGCCTGCAGAGCCCAACCCTCGTAGATCGGCCGATCGGGGCCCGCCGGACCGATGGACGCGAGATGGTCGAAGTCCCAGACGTGGTCGAAGCCGCCCTCGTCGGCGATGCGCCAGACCGCACGCAGGTCCGCGATGGAGATCGCCTGCCCGGACGCCTTCACGCCGAAGCGAAGCGGATGCCCAGCCATCAGTGGAACTTCACGCGGCGCACCGACACGGCATTGTGGTACTTGGCAGCGTAGGTTTCCGGCGTCATCCCGATGCTCTTGATGCCAGTTCGGTACTTGCGCATGTACGCGGGATTCTTGTTCGGGGGTGGGCCGGATTTGGCGATCGTTGCGTAACCGGACGCGCGGACGATGTCGTCGTCGATCTCGTTGAGATGGAGCTCGACGTGGGGGTTGGCTCGGATGTGATTCACCTTGGCTCCATCCTGCGCATAGATAAGGAAGGAGCTGCCGTCCCAGAGGAACCAGACAGGCACCGCCTGGGGCCGGGCGTCTTTGCCCGCAGTCACGAGCCAGATCACCGACTCCTTCTTCAGCCGTGACTCGACCTTGCGATCCACCCCGAATCAGTTTGGCGGTTCGGAGGATTTGGCAGAGTAGAGGCGATGAAGAAGCTAGCCGTAGACAAGACCGAAGCGGAGTGGAGACGAGATTTGAGCCCGGTGCAGTACCACGTGCTGCG
>DASTIX010000129.1:0-8501 GCA_035717165.1 Candidatus Dormiibacterota bacterium
GCGCTGCTTCATACGAGGACCAGCCCTACGTTACCGACCCAGGCCACGTGGGGCGGGCTTCACATCGCCAGACCTTCTTAACAACACGATGCCGAGTACTCGGAAAAGTCATGAGGTTTTAGCAGTGTGCTTCCAGCCGAACCGTTAGCGGCCGCCGACGAACCTCGCGGCAGCGGATCGGACGAGCCCACCAGGGTCCTGATCGTCGAAGACCATCGGGTGGTCGCCGAGGGCCTCGCCGCGCTCATCAACGATCAGAACGACATGCGAGTGGTCGGCAACGTCGGCACTGTCGCCGACTGCGTCCAGGCGGCGACGGATCTCGACCCCGACGTGGTGCTCCTCGACTTCCGTCTACCGGATGGGACCGGTCCGGACGCGGCGGCGGCAATCCGCACCATCCGGCCGGCGGCGAAGATGATCTTTCTGACGCGCGAGGACACGGACGCCGCGCGATTCGCAGCCGTGCAGTCCGGGGCGAGCGCGTTCCTGCACAAATCGCGAGCGGCTGCCGAAGTTGTCGCCGCCATTCGCGACGTCGCGCGCGGAAAGATGCTCATCACGCCCCGCACCATCGCTACGCTGCTTGCCAAGCGCAGATCCATCGATGCGCAGCTCGAACGGCTTACCCCGCGCGAGAAAGAGGTCCTCCGCCTGATGGCCGAGGGCTATCCGAGCCGGTCGATCGCCTCCGACCTCGGCATCAGCTACACGACCGTGCGGACGCACATTCGCAGCCTCGGCGCGAAGCTCGCGGTGCACTCCAAGCTCGAGGCCATCGTCAAGGCGCGCGAGCTCGGCCTGATCAACTAACTCGCGGCTCGCGCCGGCTGGCGGCGCCTGCGCGGACGCTGCCGGTGCGGCAGATACGAACGGTCGCCGACCCACTGCGCCGGCGGCGCGAGCAGGTACTGCGCCATCAGGTTGATCGCGGAGGCGTACTTCTCGCGGAGACGGCTGAACCTCTCCCATGCCTGGTCGCCGTCCTGCATTTCGTACCCGGCCGCGCGCAGCCGGACCACCGCCGCGGTGTACTCAGACCTTTCGATGATCGACTCCGGCTCGATCTGCAATCGGAACACCCAGGCGAGGTCTTCGACCAGGTGGTTGCCGACCGTGAACATCAGCTTCGCCGCCCCCTTTGCGGGATGGTCGGTCGAGGACATGATCAGGGCGGCCGAATCCATGACCGCGCCGAAAGAGTTGATCCACGCCTCGTTGTCGTGACTCGAGCGGAAGTAGACCAGGAGGGGATATGCGAGGTGGCTCTCGAGGACCATCGCCGACCACCTCCGCCACTCGTCGAACGTTTCTTTGAGCGCGCCGTCCATGTTCGGCGCGGCCGCGGTCTCGAGCAGCTGCACGGCCGAGGGCGGCGCTCCCGCGAGTGCGTCGAGCGCGATCACGGCCTCCTCGCGCGAGCGGAATGCGTTGTAGAGCTCGAACAGCAGCGTGATGGCGAGGGCGGCGACGACGACGCCCGTAATGCTCTCGGTGACAATCACGAGGCGGACGAGCCCTTGCTCGGGCACGAAGTCTCCGTAGGAAAGAGGCACCAGCGTGGTCGCGGAGACGTAAAACGACTCGAGGAAGTTCCCAGGCACTGGCCGCAGCTGATCGGCCATGCCGTCGATCAGCAGCGCATAGCCCGTGATCAGCGCGAGGCCCCAGATGAGGAACAGGGTGAGCAGCGCGATCGGAGCGAATGACGCCAGCCTTCGCTCGCTGCGGTCGATCTGCGAGCCGCGGTTCATGACCCATTTCCACACCCGCCAGAGCGGGCGCACGACCGTGCGCGCCAGCTGCACTTTGCGAATCGACGGCCGGGGAAGGACGACCGATTGGAAAAGGTCGTAGAAGGTGATCCCGAGTATGGCGACGCCCAGGAGCGCCTCGGGGACCGCGAGCAAGGATCTCATCAGCTATAGGGTGAACTTCGATTGGGCCGCCGCGTATTTCGGCTCATCGCGCCGGAAGCTGTCCGCATCGACGCCGAGCTTGCGTGAGAGGTGATACGCGAGCCACTGCAACGGCACGACATTCACGATAGGCGCCAGCACCTCGCTCAGCTCGGAGGCCGGCGAGAACGCCAACACCGTGGCGCCGATCTCACGCAGCCCGGCTTCGACCTCGGCCATCCGGGCTTGCGACGGGCCGGCCTGATTGACGAGCACGACCGGTGTGCCCGGCTGGATGCTGATCAGCGGACCGTGCAGAACGCCTTCGACGTCGTGTCCTTCGGCGTTCACCAGGTGCGTTGCCTCGCGCAGCTTCAGGGCTCCCTCGAGCGCGGTGGCCCGCGCCGGTCCGCCGCCGACGAAATGCGTGACCGGCCGGAACTCGACCTCCTTGACCTCCGCCGCAATTGAGTCGCCCAGGTCCACCGCGCGCTGAACCTCGTGCGGGATGCCTGCGAGCTGGCCCTTCCATGCGGCGTCGCCAACCTCCGCTGCGATCTGCGCGATCCGGACCATAGCCCCCGTGTGACTGGCGGTGTGGACTGGAGACTTCTCCTGCACGACGGTGCGAATCACGCCGTCGCCTTCCATCGCTGAACCTTCGCCCGTGATCGCAATCCAGTGCTCTGACATCGCGCCGAAACCTTCGAGCGCGTCCTTGCTGAAACGTTTGCTGCCGCGATGGCTGAGCAGGATGAGCCCGTCGTCCGCGCGCATCGCGGGCGGATACTTCGCGAACTCGAACGCACGCACGGCCCAGGCGTCGAGCCCCGCACTGCGCAGAATGAACTGCCCGACCAGCGCGCCGTGATGGCTCGTGCCGGTGCCGACGAGGAAGATCCGGTGGCTCCCTCGCAGACGTGCCGCGGCTCGAGCGGCGGAGTCATCGTCGAGCAGTCGTTTCAGCTCGGCGGGTTGGCTCTCCAGCGTCGCCTTGAGATACGAACCCGGTTCGTGCTGCTCAGCCACCCTGGCCCGATGAAGGTGCCCCGAGAGCCCTCTTCTGCAGCGCGTCGAGGATCTCGTGCTGGCGCTTGAGCATCTCGCGGCTCTGCCGGAGAATCTCGAGCTGCTGCACGTTGATCGCGTGCAGGGTCGTAAGCGTGAGATGGTCGGCCTCGGCGCGCGCGTCCTGCGCCTCGCTGATCACGTTCTGGCCGACGATGATGATCGGCAGCAGGACGAGCTGTAGGAATGTCTGGCTGATCAGGACGCTGAGCGCGGTCAGAAACGCGTTCTGGGTGAGGACCGCGACGCCGCCGCCGATGGCGATCAGGGTGAACGCGTACGCGGCCCACATCGTGCCGACGCTCTTGGTGACCGTGACCGCAAGCCAGGTGTTGAAACGCCCGACTGTGCCTGCGCCGTGCACGGTCTGCGCGACCGAGCGCGACGTGATGAGCTTCGGCTTGTGCTCGGTCGGAGCCTCTTTCGCCTTCTCGTAATTGAGACGATGCTGCGGGCTCGAGATCCGGCGCTCGACACGGGGTTTGCTCTGCGGCGGCTGCTCCATGTGGCCGCATAAAGCTAAGACAATTTCAGGATGGCGAAACAAGTTTCTGACCCTGTCCGAACCGTGATGGCGGTACGCGAATATGACGAGCGCGAGCTGCCCGACGACGTCGCTCGGCGGATCCTGGAGGCCGCCTACCTCACCGCGAGCGCGTCCAACGTCCAGCCGTGGCACTTCATCCTCGTGCGCGACCGCGGGTTGCTGCGCAAGCTCGGATCGCTGGTGCGCACCGGGCCCTACATCGCCAACGCCGCGGCCGCGGTGATCGTCGCCTACGAGAAGGACAAGGGCCCGTTCGGGATATCGGACGGCAGCCGTGCGATCCAGTCGTTGATGATCGCCGCCTGGGCCGAGGGGGTCGGATCGAACTGGACGGGCTTCGCCGGCCGCATGGACAACGTCCGCGAGGAATTCGGACTGCCCGACACCTACGACGTGCTTGCGGTCGTGCCTCTCGGCTACCCGAAGCGGAAGGTAGTCGGCAAGAAGAAGCGCAAGCCTTTCAACCAGGTCGTCTCAGCGGAGCGGTTCGGGCAGCCACTCTGAAGGGCGCGTCGAGGATCGCGAACAGGGCGATTCCGATCAGCGTCGCCGAAACGATGTAAACGGGCCACGGCCCGAGCACGTCGAGCAGAGTCGGGCTCGGCGGTCTGCTGCGGAGGTACAGGTAGTTCGACGACGTGGCGGCGTCGATAACGCCGACGAAGCCCGCGTAGACGAGCGTGAGACCCGCGACACGGGCGGCAGCCCAGGGCCTCGGTTGCAGCCCCATGCCGACGACGAGCAGCAGCGCGGCGCTGACGACGCCGCCATGTGCGATGTAGTACTGCCAGTACGGATAGCTCGGGAAATGCTGCGGCAGATCCGGCGTCAACAGCGCCTGGACAGTCCCCGCCAGACCCCAGAAGTAGGTCACTTCGACCAGCAGCTGGTTGCGCGTCCACAGCGCCGCCGCCGCGATGAAGATCGCGACGTCGCAGAGCTGAAGGGGCAGCGACTGCGCGAGCCGGCTACCAGGAACTCCACCGGCGAGCAGGTACACCCACCAGCTCACCTCGTCGACGACGAGAACGAGCGCGAGCACCTTCAGCCACGGACCGGGTGAAACGCGCGCCGCGACGACGAGCGCAACGACCGCGATGGCGATGATGACAAGCGCGATCAGATGCTCGGGCGCAATCAGGTCATTCATCGCATTCGGGGGTGACGCCAAAACGGTGAAAGCGTGAGCGACGCGGCGCGAACCAGCGGTACGCGGCTTCCTCGACCGCCGCGATCGGGCGCACGCGGTAGGGCAGCGCGATCAGCCTCCATCCGCCGCCCAGCTCGTCGAACACGCGGTTGAGCGCGGCGGCGCCTTCGAGGCGATTGCCGGCCGCGTCGATCGTCCAGGCGGCGCGATCGGCCTGGTCGCGGCTGATGCCATAGCGCTCCAGCGCACCCGTGCTCTGCGAGGCGACGGCCAGCACACGGCCGGCCCGGTCGCGCCGGCGCACCCAATGCGCCACGCGCGTGCAAACGCCTCAAGTTCCGTCGAAGAGCAGGACGAGGCGGTGCGAATTGTCGGCTATGCCGACAATCTAGCCGAGAACCGGCCGGTGCCTCGCGATCCGCAACCCGAACAGCGCGAGCTGCAGGCACGCGGTGACGCCGAGGATCCAACGCACCTCGTTCACTGCCGGGTCCATCGGTCCGACCAGGAGCGTGTACGCCACCCACCCGATGAAGAGGACGACCCAGAGGACGAGGTTGACCACCGTGAGGGCTCGCATCGCTTCACTGCGGTAACGCGGAGGCGCCGGAGCACACCCGGCGCCTCCGTCACGAAGATCGTTAGCCGGGCGCGATCCGCCGTGCGCCGGCGGGTTCTTGGACCTCCTGCATCTCGTACTCCTGCGTGTGGTCGTACGCCTGGCGGTTCTTCAAGGCCAGCGTGGCGATGAAGCCGATCACGCAGCAAAGCAGAATGTAGGAGCTGATCACGTATGGCTCCTTGGCCGGAAACGGCGACGCGAACTTCAGGCCGAGGATGTCGAACTTTCCGGCCCACAGCCCCGTCGCGATGTATGGGGCCGGGCCGCCCGCGAAGATCGACGCGAGCTGATAGCCGAGCGACGCGCCGCTGTACCGCAAGCGTCCGGTAAAGCTCTCCGCGATGAGGGAGGCTTGGGGTCCGTACTGCATGTCATGCGGGATCAGCGACAGCGCGATCACGATGAAGACCGCCACCGCCGCTCCGGCGGCGAAGAGCCCGAAGTAGATGTAGCCCCAGATCGCCATCACGACGATCCCGGCCAGATAAACGGTCTTGCGGCCGACCTTGTCCGACAGCCAGCCGAAGAGCGGGATGCTGATGAACGAGATCAGGCCGGCGACACTCACCGCCCACGTCAGGAAAGGCTTGCTCTGGTGAGCCGCGACGGCGCCGAAGGTGAACACGAAGACGGTGAAGATGTAGAACGGCGCCTGCTCGGGCATCCGCAGCAGCGCGCTGAGGACGATCTCTCCCCAGTTGCGCGCGACCACTTCTCGGACCGGCGCCTGTTCGACACGGTTCTCCGCGACGATCGCCTGGAAGACCGGCGTCTCCAGGATCCCGAGACGGATGTAGAGGCCGATCCCGACCAGGATGATGCTCAGAAGGAACGGGATGCGCCAGGCCCACGACTCGAAAGCCGCGGTGCCTGCCAGCGTCACGGTGGCGGCGACGATTCCGTTCGAAAGCACGAGGCCGATCGGCACCCCGAATTGCGGCCAGCTTCCGAGCCAGCCTTTCCGTTTCTGGCTGCCCCACTCCATGGCCATCAGCACGGAGCCGCCCCATTCCCCTCCGACGCCGATGCCCTGGAGGAGCCGAAGCGCGACGAGGATCACGGCCGCCCAGATGCCAAGCGTCGAGTACGTCGGCATCAAGCCGATCAAGAAAGTCGCGGCCCCCATCGTCACGAGGGTCGCGATGAGCGTGGCCTTGCGGCCGATGCGGTCCCCGTAGGTACCGAAGATCCATGCACCGATGGGACGCGCGAGGAAGCCGGCGAAGAAGATGACGTAGACGTTCAGCGTTCCCGCGAGCTGGTCCGACTTCGGGAAGAACAGCTTGGCGAACACGAGCGCGCCCGCCGTGCCGAACAGGAAGTAGTCGTACCACTCGATCGAGGTTCCGACGGTGGACGCCACCACCGCCTTGATCATGTTTCGCCGCCGTTCGTCCGGCGGCATGGCATCAAGAACGGACGCGCGAGCAGACCCAGCCATATTCACATCCCCCCAAATCAGCCCTTACGAGGCTGTCAGCTACTCAATGCTTTACCACTTTTCGGCTTTTCGTGCTCGGGTCTGCGAGGGAGTCGCGAAGAGCGCGCGTCTCTGTGGCCGGTTCGGTGGCGAGGTCTCGCTCCAGGAGCTCCGCCAGGCGCGTGTACACGCGAAGCGCCTCGGCCCGGTCGCCCGCCTCGTCGTGAAGGTGCATAAGCCGGCGGTGTCCGCTTTCGCGATACGGCTCGATCTCGACCGCCTCGCCGGCCGCGCGGAGCGCGAGGGGGTGCTCACCGTTCCATTCGTGTATCTGGGCAAGGCAGTCGAGGGCGCGCAGATGGGCTGTGCGCAGGACCTCGCGCCGGCCTTCAACCCATGCGCCTTCGATCCCAGGCAGGAAGGGCCGGCGGAGGATCGCCGCGGCGACGACAGCGTGTCCGTAGGCGTCGGCCGGCCGGCCCGCGAGAAGTGCGCCTTCGGCGAGGTGGACCCCCTCCATGGCCGCCTCGACGTCGATCCAGGTTCGTTCCGGCAGAACGATTCGGTAGCAGCCCGACGCCGTACTCAAAGCGTTTCGGCCGAGGCCGAGGCGCTCCAGGATCATCCGAAGCTTGCTGGCGATCGCGCTGAGAGCCACGTCGAAGTGTTGCGGCGGCGTGTCCGGCCAGAGCACCTCGGCGAGCTGATCGCGAGGGGTGGGCTGGCTCCGCTCGCTAAGCAAGAGGGCGGCGGTGAGCCGCCCCTGCCGGCCTGGAAGCTGATCCGCGGTGACGACGCGGTCGCCCAGGACGAGGCATACCTCTCCCATCAGGTAGACGCGCAGACCCGGACGCCAAGGTTTTGCCAAAGCCGGATTTCTAGTGTGGCGGCCATTCCAACCAGGAGGCGAAGCAATGGCGGTGACGATCACGATCCGAGCCCGGCTGAAGGCCGACGCGGCGACGATACGCAAGATCCACGACGAGGTGACCGGTGCGACCAAGGACATGGCCCGGCAGGCAGGCGACCTCTCACATGCCGTGTACCTCGACCCGCACGACGACCGCCAGTTCCTTGGCATCGATGTCTGGCAATCGGCGGAGCAAGCCATGGCGTTCGCCGGCAGCCCCCAGATCCAGGAGTTCTTCGGGCGTATGTTCGAGGGCGAGCCAGAGGTCAGAATCTGGAGCGAACCCGGCTGGAACAAGTGGTAAGGAGGCGAGGATGGCCCCAACGAAGCGGTCCGGCGTCGAGCTCGTCGTCCGGTGTGACTGCGGTTTCGAGGCGCGCGGCACAGAGGAGAAACTCGTGCCGCTCGTCCAGCGTCACGGACGCGAGGCGCACAACATGAAGGTCACGCGCGAGCAGGCGCTCGCGATGGCGCGGCCCGCGTAGCCTCCCAGCGCGCTTCGGCCTCCCCGATCGGGGTGCTCGGCGGCCCGTTGCGGAACGGCCAGATCTCCTCGGCGATCCTCCGCCAGTTGGCGGTCGCGCGCAGGCTGCCGAGCAGCGCGTAGAGGCCGAGGTTGATCCTCTGCATGATCACGTACTCGCGCGGCACGTCCGAATAGGGCGCGAGCGGGCCTCGGGCGTCGAAGAATCGGCGCACGATCGCGCTCGCATACTCGGGCGTGATCGTCATCGGCGCGTCCTGCAGGACGGTGCCGTAGAACTGGCCGAACCGATCGACGACGACGTCCGTCCCCACGGGTGCGTCCGGCTTGAGGAAGCCCGCCCTCTCGAGGGACGCGCGGAAACCCTCGTAGTCCTTCTCGAAGACCAGAAATCGCACCGCG
>DASTIX010000130.1:0-2795 GCA_035717165.1 Candidatus Dormiibacterota bacterium
CGAGCAGATGTCGCAGTCCGAGATCGCCAAGCGCCTCGGCATCAGCCAGATGCACGTCTCGCGCTTGCAGCGCGCAGCCCTCGAGCAGCTGCGCAAATACGTTCCTCAGGAGTCCGCCGGTTAAGTGCCTCTATTAGAGGAAGAGGCGCCGAGCGATCCGTTCGAGCTGTTCACGCGGTGGTTTCGCGAGGCGCGTCAGGCCGGCGCGCCGCAACCGGAAGCGATGACTCTTGCCACCTCCGGCGAGGATGGCGTCTCGGCACGAATGGTCCTGTTCAAGGGTCTGGAGGATGGGAGTTTCGTCTTCTACACGAACTACGACAGCCGCAAAGGCCTCGACATCGGCCACGACCGGCGCGTCGCTCTCGTCTTCTACTGGGCACCGACGCGTCATCAGGTCCGCGTCTATGGGACGGCGCGCAAGGTGTCGCGCGAAGCATCGTCCGGCTATTTCCACACGCGGCCGCGCGGAGCGCAGCTGTCCGCGCTCGCCTCACCGCAGAGCCGCGTAGTGCGCTCGCGCGAGGTGCTCGAGAAGCGGGTGCTCGAGCTCGCGGCGAGACATCCGGACGAGGTCCCGCTGCCGCGAACCTGGGGCGGCTACGCGGTCAGGCCCCGCTGGATCGAGTTCTGGGAGAACCGCGACGACAGGCTGCACGATCGCCTCCGCTACGTCGCGCGCGGACGGAGCGGTTGGCGGCTGGAAAGGCTCGCCCCCTAAACTCAGTTCACCCCGTGACCGGGAATGAGATCCGCCGACGCTTTCTAGAGCATTTCCAGAGTCGGGAGCATCTGGTCCTGCCCAGCGCACCGCTTGTGCCACACGGCGACCCGAGCACGCTCTTCATCTCTGCCGGAATGCAGCCGCTTCAGCCCTACTACCTGGGCTTGAGCAATCCGCCCGCGCCCCGGCTCGCGAGCGCCCAAAAATGCCTGCGCACCGGCGACATCGAGGAGGTGGGGAGGACCGAGCGGCACTGCACCTTTCTCGAGATGCTCGGCAACTTCGCGCCCACCGGCGACTACTTCAAGGAGACCGCGATTCCGCTGGCGTGGGACCTGGTGACCAAAGGTTTCGGCATGCCCGTCGATCGCCTGCGCGTGACCGTACATCCGTCGGATGACCAGGCGTTCGAGATCTGGACGACGAAGACGCAAATCCCCGCAGAGCACGTGACGCGGCTGGGTGACAACTGGTGGGGACTCGGACGGGGTCCGTCCGGTCCGGATTCCGAGATCTGGTGGGACCGCGGCCGCGAGTTTGGTTGTGGTCAGCCCGACTGCCACCCCGATCACTGCGCACGCTTCACCGAGTTCTGGAACCTCGTGTTTCCGCAGTACGACCAGCGAGGCGACCTCAGCGGGCCGCCCTCGACCGCGGAGTCTATTCAACGCGGCGTCGCGGACGGTGTATTGGTCCCGCTCGCGAAACCGGCCATCGACACCGGCATGGGCCTTGACCGCATCAGCTTCATCCTCCAGGGCAAGGACAACGTCTTCGAGACCGACCTGCTGTCGCCGCTCGTCGACTTCGTGCGCGAGTACAGCCAAAAGCCCGCGACACTTTCCGAACGGATCGTTGCGGACCATGTCCGAGCGATCACGTTCTGCATCTCGGACGGAGTCGTGCCGTCGAACGAAGGTCGTGGCTACGTGCTGCGCCGCCTCATCCGGCGCGCAGCGCTGCATGGCCGGAAGATGAGCCTGACGGCAAAGCTTTCAGACGGCGCAAGGCGCGCGGTTGCGATATACGGTGAGCACTACGGCGAGCTTCGTGATCGCGAGGGTTTCATCGTCACGACCATCGATGCCGAAGCCGACCGATTCGCGCGCACGCTCGATGAAGGCATGGTGCAGTTCGAAAAGGTCGCCTCGCGTGGAGGCAAGACTGTTTCGGGAGCAGACGCATTTCGCTTGCACGACACGTTCGGCTTCCCGCTCGAGCTCACGAATGAGTTGGCGACCGAGCGCGGCCTGCACATCGATGAGGAAGGTTTCAAAGGCGAGATGACGTTGCAGCGCGAACGCTCGCGTCGCAATCTGCCCCAGGCGCTGGCTCAGGTCAAAGACCTTCCGAGATCGCAGTTCACCGGCTACCACGAGCTTTCGACCGAAAGCGAGGTTTCAGCGATTCGACGCGAAGGATCGCCGGTCGATACCGCACGCGAAGGTGATGAGGTCGAGGTGTTTCTCGACAAGAGTCCGTTCTACGGCGAGTCCGGTGGCCAGATCGGAGATACGGGTTTCATCACCACACCGAGCGGGCGGGTACGCGTCGACGACACGCAAAAGCCGACGCAGAATGCGCTGGCGCACATCGGCACGGTTGTGACCGGTGAGATCGTTGTCGGGCAGAAGGCGAATGGGTCCGTTGACGAAAAGCGACGGCGGCAGATCATGCGCCACCACTCCGCGACACACCTCCTGCACAAGGCGCTGCGCGAAACGCTCGGCGAACAGGTCGTGCAGAAGGGGTCGTGGGTCGGGCCGGATCACACGACGTTCGACATTCCGCTCAATCGCGCCATCACCAGGGACGAGCTCGCGCGCATCAATCGCCGCATCAACGAGAAAGTGCGCGAAGGGCTGCCGTTTCACGAAAGCCAGAAGCCGTACAAAGAAGCGGTCGCGGAGGGTGCCATGCATCTCTTCGAGGAGAAGTACGGCGATGTCGTGCGCGTCGTGTGCTTCGGCGACTGGACTTGCGAGCTATGCGGAGGCACGCATGTCAAGAACACCGCGGACATCGGTACCGCAGTTGTCGTTTCCGAGTCGAGCATCGGCTCGGGGTTGCG
>DASTIX010000131.1:0-9932 GCA_035717165.1 Candidatus Dormiibacterota bacterium
GTCGATGGTTTGACCGTGCTCGAGCGCGGCAGTGACATCGTCCTCCCTGCTTGCCACTGCTTAGCGACTATCGGACTTCGTGCGCTTCTATTCCTCGACGAAGCTCCGCGAGCGAGCGTTTCTGCTGACCGGCAGCGTCGAAATTGTCATCCGCGAGCCATGCCTCGAATGCCGCGCGGCACGATGGCCACTCGCCGTCGAGGATCGAGTACCAGGCGGTGTCGCGATTGCGGTCCTTGACGACCATGTGCTGCCGGAAGATTCCCTCGAACACGAAGCCGTACCGTTCGGCTGCTCGACGCGACGGTTGGTTGAGCGAATCGCACTTCCACTCGTACCGCCGGTAGCCGAGGTCGTCGAAGACGTAGCGCGACAGGAGATAGATCGCCTCCGTCGCCTGTCGCGTCCGCTGCAATCGCGGCGAGAGCCAGATGTGCCCGATCTCGATGACGCCGTTCGGCGCATCGATCCGCATGAGGCTCTCCAGGCCCCGGGCTTCGCCCGCTGCGCGGTCGATGATCGTGAACGTCAGCGGATCGTCCAGAGGTGCTCGAGTCTCGAGCCATTTCGTGAATTCGTCGCGGCTCGGAAACGGGCCATAGGCGAGGTAGCCCCACGTCGAATCCGCGCCGGCGGTGTTCTTGAACAGGTCGTCCGCATGACGTGAGGCTTCCAGCGGCTCCAGCCGGACTGTCTTACCTTCGATCGCCACTCGTCGCGGCGCCTGCGCCGGCTTCCAGTTCAAGCGCTGCATGCGTCGCCTATTCTCCGGGCAGTGGAGCACACCGCGCCGGCGATTCTCGAGCTGGGTCTTCTTCTATTCCTCGCAGCGCTCGCTGGATGGGGTGCGCGAAAGGTCGGCTTGCCGGCTGTAATCGGCTACCTCGTGGTCGGCATAATCGTGTCTCCCTTCACCCCCGGCTACGTCGCGAACCGCGAGCAGCTTGCGGTTCTCGCCGACATAGGCGTGGTCTTGCTCCTTTTCGAGGTCGGCATCGAGATCAACCCCATCCGGCTCGCGCGTGAGGCACGCAAGCTCCTGTTGGTTGCGCCCTTCCAAGTCCTTCTCACGTCGGTTCTGAGCGCCGCGGCATTGGTTGCGCTTCATATCCCTCTCGCCGGCGCCGCGATGATCGGGCTTTCGATCGCGATGTCTTCGAGCGTCGTGGTCGTCAACATCACGCGCAGCCGGCGGCGCACAACAGATGCCGCCACCGACCACGTGATGTTGAGCTGGAGCGTTGTTCAGGACCTCGTCGGTGTCAGCGCCGCGTTGGTGCTGGTGGTCGTGCTCGGTGTCGGTGGTCGTCCCGGGTTCGGCGCGATCGTTGGCGTTGGCGCGTTCATGGGTCTCGCAGCTGCCGCGGCGTTCGCCCTGCCGTGGCTGTTGACGCGCCTGCAGGCCGAGCACGACCTGTTTCTCCTGGTCTCAGTTGCGGGCGGTCTCCTCGTCGCGGGTGTCGGGGCGCGCTACTTCGGCGTCCCGCTCGCCCTGGCAGCCTTCGTAGCGGGCCTCGTGATCACCGAGAGTCCCGTTGCGGCCGAAGCTCGCCAGCGTCTGTTGCCGTTCCGTGACGTCTTTGCGGTGATGTTCTTTGTTGCGCTTGGAAGCTCCATCGATCCGGCGAGGCTGCTGGACGCGATGCCCTGGCTGCTGGCGTTCCTGCTCATGGTCGTCGTGTTCAAGTCCCTGCCGATCTGGCTGGGGATCCGGTGGGCGAAGATGCAGGCTCGGCCCCTTCAGGTCGCGATCGGCCTCGGTCAGGTCGGTGAGTTCAGCTATGTGCTCGCCGCTCTGGCGTTGGCCGCCGGCTTCATCACGCGGGACATCGACGCCGGCCTCGTGACGGCTGTCGTCGTGTCGATTGCGGCGTCCTCGATCCTTGTCCGCTTGGTCGGGAGGTCAGCCGCCGTAGCGGTGTGATCGTCTATTCGCGAGAGGTGCGCGCCGGAAGTCGCATCACTATGGGCAAGCCGAGCAGCGCGATCACCGAGAGTATCCCGAGCGACAAGTAGGGGTTGTCGATCACAGGCTGCAGGATGAGCACCAGGATCAGCCCACCGAGGTTGCCGGCCATCATGAGGAAACCGACTGCCGCTCCCTGGCGCTCGGCACCGGCGTGGACGCCGGACCAGTCCAGGACCACCGGCAGCGCGGCGAGCAGGAAGAAGCCGGTCGCGAACATCCAGATCCCCAGCCATACGACGTTGTGGATCGCCGCAATCGCAACGAAGGCGGCAGCCGCGACGATGAGCGCAACGATCAGGACCAGCCGGCGCCGCCCGGTGTGGGCCGCCGCCGTCGGCAGGACAGCCGCCCCCAGTACACCGGCGAAGGTGAGCGCTGCGATCAGCCCGCCGGCCGCATCGCCTTCGTTGAACGACGCAAGGATCGGCTGCAGCCACGTCGCCACGGCGTTGTAGGTGCCCATGCCGATGAAGACAAGCGCCGCCAGTGTCCACATGAACCGGTCGTGGACCAGCCAGCGCAAGCTCACCGCCGCCGAAGGATCCTCGGGATAGAACGGCGGCGTCCGCAGGGCGATCACCATCACCAATGCGATCACGACCGACGGGATCGCCTGCACCCAGAGCAGCAGCCGCAACCCTCCGGCGTCGAACAGCGGTCCGGCCATGAGGACGGAGGCGAGGATCCCCACGAAAAGCGCCGCCGTTCCGATGGAGATGGCGGTCGCGCGTTCTTGCGGTGCGAAGTAGTGCGCGGCGATCTTGTTGATGCTGTTCAGCACGAGCGGCTGGCCGGTCGAGATGACTACCTGCCCGGCCATCTGCCACGCAAATGACTCCGGCGCGACGACCCTGATCAATGCTCCCGCGCCCGTGAGAAGCGCGCCCGCCCCGAGCGCCTGGGCAAACCGCGCGTCGAGCCAGCGACCGGTCGGAAGCGCCAGGACGATGTACACGAATGGGAAAACCGCCGCAAGGTCGCCCACAAGACCGACGCTTACGTGCATCGCCGCCGCACTCCTCGTGTCCACCGCGGCGAATGTGAGCCACAACAGCTGCGTGCACGCCGCAAGCACTGCGTATGCCCCGAGCACCGCCCACCGCAGCGTCGGCAGACGTGCCGCGACAGCGAGGTCAGTCGTCATGACGCACCCGTTCGTCCATTGAGCCGGGCATAAGTCCCGTGGAGGCGGCCGTACAGCCGCTTGAACTCGGAGTACATGCGCATATAGGTTTGACGCGTGTTCGGTGACGGTTCGAAGGTTCTGGCAACGCGGATCAGCCCGGGCAGGTCGTCGATCGAGAGCCGTCCCAGGCTGACGGCCGCGAAGAGACCGGCGCCGCGCAGGCTGTGAAACGTGGGCTCGGCGACTTGCTCGATCTTGCGGTTGAGGATGTCAGCGAAGATCTGGCACCACAGGTCCGACCGCGCGCACCCGCCCTGGATGCGCAGTTGGGCGATGCGGCGGCCGGCGAAGGAGTCAACGGCGTCCAGCAGCCAACGAGCGTTGAAGGCAACTCCTTCGAGCACCGACCGGACCATCTGCGCCTGCCCAGTCCGGACCGAGAGATTCAAAAAGGCGGCGCGCAGCGTCCGATCTTCGACCGGTGTGCGTTCGCCGGTGAGCCATGGCGTGAACATCACACCGTCAGAACCCGCGGGCGCTGTGGCGGCCAGCGCGATCAGGTCGTCATAGTCGCGCTGAACAACAGAGTCGCGAATCCACTGCAGGCACAGTCCGGCCGTCTCCTGATTGTTTACGACCAGATACCGATTCGGCCGAAGCCCGGGAATCGAGGCGACCTGGTGGAAGAGGTCGGTCTTCTTGAAAGGCACCTCACACGTGATCCAGCACGTGGTTCCGACCGTGATGTTCGCGTGGTAGGGCTCGACCGCGCCCGAGCCGAGAAATGCCGCGTGGACATCGGTTACACCGGCGACCACCGGCACCGGTGCGATGCCGAGCTCAGCCGCCACGTCCCTCTGTACAGAACCGAGGACGGTCCCTGTTGGGAGCAGCTCGGGTAGCCGGCCGGCATCGCGGTGCCCGCGCCGGACCAACTCCGGAACGTAGGCCGTCGAGGCGCCAGGGCGATTGTCGGTAAGCCACGACGCAAACATCGAGGCGGGTGTCGCCGCGGCGCGTCCCGTCAGGCGAAGCCCGAGGTAATCGACCGGTTCCATGAGGTACCTGGTGTTCGCGTACACCTCCGGTTCGCGATTGCGCAGATACAGCTCGTGATTCAAGGGGTCGGCGCCTCGCGTCGAGGGCGCCCCACCGGTGATCTGGATCCAGCGAACGATGTTCGCCGGCGAATAGCCGAATACCGCCACCGGCCCGCCCATCGCCTGGGCCGAGAAGGCGGCCCCGCGCGTGTCCTGCCAGAGGATGCAGCGGCCGGCCGGCCGGCCGTCGCTTCCGACGGGGACGGTAGACGCGTACTCGCCTGTGATGCCGACGCCCACCACGTCGTCGCCGGAGACGCCTTTCGATTCGACCAGGGCGCAGACGGCCGACCGCACCAGCTCCCACCACTCGGCGGGGTCCTGCTCGGCACCGCCTCCCGGCGTGTGGTGCGTGCGGATCGGCCGGTGAGTCTGCACGAGCAGTTCGCCGCCCATCGACATCGCGCCGACCTTGAGATCGGTCGTTCCCAGGTCGAGCGCGAGGATCCAGGGCTCAGCCACCCGCGCCGCTCGGAGCCACCTCGTACATGGCGTCGAGCGCGGCGTCGAACAGCATCGACAGCGCTTCGTTGCCCGACGGCGTTCCGCCGAGTCCGTACAGAGCGCCGCTCTTCGGCTCGTCTCGCGATGGATGCCTGGCGTACTCGACGGCGTCGCGCAGGTCGGCGACGAACGCCTCGGCCACGCCGGGAGCGGTATTCGGCCGCGTCACGCAGAAGTGCAGCGCCGGCGGAAGGTGCAAGGCGTTGAGCCTCCATCCGCGCGCGATCAGGAAATCGTTGACGTGAAAGACGTTCAGCTCGCGCGCGCGAAACGCAACGAGAAACGTCGGATCGCCGATCACCTCGAGCTCGGGGATCGAGGCGATGCCGTCGCGGATCTTCGCGGCTGTCTCGAAGATGCCGGCCGCAATTTCCATGTAGCCCTTCTCGCCGAGGCTCACCATCGCCGCCCACGTGGCGGCGACGACCCCGCCCGAACGGCTGCCTGACAGGCCGGGCGACATGTAGATGCCTCCAGGCCAGTCGGGGTAGTTGAAGTACTGGTAGCGCCTCAGTTCCGGAGTGCGATACAGAAGGACGCTCGTGCCCTTCAACGCGTAGCCGTACTTGTGCGTGTCGGCGGAGATCGACGTAACGCCCGGGATGCGGAAGTCGAACCTCGGAATCGCGTAGCCGAGGCGCTCGCCCCACGGCAGGATGAATCCACCGAGGCACCCGTCGACGTGCAGGCCGAGGTCGTTCTCCTGCGCCATGGCCGCCAGCTCTTCGATCGGATCGATGAGGCCGTGCGCGTAATTGGGCGCAGAACCGACGAGCGCGACCGTGTTGCGATTGACGTGACGCCGAACCCAATCGACGTCGACTCGCCAGTCAGCGGCCAGGGGCGCCCGCAGCATCTTGATCCCGAGCAGATGCGCGGCCTTGTGCAGCGCGACGTGCGCCGTGACGGGGACGATGACCTCCGGCTCGGTGATGCTCTTCTCCGCTCGCGCGCGGTCGCGATAAACGAGCATCGGATTGATCAGGCTTTCGGTGCCGCCGAAGGTCACCACGCCGCAGACCGGCGCGTCGCCATGCAGCATCGACGCGGTCATGGCGACGATCTCTCCCTCGAGCTTCGTGGCGCTGGGATACATGTCCCGCTGCAGGACGTTGGCGTGCGCGAAGAGCCGAAATGCCTCGGTTAGGAAGGCGTAGTGGTCGTGGTCGCCATGGTAGATCGAGCCCGACACTCGACCGGCGTCCCCGATGCGGTCCTCTTCGGCGGCCATGGTCGCGAGCTCTTCGAGGATGCCGGCGCGGTCACGACCGTCGGGCTCGAGGCGGTGGTAGGTCTTGAAACGATCGCGGTATGGATAGAAGTCGATCAGCGCGCCGTCGTCGCTCATCCCGCGGTCAGCTTATGCCGTGCGCGAAACTGCTGCGAGGGCCGATGGGCTGGCAAGACGTAGTGCCGAGTGACCTGGTGGCCGCGGCCGATTGGATCGGCCCGCGGCTGCTTTCGTTCGCCGACGCGAAGGTCGGATCCGTGATTCCAACTGGCTTCGAGAGCTACGTCCGGCTGACTCCGCACGTCGAGCTGGAGGACATCCTTCGCCGTCACACGGCAACTCCGAATCGGTGTTGGTTCTGCCTGTGGGATGGATACGGCGAGCTGCACGGCCCGCCTGCGGTCAGCCACCAGTATTCTTTCTGGGCCGCCGACGTGCCGGAGTCGGAGCGCCGGCCACCGCCTCCACCGCCGAAGCCGACACTGTCGGAGAGCCGCGTTCACCTCCCCCACCGCGACTACCTCTTATTCACGGGACGTGTGCAACAGGGCGACGGCTGGCATGACGGCCCGAACCTGTGGTGGCCCGATGACCGGGCGTGGTGCGTCGCGAACGAGATCGACCTCGACTACACGCTGGTCGGCGGGTCAGAAGAGCTCTGCGCCGACCTGATCGAAGAGGGCGCGATCGCCGTGTCGCCCGACGATCGAAACTAGGCGACCTTGTCGATCGCAGCGCTCCACCGCTCGTCGATCCGGCGGACTTTGTAGATCAGGAAAGCCGCCACCCACGTCAGCACGAACGCGCCGACGATCAAGTAGCCGGCCTTGCCGATGAAGTCGAACTGGGCGATCGAATCGAACACCGGCCCATGCAGGCCGAGCATCTGGATCAGGATCTGCGCCAGCTCGACGATTCCGACAAACAGCGCGATGAACACCGAGAGCGACGTCACCGTCAGGTTGTAGAAGACCTTGCGGATCGGGCTTGCGAAAGCCCAGGAGTACGCGTGCGCCATGAACGCGCCGTCGGCGGTGTCCATGAGCGACATGCCCGCGGCAAAGATGAGCGGCAGGGAGATGACCGCCGCGAACGGAAGGCCCTGCGCCGCCGCGCCCGCGGAGATCGCGAGCAGCGCGACTTCGGAGGCGGTGTCGAAGCCGAGCCCGAACAGGAAGCCAATTGGATACATGTGCCAGCTCTTGTCGACGAGCCGGAAGACCCGGCCGAAGAGCCTCGTCATCAGCCCACCCGCGATCAGCTCGTGCTCTAGGCCGTCCCGGTCGTACTCACCGCGCCGCATGCGGCGGTAGACGCGGACGATGTCCAGCAGGATCAGAAGGTTGAAGATTCCGATGGCGACGAGAAAGCCGCCGGAAACGAGCGTCCCGACCGCGCCCCCGAGGCTGCGCAGGTGGCCGTTGTCGGCAACGACGCCCTGGACGATCCACCTGACGGCGAGGCCCAGCGCAACGGCGATCAACAGCACCACGGTCGAGTGACCGACGGAGAAGAAGAAGCCGACCCCGGCCGGCCTCTTGCCGTTCTGGAGCAGCTTTCTGGTGGTGTTGTCGATCGCCGAGATGTGGTCGGCGTCGAAGGCGTGCCGCAGGCCGAATGTGTAGGCGAGCCCACCGAGGGCGAGAAAGCCCGGGTGATTCGCGGCGTAGGTGAGCAGCAGCCCCCAGCCGGCGAGATGGAGAAAGCCGACGGCGCCGAAAAATCCAGCAACGCGGTGCCGGTATGCCATCAAAGGCAGCCTACCCGTTATCGCGACTGAGTCGCAACTAGCAATACAGATGGGCCCGGAAAAGATGCGACTCGGTCGCGCCAGTGACAGTACGGTAGGCTTCACAGCCTTGGACCTGGACCACCTCCCTCCGCAGGTGCGGCTCATCGTCAAATCGCTGTCGACTGCGGTCGGCAGCCGCGAAGCTTCGATTCGAGCGCGCGTCGCCGGGCTGCGCACCGCCTATCCACTCCATACCTCTGACCAACTTGCCCGGGAGCTGATCCGTTCCACGCGGCGCCGGGTTGCGGCGACGGGCGCCTTGAGCGGCGCCGTGGCGATCGCGCCTGGTCTCGGCACGGTGCTGGCGATCGGAACGATCACGAGCCAGTCGCTGTACGCGCTGGAGCAGGAGGTCGAGCTTGTCCTGGCGATAGCGATGCTGTACGGGCACGAGCTCGCGGATTCCGACGAGCGCGTCCTCGAGGCACTGGTCGTGGTCGGCATCACGAGCGGGGCGGTGAAGTTGCGCGAGGACGTGATCGTGACGGGGAGCGAACGCCTGGCGATCGCGGCGTTTCGCAAGGTGCCCGACCTTCTCCTGCGACACGGCGGCGGTCGCTTTGTCACTCGCATCCTGATGCGCTTCGCGACCACCGGGACCGCCAAGGTTGCCGCGCGCGTCATTCCGATCGGAATCGGCGTGGGCCTCGGAGCGAGCTTCGACTGGATCGCCGTGACGGGCCTCGGCCGCGCGGCGATGCGCTACTACGGCCCCGGCGGCCCCGGAGCGCGCCCTCTGTTACTTGCTCCCGAAGATTCCGCGGACGTCGAACTGAGCCGCTGACGCGATCTGGTCGAAGCCGCACTGCTTCGGCTTCTTGTCGGTGCGCCAGCGAAGAAAGCCGGTCGCATGCCGGAACCTCTCGCCCGCCTCGAGCTTGTCGTACGTCACCTCGCAGACCAGGACCGGTTTGACAGCTACCCATTCCGTGTCCTTGCCGCGCGACCAGCGGCTGAGTCCGCCGGGCATCCGGCCGGGATTCGCCTTCCACTCCTCCTCGGGAATCTCCGTCTGGAGAGGCTTGAGCTTCGCGATGAGCTCTTTGCGCTCGGCGGCGCTGAACGATGACGTGTGGCCGACGTAGTGCATCGTCCCTTTCGTGTCGTACAGCCCAAGCAGGAGCGCACCCAGCGTGGCGCCGTCGGACGTCTTGCGCCATCCGATGACAACGCAGTCGGCGGTGCGCTGGTGCTTGATCTTCACCCACATCCGCTTGCCCGGCACGTATGGGCCGTCCCACGATTTGGCGATGACGCCGTCGAGGCCGGCGCCCTCGAATTTCTCGAACCACTCCTCGGCCGTTTTCGGGTCGCGCGTGTATGGCGTGAGGAAGATCGGTGACTTCACTCCCTTCAGCAGCTTCTCGAGGCGTTTTCGGCGGTCGCCGAGCGGTTGCTTCCGCAGATCCTCGTCCCCTTCGGCAAGCATGTCGAAGGCGATGAACCATGCCGGCGTCGCCTGGCTCAGCATGTGGACGCGGGACTCGGCGGGATGGACGCGCTGCTGCAGGGCGCCGAAGTCGAGTCCGTTGGCACCCACGACGACGAGCTCGCCGTCGAGAACGTATTTCGCCGGCTTGAGAGCCCGAAAAGGCGGCAGCATCTCGGGGAAGTAGCGCGTCATCGGCCTGCCGCCCCGGCTCATCAGCGCCACCTCGTCTCCGTCGCGGAGGACGAGCGTCCGGAAGCCGTCCCATTTCGGCTCGTACTCCCAGCGGTCGCCCTTGGGTATGCCGTTCTCGGAGATGGCCGAAAGCATCGGCTCCATGTCTAGCGGCAGAGGCAGCTTCATGGCAGTTGTCCCCAGTTGTCTATATGTTGTGGATCGTTGATCAGCGTGCTACTATATCGTCCGCCGGTAAAGCGGCCACTCAATTCGAAGTCACGCCCCCACCCCAGCCTAGGAAGGCCCGCGTTAGCGGGTCTTCCGCTTTTAGTGCTGGGCAGTTCCAAATTGGGCGATCAGATCGTCGACGGTCATCTCCGCGTAGTCGTGCATGGCGTCCTTCGCGGTCGCCCAGATCCCCTTCGCGGCCGCCGGGCCCTTGTCCGCCAGCTCGCGCAGCTTGAGGGCTCCGTAGGACTTGATGTCAGGCAGGCGCCGAAGCTGATCGGCCGTCCAGCTTGCCCACTGCTTCTTGTTGCCGTCGCTCGGCACGGCCGCCTTCGCCTTGGCCTCGACGACCGCACCCGCCTTTTCGGCTGCTTCC
>DASTIX010000132.1:0-22944 GCA_035717165.1 Candidatus Dormiibacterota bacterium
GCGCGGTGCGCAGGCGCATGCCCAGCTCGTCGGCTTCCAGCACCCTCAGCTCGTCGACCTTCATCGCCCACCTCCCGTGTCGGCGGCGGCGATGATGCGAGTCTTCATCGGCAGCTTGGCCGCGGCGAGCTTCATCGCCTCTTTCGCGACCTGCGGCGTCACGCCGCCCATCTCGAAGAGGACGCGACCCGGTTTGATCACGGCGACCCAACCTTCTGGGTTGCCCTTGCCGGAGCCCATGCGGGTCTCGGCCGGCTTCTTGGTGATGGACTTGTCGGGGAACACCCGGATCCAGATCTGGCCTCCGCGCTTGACGTGACGGGTCATGGCGCGGCGGGCGGCCTCGATCTGCCGGTTCGACATCCACGCGGCTTCGATCGCCTGCAGCCCGTAGTCGCCGAACGCGACAGTCGCGCCGCGCGTGGCGATACCGGTGCGGCGGCCACGGTGCATCTTGCGGTACTTGACGCGCTTGGGGATGAGCATCAGCTGTCCGCCTTCTTGGCGCGGGTTGTTGTCTTCTTGGCGGCGGGTTTCTTGGTGGCGTCGGCCTTGGGCCGGGGCGTTGTCGTCGTCTTTGCCGCTGCCGGCGCCGGCGCAATCGCGGTGCGCGGGCGGCGCGCCGGTCTGGGAGTGCCGGCGGTCTGCGCGGGAGCCTGTTGCGGCTCAGCGCTCGGCATCGCAGTGGTTTCGGCGGCGACCGCGGCCACCTCCGGCTGCGGCGCGACCTGCTCGGCGATCGGCGCTCCATCCTCGGCCAGCGGCGCGAGCCGGCGCTGCGCGGGCGAGATCAGGTCCTTGTAGATCCAGACCTTGATGCCGATCGCGCCGAAGGTCGTCTTGGCGGTGGCGCGGCCGAAGTCGATGTCCGCGCGCAACGTGTGCAGCGGGACGCGACCCTCGCGGTCCTGCTCGCGGCGCGCCATCTCAGCTCCACGCAAACGCCCGCCGGCATAAAGGCGGATGCCCTTCGCGCCCGCACGCATCGTGCGCAGGATCGCCTGCTTCATCGCCCGCTTGTAGGAGATACGGCGCTCGATCTGCGAAGCGATGTTCTCGGCGACGAGCTGCGCGTCGAGCTCGGGCTGCTTGATCTCCTGGATCGAGATGCGCACGCGGTTGCCGAAGCGCTTCTCGAGGTCCTCGCGGAGCTGATCGACCGACGAGCCGCCCTTGCCGATGACGATGCCGGGCTTGGCGGTGTGGATCGTGACGGTCAGCTGCGCGTTGGAGCTGCGCTCGGTCTCGATCTTCGCGATGCCCGCGTTGCGCAGTCGCGCGAGGATGACGCGGCGCATCTCGAGGTCCTCGTGCAGCATCTTCGTGTAGTCCTTGGGGTTGGCGAACCAGTTCGCCTCCCACGGACGGAAGACCCCCAAACGAAACGCGTTCGGATGAACTTTGTGACCCAACTTAGCTGCGTGCTCCTTCAGGCTGGTCCTCGACGACCGCCGTGATGTGGCAGGTGCGGTGGAAGTACTCGTGCGCCATGCTGCGGCTCACCGGACGGCGGCGCCGGTACGTCGGGCCTTCGTCGATGAGCAGCTGCTTGAGGACGAGGTCGTCGCGGTTCAGGTTGAAGTTGTGCTCGGCGTTCGCGGCCGCGGACTTGATCGCCTTCGCGACCTCCTTGGCTGCGTGCTTGGGCGAGAACTCGAGGTAGTTGAGAGCCTCGGTCACCTTCATGCCCTTCACCGAGTCCGCGACCAGGCGCGCCTTTCGAGGCGTCCTTCGCACGAACCTCTGCACCGCGGTAACTTCCATCGTCGCCAATTCGTCCTCTATGCGCCCTTGACCGCCGTGGTCTTCTCGGTGTGCGTGCCGTGTCCGCGGAAGTGGCGCGTGGGCGCGAACTCACCCAGCCGGTGGCCGACCATGTTCTCGCTGATGAAGACGGGCACGTGCTTGCGGCCGTCGTGCACGGCGATCGTGTGCCCGACCATGTCGGGATAGATCACGGACGCGCGCGCCCAGGTGCGACTCACCTTCTTGTCGCGCGTCTGGTTCATCTTGTCGATCTTGTCCTTCAGCGCGTTGCTGATGAACGGTCCCTTCTTGGTCGAACGTGACACTTCTTAGTTGTCTCCTTCCTTTTCCGGCCCGAAATCGCGGTGTCGGGGTGCGGATTTCGGGCCGAAGCGACAATGGCGCCACGTGGCCTGGTTCATCCAGGCCACGTCAGCCGCGACCGAAGTCACAACTGACCATTTCTCGATTCCCGTCCTGATTTGCATTACCGGCGCCATGATCGCGCTACTTGCTTCTCCTCTTCTTCTCGCGGCGGCGAATGATCAGCTTGTCGCTCGCCTTCTTCGGCTTGCGCGTGCGGTACCCGAGCGCGGGCTTGCCCCATGGGGTCTTCGGGTTGCCACCGGTTCCGGTCTTGCCCTCGCCACCGCCGTGCGGGTGGTCGCGGGGGTTCATCGTCGAGCCGCGCACCTCGGGGCGCTGGCCCAGCCAGCGGCTCCGGCCGGCCTTGCCGCCGGACTCGTTTTCGTGCTCGATGTTACCGACCTGGCCGATGGTGGCCTGGCAGCGCACGTGCACGCGTCGCAGCTCACCGCTCGGCATGCGGATGACGGCGTACTCGCCTTCCTTGGCGAGGAGCTGCGCGCTCGCGCCGGCGCTTCTCACGAGCTGACCGCCGCGGCCCAGAGTCAGCTCGAGGTTGTGGATGGTCGAACCGACCGGGATGTTCTGCAGCGGCAGCGCGTTGCCGATGCGGACCGCGGCGTCCGGACCGGACTCGATCGGGTCGCCGACCTTCAGTCCGAGCGGCGCGAGGATGTAGCGCTTCTCGCCGTCCTTGTAGTGGACGAGCGCGATGCGCGCGCTGCGGTTCGGGTCGTACTCGATGGTCGCGACCTTGCCCGGCACGCCCTGCTTGTCGCGCTTGAAGTCGATCTTGCGGTAGAGCTTGCGGTAGCCGCCGCCCTGGTGACGGGTCGTCACGCGGCCCTGGTTGTTGCGCCCTGCGTGTGTGGGAAGCGACTCGAGCAGCGTCTTCTCCGGCTTCTTGGCCGTGATCTCGTCGAAACCCGAGATCGACATGAAGCGCCGTCCGGGGCTGGTGGGCTTGAACTTTCTGATGGGCATTCTGCTCAGACGCTCCCGAAGAGGCCCTCGATCTTCTGGCCCTCGCCCAGCGTCACGATCGCCTTCTTCCAGTCCGATGTCTTGCCGATGTTGCGCGCGCCGGTCCGGCGCCACGCGCGTCGCTGCTTGCCCCGCATCGTCACGGTGTTGATGTCCTTGACCTGGATGCCTTGCGACTCGTACTGCTCCTCGAGCGCGTGCTTGATCTCGGTCTTCGAGGCGGTCGCCAGCACTTTGAACGTGTACCGGCCCTGCGTGTAGAGCAGGTAAGTGCGCTCGGTGATGACCGGGCCGATCACGATCTGGCTCGCGGCCTTAGTCGCCATTGGACTTGTTCCTCTTATCCGTGTCGGTTCTCGGGCCGAAGTTCTCTTCGAGCAGCTCGATGCAGTCCTTGCTGATGAGCAGGTACGTGTGGGTGAAGAGATCCCTCAGGTTGAGGTTGCGCGCCAGCACGATCTTGGCGCCGGCGAGGTTCTCGAACGAGCGGCTCACGGTGTAGTTCGGCGCCGGTAGGACGACGAGCGCGGTGCCATCGAAACCGATCGCAGCCATGAGCTCGACGGCCTGGCTCGTCTTCGGCTCGTCGAAGACGTAGTTCTCGATCACGCGGATCTTCTCCTCGACGGCCTTCTGGCTGAGAGCGCTGCGAAGGGCGAGGCGCCGCATCTGCTTCGGCATCTTGTGCGAGTAGTCGCGCGGCTTCGGTCCGAAGACTTTCGCGCCGCCTTTCATCGACGGCTCGCGAGTGCTGCCATGGCGCGCGCGGCCGGTGCCTTTCTGGCGGTAGGGCTTCGCGCCACCCCCTCGCACCGTCGCGCGGGTCTTGGTGCTGGCCGTGCCCTGGCGGGCGTTCGCGAGCTGTCGGAGATAGGCCTGGTGCATCACCGGGACGTTCGGCGTCTCGGCGAAGATCGCGTCCGGGAGGTCGACCTCGCCGTTGCGCTCGCCGAGCGCGTCGTAGAAGGGCGCTTGCACTGGCATCCCTGCCTCAGACCTTCCTCGGGTTCGGCTTGCCGGCCGGACCCTTGGGTTTGATCTTCTTCGTCGATTCCTTGACGAGCACCAGCGCGCCCTTCGCTCCGGGCACTCCGCCTTTGACCATCAGCAGGTTTCGTTCGGCGTCGACCCGGACCACCTTGTAGGCGCGCGCGGTCGTGCGCTCGTTGCCCATCTGGCCGGACATGCGCACGCCCTTGAAGACGCGCGCCGCGTCGGTCGCGCCGATCGCGCCGGGCTGACGGACGTTCATCGATCCGTGGCTCTCGGGGCCGCGCGAGAACTTGTGTCGCTTGACCAGACCCTGGAAGCCCTTGCCCTTGCTGGTGCTCGTCACGTCGACGAGCTCGCCGGCCTTGAACATCTCAGCCGTGAGCTCGGCGCCGGCTTCGACTCCGTCGTAGTTGCGGATCTCGACCACGTGGCGATGCGGCTCGAGGTTCGCCTTCTTGAACACGCCCAGCAGCGGGCCGGTGATGCGGTTCTCTTTGATCGGAAGGAACGCGAGACGGACGGCGCTGTAGCCGTCAGTGTCCGTCGTGCGGAGCCCGAGGACTTTGCACGGTCCGGCCTCGAGCACGGTCACCGCCGTCGTCGTGCCGTCTTCGTTGAAGAGCTGGGTCATGCCCAGCTTCTTGGCGAGAAGGCCCTTCATCAGCTCTTGATCTCGATGCTGACGCCGGCCGGAAGGCTCAAGCGCATGAGCGCGTCGACGACACGCGGGTTGGGGTCGAGGATGTCGACGATGCGCTTGTGGGTGCGCATCTCGAACTGCTCACGCGAATCCTTGTCGATGAACGGGCTGCGGATCACGGTGAGCTTGGAGATCTCGGTCGGAAGCGGGATCGGGCCGGCAGTGCGCGCGTTCGTGCGGCGGGCGGTGTCGACGATCTTGTCCGCCGCCTGGTCCAGCACACGATGGTCGTATGCCTTGAGCCGGATCCGAATTTTCTGCGCCACTGCCGGTTAGTCCTTCTCCTCTTCCTTATTAATGTCCGGTTACTTGACGACCTCGGTCACCACGCCCGCGCCGACGGTCTTGCCGCCTTCGCGGATGGCGAACCGCAGTCCCTGCTCGATACCGATCGGCTCACCCAGGGTGATCTCCATGACGACGTTGTCGCCGGGCATGGTCATTTCGACGCCCTCGGGCAGCTTCACCTCGCCGGTCACATCCGTGGTCCGCATGTAGAACTGCGGGCGGTAACCGGTAAGGAACGGCGTGTGCCGGCCACCCTCTTCCTTGGTCAGGACGTAGACCTGAGCCTTGAACTGGGTGTGCGGCGTGATGGTACCGGGCTTCGCGAGCACCTGTCCACGGACGACGTCCTCGCGCTTGACGCCGCGGAGCAGCGTGCCGACGTTGTCGCCCGCCTGGCACTCGTCCATGTCCTTGTGGAACATCTCGATGCCGGTGACGACGGTCTTGGAGCTCTGCGGCTTGATGCCGACGATCTCGATCTCCTCGTTCCTCTTGAGCTTGCCGCGCTCGACGCGACCGGTGGTGACGGTACCGCGACCTTCGATCGTGAACACGTCCTCGATCGGCATCAGGAACGGCTTGTCGACGGGGCGCTCCGGCTCCGGGATGTAGGTGTCGACTGCGTTCATCAGCTCGAGGATCTTCGGCGTCCATTCGGGGTCGCCCTCGAGAGCCTTGAGCGCCGACACGCGCACGATCGGGATGTCGTCACCCGGGAACTCGTAGCGGTTCAGCAGCTCGCGCAGGTCGAGCTCGACCAGCTCGATGAACTCCTTGTCGTCCACCATGTCGCACTTGTTCAGCGCGACGACGAGGAACGGAACGTTGACCTGGCGCGCAAGGATGATGTGCTCGCGCGTCTGCGGCATGGCGCCGTCATTGGCGGCCACGACGAGGATCGCGCCGTCCATCTGGGCAGCGCCCGTGATCATGTTCTTGATGTAGTCCTGGTGGCCCGGGCAGTCCACGTGCGCGTAGTGGCGCTTCTCAGTCTCGTACTCGACGTGCGTGATCGAGATCGTGATGCCGCGAGCCTTCTCCTCCGGCGCCTTGTCGATCCTGTCAAAAGGTGTGAACTCGGCCAGGCCCTTGTCTGCCAGCACCTTGGTGATGGCGGCAGTCAACGTCGTCTTGCCATGGTCGATGTGACCGATGGTTCCGACGTTCAGGTGGGGCTTGGTCCGCTCGAACTTCTTCTTCGCCACTGTCTCCTCCTAACTACTCCTGCCTGTCGTTCGCTTACCAACCGCCTCGGCCAGATTGCCGGGCATCTCTGCGTAATGACTGAACTCCATCGAATAGGTCGCCCGCCCCGAGGTCATCGACCGAAGCTCGGTGGCGTAGCCGAACATCTCCGCGAGGGGCACGTGCGCCCTGACGTTCTGCGAGGTCCCGCGACCTTCCATCCCCAGGATGTGACCGCGCCGCGACGCGAGGTCGCCCATCACGTCGCCCAGGTACTCCTCGGGCATGACGACGTCGACCTTCATGATCGGCTCGAGGAGATAGGGCTGCGCCTTGTGGATGCCGTCCTTCACGGCCATCGAGCCGGCGACCTGGAAGGCCATCTCGGACGAGTCGACGGGGTGATACGACCCGTCGACCAGCGTCGCCGTGATGTCGACCACCGGGTAGCCGCCGACCACGCCCGACTGCAGCGCCTCGCGAATTCCCTTCTCGACCGCCGGGATGTACTCGCGCGGGATGCGTCCCTGCGTGATCTTGTCCTCGAACACGAATCCAGAGCCGCGCTCGCCCGGCCGGACGTCGACCTCGGCGTGCCCGAACTGACCCTTGCCACCGGTCTGGCGAATGAATCGCCCGACGCCGTGCGCGGGCTTCCGGATCGCCTCCTTGTAGGCGACCTGCGGCTTGCCCTGGTTGGCGTCGACGCGGAACTCGCGCAGCAGGCGGTCGATGATGATCTCGAGGTGCAGCTCGCCCATGCCTTCGATGATCGTCTGGCCGGTCTCGTCGTCGGTGTGGACCTTGAACGTCGGGTCTTCCTCCGACAGGCGCTGCAGGGCGATGCCGAGCTTGTCCTGATCGACCTTGGTCTTCGGTTCGATCGCGACGGAGATGACGGGCTCCGGGAACGTGATCGACTCGAGAAGAATCGGCGCCGACTCGTCGCACAGCGTGTCGCCCGTCGTAGTCGACTTCAATCCCACGGCAGCGACGATGTCCCCGGTGAACACCTCGTCGACGTCCTCACGCCGGATGGCGTGCATGCGCAGGATCCGGCCGAAGCGCTCGCGCTTGCCGGTCGAGGCGTTCAACACGTTGGTGCCCGCGCGCAGCCGTCCGGAGTAGACGCGCAGGAACGTCAGCTTGCCGACGCCCTGTGGGTCCATCTGGATCTTGAAGGCCAGCGCCGCGAACGGCTCGTTGTCGTCGTGCTCGCGCACACGGAGCTCGCCCGTCTTCGGGTCCTTGCCCTCGACCGCCGGAACGTCCGCGGGCGACGGCAGGTAGTCGACGACGGCGTCGAGGATCGGCTGCACGCCGCGGTTGCGCAGCGCGGCGCCGCACAGCACCGGCACAAGCACGCCCGCGACGGTTCCGCGACGCAGTCCCGCGCGGATCTCCTCCTCGCTGATGTCCTGCTCCTCGAGGTACTTGTGCATCACGTTGTCGTCGAAGTCGGCGACGGCTTCGACCAGGTCGTGGCGGTACTTCGAAACGAGGTCCTGCATCTCGGCCGGGATCTCGAGCGACTCGGTCGACTTGGTGCCGAGGTCGTCCGTGTAGAGGACGGCCTCGCGCGACAGAAGGTCGACGTAGCCCTGGAAGTTCGACTCCGAGCCGATCGGCAGCTGGATCGGAACCGCGCGGGCGCCAAGGCGCGTGCGGATCGAGTCGAGCGACCCATAGAAGTCCGCGCCGATGCGGTCCATCTTGTTGATGAAGGCGATGCGCGGCACGCCGTAGCGGTCCGCCTGGCGCCAGACGGTCTCGGACTGCGGCTCCACGCCGGCCACGGCGTCGAAGACCGCGACCGCCCCGTCGAGCACGCGCAGCGACCGCTCCACCTCGACCGTGAAGTCCACGTGTCCGGGTGTGTCTATGATGTTGATCGAGTAATCGCGCCACTGCGCCGTGGTGGCGGCGGACGTGATCGTGATCCCCCGCTCCTTCTCCTGGACCATCCAGTCCATGGTCGCGGCGCCCTCGTGGACCTCGCCCATCTTGTGGATGCGGCCCGCGTAGAAGAGGATCCGCTCGGTCGTCGTCGTCTTGCCCGCGTCGATGTGCGCCATGATCCCGATGTTTCGGACTTTCTCGATGGCGGTCGGGCGCTCCTGCATCTTCAGTGCCACGTTCATGTCTCTTAGTACCGGAAGTGCGAGAAAGCCTTGTTGCTTTCGGCCATCCGGTGGGTCTCCTCTTTGCGCTTCACCGCGCCGCCGGTGTTCTGCGCAGCGTCGAGAATCTCGAATGCGAGCTTCTCGGACATACTCTTCCCGCCCCGTTGCCGAGCGAAACGGACGAGCCAGCGCCGGGCCAGCGCCAGCCGGCGGTCCGGCCGGATCTCGATCGGCACCTGGTACGTCGCGCCACCGACACGCCGGGGCTTGACCTCGAGCAGCGGCGTGGCGTTGCGGAGCGCGAGGTCGAAGACCTCCAGCGGCTCCTTCTTGGCTTGCTTGGACGCGCGGGCGAGAGCGTCGTAGACGACCTTCTCCGCGGTCGAGCGCTTGCCCCGGCTCATGACCACGTTCACGAACTTGGCGATCGCCTCGGACTGGTAGACAGGGTCGGGCGCGACGACACGCTTGACGGGGCGGTTGCGGCGAGGCATCAGGCCGCCGCCTTGCCCTTTTCCCGCTTGGCTCCGTACTTCGAGCGAGCCTTCTTGCGGTTCTTGGTGCCGGCCGTGTCGAGGGTGCCCCGGATGATGTGGTAGCGCACGCCGGGCAGATCCTTGACGCGGCCGCCGCGGATGAGAACGACCGAGTGCTCCTGCAGGTTGTGGCCGATGCCCGGGATGTAGGCGGTGACCTCGATCCCGGTCGTCAGGCGTACGCGGGCGACCTTCCGGAGCGCCGAGTTCGGCTTCTTCGGGGTCTGGGTGTAGACGCGCACGCAGACGCCACGCCGCTGGGGCGAGCCCCTGAGCGCCGGCGCCTTAGACTTCGCTCGGGCCGCCTTGCGGCCAAGGCGAACCAACTGCTGGATGGTCGGCAAACGTTCCTCCGAATGGCGGTTTTCTTCCCAGGCGGCAACGGCCGGCTGGGCGACAAGACGATGAGTATACCCAAATCCCATTACTTCGAAGCTCGGCCGGCGGTTCCCTCGCGGCCGCACACCGTCCGCCTCAAAACGGGCGAGATCGACCTGCGCCTGCAGGCCGACCGGGGGGTCTTCGGCTCCCGGGCCGTCGACCTCGGCACGCTGGTGCTCCTCGACTATGCCCCGCCGCCTCCAGATCACGGCGAGCTCCTCGACCTCGGCTCGGGCTACGGGCCCATCGCCATCGCCCTGGCGAAGCGAGCGCCCAACGCCAGGGCCTGGGCGGTCGACGTCAACGAGAGGGCGCTCGAGCTGACGAAGGCCAACGCCGAGTCGGCCGAGCTCGCCAACGTCGAGGTTCGGCTCCCGGATGACGTTCCGGCCGACCTCCAGTTCGACGCGATCTACTCCAACCCGCCGGTGCGGGTCGGCAAGCAGCCCCTACACGACCTGCTGCTGCGCTGGCTGCCGCGACTCAAGCCGGGCGCGGCGGCCTACCTCGTCGTGCAGCGCAATCTCGGCTCTGACTCGCTCCAGAAATGGCTCATCGAGAACGGCTTCGAGGCCACGCGCCTGAAGGCGAAGAAGGGCTACCGGATCCTCGAGGTCAAAAACCGGGCCTAGATCGAACCCGCGTTAGTCCGGACTATCGCCGGATCAGCGCCCCCGGCATAGGGTGATAGTCCGGACTATCGACCCCTAGAACTGGCCCGCGAAGTGGCACGCCGCGACCTGGTCGTGCGCGCCGTGCGCCTCGAGCGGCGGCTCCTGCTCCGAGCAGATCCCCGGCACTCGGGCGATCGGACACCGCGGGTGGAACCGGCAGCCTGAGGGCGGGTTCACCGGCGACGGGATCTCGCCCTTCAAGGAGATCGGGGCGCGGTCCCGCTCGACGATGGGGTCGGGCACCGGGATCGACGACAGCAACGCCTTCGTGTACGGATGCTGGGGCCGGTCGTAGATGTCGTTGCGGTCCGCGGTCTCGACCACCTTCCCGAGGTACATGACCGCGATCCGGTCCGACAGGTGGCGGACCACGGCGAGGTCGTGGGCGATGAACAGATAGGTCAGCTGGAATTCGCGCTGGAGGTCCTGCAGCAGGTTGATGATCTGCGCGGCGATCGACACGTCCAGCGCCGACACGGCCTCGTCGCAGACGATGAATGACGGGTTGACGGCGAGCGCGCGGGCGATCCCGATGCGCTGCCGCTGCCCACCGGAGAACTCGTGCGGGTAGCGGTTGGTGAAGTTCGGATTCAAACCGACCAGTCGAAGCAGTTCCTGCACGCGGCGCCGGCGGTCACGTGTCGAGCCGATGCCGAAGTTGTCGAGCGGCTCCTGGAGGATGTCGCCGACCGTCATCCGGGGATCGAGAGACGCGAACGGGTCCTGGAAGATCATCTGCATCTTCCGCCGGATCCGGCGCAGGCTCCGGCCCCGCAGCTTGGTGATGTCCTGGCCTTCGAAGGTGATCTTCCCCGCAGTCACCGGCAGCAGCGCGGTGATCAGCCGCGCGAGCGTGGACTTGCCACACCCCGACTCGCCGACCAGGCCCAGGGTTTCGCCACGCCTGATCTCGAGGTCGACTCCGTCTACCGCACGGACCGCGAGGCCGCCGAATCCGACCATCGGGAAATGCTTGTAGGTCCCGCTGACACGGAGCAGGACGGGGTCGGCGCGGACCGCCGTGTCGGGCACCTTCTCAGCCGCTTGCATCGCCACCTGCCACCGGCGTCGAGGCCTTCAGCTTTTCAGCGGCTTCGACAGAAAGTGAGGATTCCTTGGCCGCGTCGACATCTTCGGACTTCACGTTGCGCATCAAGACCCAACAGCGCGCGACCTGGTTGGTCGCGACCTCCTCGAGCTCTGGCTCTGGGTCGACCCTGCACTTGTCGATGACGAATGGACACCTCGGGTGGAACTTGCATCCCGGAGGCGGACTGACGAGGTCCGGCGGCAGACCTTTGATCGATACGAGCCGGTCCTTGCGCGCCTGGTCGACACGGGGCACCGACCGCAGCAGGGACCACGTGTATGGGTGCTGCGGACTCTTGAAGATCTCTTCGACCGGGCCTTCTTCGACGATCCGCCCGGCGTACATCACGACGATCCGCTGGCACAGCGAGGCGACGAGAGCCATGTTGTGCGTGATCAGCATCATCGCGGTGCCGAGCTCGCGGTTGAGCTGCTTCATCAGCTGGATGATCTGCGCCTGCACCGTCACGTCGAGCGCGGTGGTCGGCTCGTCCGCGATCAGAAGAGACGGCTCGTTGGAGAGACCCATCGCGATCATCGCGCGCTGGCGCATGCCGCCCGAGAACTGGTGCGGATAGTCCTTCACCCTCGTCTCCGCGGCGGGCACGCGAACCCTCTTGAGCAGCTCCACGACGCGGCTCTTCGCCTGCTCGGGCTTGAACCGTTCGTGCGCGGTCATGGCCTCTTCGATCTGGAATCCGACCTTCGTCACCGGATTGAGCGACGTCATCGGGTCCTGGAAGATCATCGCGACGTCGTTGCCACGGAAGTCGCGGATCTCGTCGTCGTCCATCTTGGTGACGTCGCGGCCGCGGAACATGATCCGGCCCGACGTGATGCGGCCCGGCTCCGGCACGAGGCGCAGGACCGAAAGCGCCGTGATCGTCTTGCCGCATCCGGATTCGCCTACGACACCTAGCGTCTCACCCGCGTCGATGTGCAGCGATACGCCATCCACCGCGTGCACGACGCCACGCGACGTGAAGAACTGCGTGTGTAGGTCTTCGAGGAGAAGAAGCGGCTCTGCCAATGCGGCTACAGAACTCTGCTGATCGGCTAGCGGCGCATGCGCGGGTCTAGCGCGTCACGCAGGCCGTCGCCGATGAAGGTGAACGAGAGCATGGTGAGCGCCACCGCGATCGCCGGGAACAGCACCTGGAGCGGGTCGGCGAAGATTCCGGCGTAGCCGTCCTCGACCATCACGCCCCAGCTCGGCTCAGGCGGCCGGATGCCGATGCCCAGGAAGCTGAGGGCGGCCTCGGTGAAGATCGCGGCCGGAATTCCGAACGTGAGGGTGACGATCACGGGTCCCAGCGAGTTGGGGACGAGGTGCTTGAGGATCAGCTTCATCGGCGGGCTGCCCGTCATCTTCGCGGCCTCGATGTATTCCTTCTCCTTGATCGAGAGGACCTGGCCGCGCACGAGCCGCGCGAGGTTCACCCAGTTGGTGATCCCGATCGCGATGAAGATGCTCCAGAAGCTCGGCCCGAACGCCGCGACGAAGATCAGGACCAGGAGCAGGTCCGGGAACGCGTACATGATGTCGGTGAAGCGCATCAGCAGGTTGTCGACCCGGCCGCCGAAGTAGCCGGCCACCATGCCGATGCTGCCGCCGATGGCCAGAACGAGGAACTGCACGATGATGCCGATCGCGAGCGAGATCGAGGCGCCGTAGAAGACGCGCGCCATGAGGTCTCGACCGAGAATGTCCGTCCCCATCGGATGCTGCAGGCTCGGCAGCGCGTACGTGTTCGTCACGTTCTGGGTGAACGGATCGCCAGTCAGGTGGAGAAGGTGCCACAGGCCGCCGTCCGTCGGCGGCAGGCGCGCGCCGAAGGCGATGATGATCAGGAGCGCGACGACGGCGAGGCCGATGACCGCCAACCTGTTGCGGCGGAACCTCACCCACGCGTCTTGCCAAAGCCCGATCTGCTCCGGTACTTCCCAGTCGACCTGACCCGCTACGCCGACCGCTGTTGCCATCAGTCCGTCAGCCTCACTCGCGGATCGATGAAGACGTACAGGATGTCGACGACCAGGTTCGCGAGGGCGATGATGAACCCGAAGAGCAACGTCGTGCCCAGGATCATCGTGTAGTCACGCGACTCGATCGAATTGACAAACGTGCGGCCGATGCCGGGGATCGAGAACAGGGTCTCGACGATGAACGACCCGGTGATGAGAAACGCGAACAGGTAACCGAGCGCCGTCACGACTGGGATCAGCGAGTTCTTCAGCACGTGACGGGTGACGACAAGCCTTCCCTTAAGGCCTTTCGCCCACGCGGTCCGCACGTAATCCTGCCGCAAGGTTTCGAGCGTGCTGCTCCGAGCGAGCCGGGCGATGAACGCGGTCGGTAGGGCGCCAAGCGTGATCACGGGCATGATGAGCTCCGCCTGGAACGGATTCCATGGCTGCGGCAGGCCGCCCGTAGGTAAGTAGAACGTCCCCTGGGTAAGGTGGTTCATCCCGATGGCGAGAATGATGATCAGGACGATCCCGACGACGAAATTGGGCGTCGAGGCGAACACCGTGGCCATCCCGAGCGCGCTGTAATCCGCCCATGAGTTCTGGCGCAGCGCGGCGATCACCCCGAGGCCGACTCCGATCGGAACCATGAGGATGAACGTGACGGCACCCACCGTAAACGTGTAGGGCCAGCTCTCGAGCAGGAGGGTCGAGACGTGCTGACCCGGCGACTGCAGCGAGTCACCGAAATCGAAGTGAACCGCGCCCCATATGTAAAGGACGAACTGCTGCCACAGCGGCTTGTCGAGACCGTACTTGATGTTCAGGTTGTTGACCACGGCCGGCGACAGCTGCCGCCCCTCGCGATCCCACGGCCCACCGGGCGCGAGATGCATGAGCACGAACGTGATGGTGACCATGAAGAAGAGGACGGGGATCATCCAGAGCAGTCGGCGGACGATGTAGACCGCCAGGGTGGCCGCCCGCCCCTTCGGTATCCAGGCGACGAACGGGAGGGCGCCCCTCCGAAGAGGAGCGCCCGCTGATACTGCCAATGGTTACTGCGAAATGTACATCGAAGTGGCCGAGGCGAGGTCCCCGTACCAGTAGTCGTCAAGAGGCGTGGGCACCTGGCCCTGCACCTTGCTCGACAGGAGGTAGAAGTTCTCGGCCTGGAAGATGAACGTCACGGGCGCCTCCGCCTCGAGGATCTTCTGCGCGTCGCTGTAGGCGGCGAGCCGATCACTGTTCTTGGCTGCGGTGTCGCCCTTCTTGACGTCGGCGTCGTACTGCGAGTTGGACCAGTTGGAGAACTGGTTGCCGGAACCCGTGATGAAGATGTCCATCCAGTCCTGCGGGTCCGGGTAGTCGGCCTGCCAGCCGGAAAGTCCGGAGATCTGGTAGTTGCCGGTGCCGAGGTCGTGGGAAACGCTCTTGCTCTCCTTGGCGTCGAGGGTCACGTTGATCCCCAGGCAGGATTGCCACTGCGCCTGGAAGAACTCGGAGCGCGTCTTGTTGGTCGGGCTGTTGCGGTACTCGAAGTGCATGCCGTTCAGCTGAGCGTCAGTGACGCCCGCCGCCTTGGCCTTCGCAAGCTCCTGCTTGGCCGCGTTGCAGTCGAACGACTGCGTGTCGGATGCCTCGTAGCCCGGCATGCCCTTGGGAAGGAAGCTGTTGGTGGGTGTGCCAACGCC
Organism: Candidatus Dormiibacterota bacterium; assembly: GCA_035717165.1. Taxonomy (GTDB): domain Bacteria; phylum Chloroflexota; class Dormibacteria; order Dormibacterales; family Dormibacteraceae; genus 40CM-4-65-16. Next base: position 14,728 of record DASTIX010000132.1, read on the forward strand.
CTTGGCGATGTTGGTGATGTAGGAGTTGCGGTCGATCGACCTGGAAAGCGCAAGGCGCACGTCGACGTTGTCGAGTGGCGCCTTCTTGACGTTGTAGTCGAGCCAGAAGGTGGTCAGCTGAGGAGCGGTCTTGAGCTCCTTGCTGAGCTTCGGATCGTTCTTGACCACGGACACGTCCGCGGGTGGAACGCCCTGGGTCATGTCGAGCTGGCCGTTCTGGAAGTTCGCGTACTCGACGTTGGCGTCACTGATCTCGTAGTAGATGACCTTCTGAATGTGCGGCTGCGTCCGGTAGTACTTGTTCGGGACCAGCGTGATGTGGTCCTTGGGCACAACCTCAGAAACGGCGAACGGCCCGTTGCCGTGCATCACGGTCGGGGCGTCCGATGAAACCTGGCCGAACTTGGAGTTCGACAGGTCCGACTTCTCGATGGGTGATGCGAGCCACAGGCTGGCAACCCACTTGAACCACGGCGCGGGGTTCTGCAGCTTGACGACGAATGTCTTGTCGTCTGGCGCCGACAGGCCGAGCCCGCTGAGGAACGAGCTCACCGCGCTCGCGTCCTTGGCGTCCGTGCTGGCGTAGTTCTGCGCGCCGGCGATCGTTCCGTCGAAGAACGGGTCCGCGTACGGCGCGGCGATCGTCGGGTCGAGGATTCGCTTGTAGGAAGCGACGAAGTCGCTGGCAACCACGGGGTTGCCATCGCTGTACTTCTCACCGTCACGAATGTGGAAGGTCCAGGTGAGACCGTCGGATGAGATGTCCCAGCTCGAAGCAGCCGCGCCTTCCACGTCCGACAGGTCGGCCTTGGCCTTGACGAGCGCCTCGTACTGGATGCGACCGACGCTGGCCTCATAGACCCACTGCTGCTGCGTCGGGTCGAGTGTCGACGGCTCCGTGTTCAGATTCACGCGAAGGATCTGTTTGTCCGGCGGAGCCATCGCGGCACCCCCGCCGCCGTTGCTGGAGTTTCCGCAGGCCACGGCGGCCAGCACTCCGACGGTGGCGAGCGTTAACGCACGGATCCGAAACGGAAAATGCATACGCGTCTTACCTCTCAGACTCATCCTGCAGCCTTCTTCCCGCATCACCGCGGGGCGAGAGTGCGCCGGCGGCAGGTCTTACTCACAGCCTCTGCGGCCGGTTGAGATTGTCTTGTGGCTGACTCACAAGTGTCAAGTTCCATACGCCCCGGTATCGCGAACACTCGTTCGGTTTTTTTAGTGGGGCGAGATCGACAGCTGCGTCGGAAGTAAGGCACCCGGCCACTCGTCGATCGGCGAGGTGCCGATGCCCCGCACGTATGGCTGCACGAGATACCAGCTGACGGTCTGCGCCATGAACGCGACCGGGACGTCGTTGACCAGCATCGACTGCGCTTGCAGATATTCCTGGTCACGTCGCGCCGGATCCATGTCGGTGCGCGCCACGCGCACGAAGTTGTCGTACTGCGGGTTCTGCCAGAGCGAGATGTTGTACGAGCTCGTCGTCAGAAATGTGTCGTACCAATCGGCCTGGTCGGGATAGTCCGCGGTCCAGCCCTCAGGACCCGCCACCTGAAACTGGCCCGAGTCGGTGTTGGAGCCAAGCGTGTTGGGGTCGAGACCTTGCAGCACGACGTTGATTCCGAGATTCGTCGCGAGCTGGTCGTGCACGAACTGCGCCGTCTTCTTGCGAAATTCGTTCGACTGGTCATAGGACAGCGTCAGCGAAACCTGCTTGGCGGTAAGACCCGACGCCGCAAGCGATGCGCGCGCCTGGGCGACGTCGAAGTTCTGTGTGGTGAGGCTGGGCTCGTAGCCATGCATCCCGCGTGGGATCAGCGAGATCGCGGGCAAACCCTGACCCGCGAGCACCCCGCTGACGAACGCCTGCCGGTCGATCGCCTGCGCGATCGCCTGGCGCAGATGCACGTTGTCCAGCGGCGGCGAGTTGACGCGGAACGCGATCCAGAACACGGTGAGGTCCGGCGTCTTGATCAGCTGACGTTTCAGCGTGTCGTCTTGGGTCACGCTCGAAGACTGCGGCAGATCGACCGTGACCTCGTCGAGCTGGCCGCTGTGATATTTCGAGAGAGCCGTGGCCCCGTCGTTGACGATCAGGTAGTCGATGCGCTTGAGGGTGGGCTTGCGTCCCCAGTAGTTGGGGTTGGGCACGACGGTGATGTGATCGTTCTTCACCATCTCGGCCACCTTGAACGGCCCGTTCGTGATCAACGTCGACGCGCTGGTCGCCCATTTGTCCCCGTTCTGCGCGACGACGTCTTTGCGCACCGGCGCCGACGCCGGCATCGCCGCGAGCCATACGAATGCGGGATCAGGGCGCGCGAGCTGCACCTGAAAGGTGAAATCGTCGACCGCCTTGAGGCCGAGCGTGCCGAGCGCGTTGTCGATCGCCGCCGCATCCCGTTGTGGATCCATCAGCGACACGCGCTCACCATTGAGCACTGTGTTGGCGAAGAGCGTCTCGTTGGGCGCGGCAAGACGCGGATCAATGAGCCGCTGCCACGCATAGACGAAGTCCTGCGCCTTGACCGGTGTGCCGTCCCAGTACTTGCCGTTGGCGCGCAGATGGAAGACGTAGGCGGTGCCGTCGCCGTTGACCTCGTAGCTCTGCGCTGCCGCAGCAACGACGCCGCTCAAGTCGGGCATGGGTTTCAGTAGCGGCTCGGAAATCGTACGGAGCACGCCTGTCTCGTAGAGGTGCGTCGGGTCTGTCTGGCCGGGGTCGAGCGTCGACGGCTGATCCTCGAGTTGGAGCCGCAGAACCTGGTCCTGGGCGAGCTTCGGCGCCACTGTCACTCCGGTGTCACATGCGGTCGAAGCCAGGAAGAGAACGGCGAAGGCGCAGAACAGCCTTCGGCTTAGCGTCACATCAAAGAGTGTGCCAAAAACGGTTCTCCGAGGCCCGGAATCGGCTGGATTCAGCACACTCCTTGAGAACCTGGCCGAACAAAGTAAAAGGGGTCACCCTGGCGGGCGCCCCCTTGTGCACGTACCGATGACTCTAACCCAAAGCCCGGCCGTTTACCAGCCTGCGGATGGCCGTCTTGCGTCGCGTAACCGCCTGACCAGCGCCACGTTGCGCCTGGCATGAGGCGTCTGGCAGTGGCTTCGGCGGTTGCGGCGATGCTGCTGGCGTGCGCCTGCACACCGCGTGGCCCGCTCGTCACACCTTCCACCCCCAAGCCCGGGGCCGCCGCGACCCCGACAGCCCAGCCGACGGTCTATCGCTGCAGCCGTGTCGAGCTTTCGGCCTCGCCTGCGACCTATGTCGAAGCCGGAACCTTCCTGACCTTCACCGCGAGAGCGTACGGCTGCAGTCCGTCCGACTTTCGGTTCATCTGGCTTCAGCTCAGCACCGGTGACTGGCAGGTGGCGCGGGACTGGGGACCATCGCCGACATGGACCTGGAACACGCGGCCGTTCTCCCCCACCGCATACTCCATCGTCGCCGACGCGCGGGCCCGTTATGAACTCGGCAACGGCCCTGACGCCTCGACCAGCCTGCCGGTCGTCCTGGCTTCGCCCGCAGCCCCTTCGGGCACGGCATCCGGAACCCGCACCGATCGCTGTGCAGGCGTCGCGGTGACTACGACACCGCCCTCGCCCGTGACCGCCGGGACCATCGTGTACCTGAAGATGACTGCGAGCGGGTGCGGGCAGCCCGAATATCGCCTTTTCCTGCTCGACCTCTCGACCGGGACGAGCGTCCTCAGGCGCGACTGGGGTCCGTCGCCGGATTGGGGCTGGGACACCCATGACACGAATCCAGGTCGTTACGCGATCCGGGTCGACGCGCGACAGACCCGCCCCGGCCAAGCCGGATACGAGCTCGACGCTTCGAACCAGATCGAGGTCGACGTCCACGACTGAGGGCAAACAAAAAGGGGCCGCCTTCGGGCGGCCCCTTCATCGAACTCCGAACTAGACCGACAGCGTCTCCAGGTCGATCGGCTCCTCCTCGAGGATCCGCGCCGCCTGCTCGCGCTGCTTCTTGTAGTAGTCGAGCCCCGTCCCGGCCGGGATCAGTTTGCCGATGATCACGTTCTCCTTGAGGCCACGCAGACGGTCGACCTTGCCGGAGATCGCAGCCTCGGTCAGCACGCGCGTCGTCTCCTGGAACGACGCCGCCGAGAGCCACGACGTCGTGTTCAACGCAGCCTTGATCAGGCCGAGCAGCACGGTCTGCGCGGTGGCGGGCTCGCCGCCCTCCGCCAGCGCCCGCGCGTTGCCTTCCTCGTACTCCCACTGCGAGACGATCTCGCCCGGCAGCAGGCCGGTGTCGCCGGCCGAGTCGACGCGGACCTTCCGCATCATCTGCCGCACGATCACCTCGATGTGCTTGTCGTTGATGTCGACACCCTGTGAGCGGTAGACCTTCTGCACCTCGTCCACGAGGAACGTCTGCACGGCCTCCTTGCCCAGGATGTGGAGCAGCTCCTGCGGTGAGATCGAGCCCTCGGTGATCTGCTGCCCGGCCCGGATCACAACCTTCTGACCGTCGCGCCGGTCGAGCTCCGGCCGGATGCGGACCTGGTGGGGGATCGGGTACTCGCGAACCTCCTCGTCCACGGTCCGGACAGTGATCTCCTTGGACGACACCGCGACCTTGCCGGCGTGGCGCGTGCGCACGCCGTTCCCCTTGGAGTCGCGGGCCAGCTCCTGACCCTCCATGACATCGGCTCCGGACTTGACCAGAGCCTCCATCTTGCTGTCGACCGGGTAGCTGACCTCGAACTCCTCGCGTGAGGTCACGCGCACCTTGCGCGAGCCCTCCTGCCGGATGATCTCGAGCTCGCCATCGATCTCGGAGATGATGGCCTTGCCCTTCGGGATGCGAGCCTCGAACAGCTCCTCCACGCGGGGCAGACCCTGGGTGATGTCCACGCCGGCGACACCGCCGGTGTGGAACGTTCGCATCGTCAGCTGCGTGCCGGGCTCACCGATCGACTGCGCAGCGATGACGCCCACCGCTTCGCCGATCTCGACGAGCTTTCCGGTCGCCAGGTTTCGCCCGTAGCACGTGCGGCAGACGCCCTCGCGGGCCTCGCACACGAGCACCGAACGCATCTTGACCGGCGCGCCCGCCGCGATGATCTCGCGCGCGGCGTCGTCGGTGATCGACTGGCCCGCCGGGACCAGCACCTTGCCGCCGACGCTCACGTCCTCGGCAGCCACACGGCCGGCGATCTTCTCGAAGATCGGCTCGTTCTTGGCGCGCTCCGGCGTGATGTCGCGGATCCAGATTCCGTTGGTGGTGCCGCAGTCCTCCTCGCGCACGATCACGTCCTGGGCGACGTCGACGAGACGCCGCGTCAGGTAGCCGGAGTCCGCCGTCCGCAGAGCGGTGTCGGCAAGACCCTTACGCGTGCCGTGCGTGGAGATGAAGTACTCCAGCACCGTCAGGCCTTCGGTGAAGTTGGCCTGGATGGGCAGGTCGATGATCCGGCCGGTCGGGTCGGCCATCAGGCCACGCATGCCCGCGAGCTGGCGGATCTGCTGGATGTTTCCGCGAGCGCCCGAGCTCATCATCATCCAGATCGGGCTGAACTTGTTGAAAGCTTCCTCGGTGTCGCGGCCCACGTCCTCGAAGGCGCGCTGCCAGAGCTCGATCACCTTGCGGTATCGCTCGTCGTCGGTCATGACGCCGCGTCGATACATGCGCTCGACCTCGGCCACTTCCTTCTCCGTGCTCCGGATCACCTGCCACTTCTCGTCGGGGTGCGGGATGTCCATCGCGGACACCGTGATTCCCGCCTGGGTGGCGTAGCGGAAACCGAGCCGCTTGATGTCGTTGACGACCGTCGCCGTCGTCTCGCTGCCGTACAGCCGGTAGAGCTCGGCGACCAGGACGCGAAGCAGCTTGCGGTCGAAGTGGGCGTTCTGGAAGGGCAGCGGCGCCATGGACTCCGCGTCCATCGGCTTGCGGCCCACCGGTAGAGGCTGGTTGAAGACCACGCGGCCCGGCGTCGTGACGATCGTTTCATCGCCAACGCGGACACGGATCCACTCCTGGAGCTTCACCACCTTGGCCTCGAGCGCGAGCACCACCTCGTTCTCCGAGCTGAAGACTCGAAGCTTGGAGGCGTCCTCGGGCTTGTCGCTGCGCGTGGCCGTGAGCCAGTAGCAACCGAGGACCACGTCCTGCGTCGGCGCGACCACAGGGTGGCCGTCCGCCGCGGACAGGATGTTCTGCGACGACATCATCAGATTCTTGGCCTCCGCGATCGCGCCGCTGAACAGGGGCACGTGCACGGCCATCTGGTCGCCGTCGAAGTCGGCGTTGAACGCGGCGCACACCAGCGGGTGGATCTGGATCGCGGATCCTTCCACGAGCACCGGCATGAAAGCCTGGATGCCAAGACGGTGCAGGGTCGGGGCGCGGTTGAGCAGCACCGGGTGGTCGCGGATGACCTCGTCGAGGACGTCCCAGACCTCGGTCCTGCTGCGCTCCACCATGCGCTTGGCGGACTTGATGTTCGTGGTGTAGCCCTTGTTCACGAGCTCGCGCATGACGAAAGGCTTGAAGAGCTCGAGGGCCATCTTCTTGGGCAGGCCGCACTCGTGGAGCTTCAGCTCTGGACCGACCACGATGACCGAGCGGCCCGAGTAGTCGACGCGCTTGCCGAGCAGGTTCTGGCGGAACCGGCCCTGCTTGCCCTTCAACATGTCGGAGAGGGACTTGAGCTTGCGGTTGCCCGTGCCCGTGATCGCGCGGCCGCGGCGGCCGTTGTCGATCAGCGCGTCGACGGCCTCCTGGAGCATCCGCTTCTCGTTGCGCACGATGATCTCGGGCGCGCCGAGCTCGAGCAGTCTCTTCAGGCGGTTGTTGCGGTTGATCACGCGGCGGTACAGGTCGTTCAGGTCGGACGTCGCAAAGCGGCCGCCGTCCAGCTGGACCATCGGGCGCAGCTCGGGCGGAATCACCGGCAGGACCTCCAGCACCATCCACGTCGGGCTCGAGTTCGACTTGCGGAAGTCCTCCACGACCTTGAGGCGCTTGATCGCCTTCTGCTTGCGCTGGCCTGACGAGGAGCGCGATTCGTCGCGCAACCGGTACATCTCGGCGTTCAGGTCGATGCGCGAGAGCAGCTCGCGGATCGCCTCGGCGCCGATGCCGGCGCGGAAGGCGCGCCCGAACCGTTCCTGGAAGTCGCGGTACTGGGTGTCGGTGAGGATCTGCTTGGGGTGCAGCGCCTCGAGATCGGTGCGCGTGGCCTCGATTTCCTGCTGCAGCGCCTCGAGCTGGCCCTGAATCGCCTCTCGCTCGTTCTTGGTCGCACCCTCGATCTGAGACTCGAGCGACTTCTTGTCCGCGTCGAGCCTTTCCTTGGCGCGCTTCTGCGCCGCTTTGGTGTTGGCCTCGAGCTTCTCGATCTTCTCCTGGACCTTGGCCAGCACGCCCCGCGACATCTCGCGCGACATGAGGTCGCCCTTGTCGATGACGATCTCCTCGTCGCCGTTCATGCCGATCGTCATCTGCCGGCGTGACTTCGTGCCGATGCCGGCCTTGATGTGCTCGGTCGCCTTCTTGCCCTGGGTGGTGAGCTCGTCGACCTGCTCCTGCAGCTCTTCTTCGAGGCGCGCGACCTCGGCGTCGACCTCGCCCTTGAGCTTCTTCGACTTGGCCTCGTGCTCCTGGCGCAGCTCACGCGCTTTGGCGTCGATGTCGGCGCGCAGGCGGACGGCACGCTCGTCCTTGTCCATGTTCAGGACGGCGAGCATGTCGTTGCGGACTTCCTCGTGCACGTCGGTGACGATGTAGTTCGCGAAGTAGAGGATCTTCTCGAGGTTCCGCGGGGACATGTCGAGCAGCAAGCCCATGCGGCTCGGGATGCCCTTGAAGTACCAGACGTGACTGACGGGCGACGCGAGCTTGATGTGGCCCATGCGCTCGCGACGCACCTTGGACCGCGTCACCTCGACGCCGCACTTGTCGCAGATGATGCCCTTGTAGCGGTAGCGCGTGTACTGGCCGCAGTGGCATTCCCAGTCCCGCGTGGGACCGAAGATGCGCTCGCAGAAGAGTCCGTCGCGCTCCGGGCGGAGCGTGCGGTAGTTGATCGTCTCGGGCTTCGTGACCTCGCCGTGCGACCACGACATGATCGTGTCCGGCGACGCCAGCGAAAGCTTCAGCGCGTCAAAGTTCTCTAGCTTCAGCATCTATTCGGCAGAGTCCTCCCCAAGTTCCTCTCTTTCAAGTGAGATTCCAAG
>DASTIX010000133.1:0-6262 GCA_035717165.1 Candidatus Dormiibacterota bacterium
GACCGGCAACATCGTCGAGCGCGGAGACGTGGTCGCCCAGTTCGCGCGCGCGATCCGCAACCTTGCGACGGCTCTAGCGGCCGCGGGATGCAAACCGGAGGACACCGTCAAGATCACCTATTACGTCACCGACCTCGCGGATTACCGCCGCAAGCTCTCCGTGCTCGGTCCCGAATATCGCGAGGTTTTCGGCCGCCATTACCCCGCGTCGACGCTCGTCGAGGTTCGCTCGCTCTTCGATCCCGAGGCGCTGATCGAGATCGACGCTGTCGCGGTTCGTCGCTCGTGAATCGCTGGGAGCATTTCGACTACGAGGAACGAGACGGCGTCGCGACTCTGACTTTTTCGCGGCCCGAACGCCTCAACTCCCTCACTTTCGACGTGTACGCCGACATCCGCGACCTCAGCCGCGACCTGCGGTCGCGGAGCGATGTTCGGATCCTCGTGATGAGAGGACGCGGGCGCGGTTTCTGCTCCGGCGGCGACGTCGACGAGATCATCGGTCAGCTTCTGAAGCGAGGCACGCGCGAGGTCTACGAGTTCGCGCTCATGACCGGCGAGTGCGTCCGCAATCTGCGGGAGATGCCCCAGCCCGTGATCGCGGCCGTGAACGGCATCGCCGCCGGCGCGGGGGCGGTGCTGGCGGCGGCCTCCGACATACGCGTGCTGGCGAAATCGGCGAGCTTTCGATTTCTGTTCACGAGTGTTGGCCTGTCGGGCGGCGATATGGGCATCTGCTGGCTCCTTCCTCGAATCATCGGATGGGGTCGCGCGACGGAGGCGTTGCTGCTGGGCGGGAAGATCGAAAGCGCGCAGGCGCTCGAATGGGGGCTCGCGTCGCGAGTCGTGCCTGACGGTGAGCTAGACGCGGCGGTGGGCGAGTACGTCGCCAAGCTGAAAGAGCTCGCGCCATGGGGCCTGGCGATGACGAAGGAGATGCTCAACCGCTCCGGCTCGGCCGATTATTCGACCGGCATCCAGATGGAGGCGTTCACGCAGACGATGCTGATGACCGCCGAAGACTTCAAGGAGTTCCATGCCGGCTTCACGGGCAAACGCAAGCCCGAGTTTCGCGGCCGCTAGGCGAAGACGATCGCTTCGTTGAAGTCCGAGTAGCCCGCTTCGAACGCCTGCTTGCTGATCCAGTACTGACCGCGGATCGGGTCGTTGATCAGAACGTCTGTGGGGCTCACGCCGACCACGACGTAGACGTGAGAGGCGTACACAGGTCCGATCCATGGGATCCACTGACCGTCGAAGCTCAGGTAATCGTGACGCGGGTGCCACTGCCAGTCCCAGGTCGCAAACGCGACGACCGGATGACCCTCGATGACGTCGGCATAGATGGACGCGGCCGGCATCGTGCCGTATGCGAGCAACCGCGCGCCGTGCGCCTTCGCCACGCGCACGAGGGTCGGATAGTAAGTACCGAATCCGGTGTAGTTGCTCTCGCTGCCGTTGACGTCGCCGACAAACGTCTCGTAGGGATTGGCCCACCGCACGTCGCCCGCCGAGTCCACGTACATGGGCCGAACGTCGGCTCCAACCTCGTTCAGGATCTCGTCCTGGCTGAGATGGATGCCCTGATGCGTCAGCGCCATTGACGTCGACGCCTCCTCACAGCTCAGCGGCTTGTCCTGGTAGTAGAAGCTGACGCCTTTGATCACGTGGATCTGACGGATCTCGTTGACTTCCTGCCGGCATTCCGGCACCGAGCCGTCCGAGCTGGCGCACGCGCCGACGGCCGCCTGACGTCCGTTGATCGTCGCCGCGCTCACCGGTACCGCAACGAAGATCGCAAGGGTGGCCTGTGCCGCCAGCACAACACCTGTGGCGAAGGCACGACTCGTCGACCGTGGTTGTAGGTTCTGGCTCGAAACTGACCGCACTGCTACCCCCGTGGCGTCCTCGGAGATCGCGAGGCGCCGTTATCGGGGGCGAAGCTACGGGCGCACCGGCAATGCGCCCACGGCGGTGTGGTTAATTGCGCTAAAGCCTTGTCAATTCGAGCCGGCCAGGGCGAACGGCCCGGTGAACCGCGGGCATTCGCTCATGGGCGCCGGCGCCACGGCGGTTTAGCTTGGGCCCAAAGGAGGTCGTTTACATGGCAATCAAGACACTCTCCGGAAATCCCTCGGCGTCAGCTCTCCGACTCGGGTATCGAACGATTTCGGTCGGCGTCGCCCTGATCGCGATCTGGGGCGCGGCCACGATCATGGCGGTTTATTCGCCCGACTTGATCACCGGATCGAACCACGAGCACCTTCAGCTTGCGGTGGCGTTCGCGTGGCCGCTCGCCGCCATCGCCACAGGAATGGTCTTGCTCGCAGCCGGCGTCACGCGCCGCGCGACAGAAGTGGCGGGGGCGTGGGCGGTCTACGCGCTGCTCGTTCTGCTGGCATGGGGCGGCGCGGCCGTCGCCAGCGTGTTCGGGGCTCCGATGGTCACGGGTACCGACCCGACCACCATCCCTCTCGCAGTCTTGATCGCGCCGCTGTTCGCAGTGCTCGTCACGGCGTACGCGAGCATCTACATCGCGGGAGCGTCAGCCGACAGCTGATTCGTCATCGATCGCGAGCGCGGAATTCGGACACCCTCCGCGCTCGCAACCTCTAGCGGTCATTCGACGCGGGCGATCCAGCCCAGAACTTGTTCGGCGTGGCGGTCAGGTGGAAGATCGGGTAGAAGACGTGCTCAACCCGACCATCGCGCACGACCATGGTCAAGCGCTTCAAGAGCCGCTCGCCGTCGAATTGAGACGTCGAAAGGCGCAGCGGAATCACGCAGCCGTGGGAGGCCATCGGGACCGGGACGGTGGAGGGCCCGTCGGTGTTTGCGTGGGCATCCGGTTACGTGCTGCTCTATTCGGGCGGCGACTGGCGCGGGCAGTACGGCATGGGCTACGCGATCGCAACCTCGCCCACCGGTCCGTTCGTGAAGAGCAGCGACGCGCTGCTCAGGAATGGAGGTTCGCTGGCGGGGCCGGGCGGCGGGTCATTCTTCACCGACACGAGCGGCCGGCCATGGCTTGCGTACCACGCCTGGATTCATTCGGGCCGCGAGCTCTACCTGAGCCCTCTTTCGATCTCCGCGCGCTGACTATCTCGGCGTTAGACGAGGTCTTTGTCTAACGCGGGCAGCGACCGGCAGCTTCGATAGGACGGCCGCTCGGAAAGCTGACCCCGTGACGCCAACTCAGCTCGCGTACGGCGAGGTGCCGAGATGGAATCCGGTGCGGCCCAGGATCGACCTCCTCAGGGTCGCGATCCGTTGGACGTTGGGAACCGCAAGCCTTCTGGTCGCGGCCTGGATCGTGCCCGGCGCGTCGGTCAAGGATTTCGGCGCTGCCTTCGTCGCGGCCGCGGTCATCGCTATCCTCAACGGTGTTCTCCCACCGCTCGTCGCGGCGCTCCGGCTGCCGTTCACGCTGCTGCTCGGCTTCCTGCTCGTCCTGGCACTGGACGTGCTCATGCTGCTCGCGGCTGACTGGATCACCGGAGGCGCATTTCACGTCGGCTCGGTCTGGGCTGCGCTCGGCGTTGCCCTGGTCGCGGCGGCGGTCGGCGTGGTGCTCGAGTCGATCCTGGGGACCAACGACGACGACACCTACACGCTTCGCGTGACGCAGCGGATCGCGCGCAGATCGGGCGACCGGGTGAAGACCGATCGGCCAGGCATCGTGTTTCTCGAGATCGACGGTCTCGCCCTTCCCGTCCTTCAGCGCGCGATGCGCGATGGCAGCGCTCCGAACATGGCCCGGTGGCTCGAGGACGGAACGCACCGCCTGGTCGAATGGGAGACAGATCTCTCCTCACAGACGGGCGCATCCCAGTGCGGGATCCTGCTGGGTTCCAACACCGACGTGCCTTCGTTCCGGTGGGTGGAGAAGGAGCGCGGGAAGCTCATGGTCTGTTCATCTCCCCCGGACTGCGCGGAGATCGAACGGCGGCATTATTCGGGACAGGGTCTGCTGGCGTCGGGCGGGGCAAGCCGCGGCAACCTGCTTTCGGGCGAGGCCGACCACGCCATCCTGACGGTCAGCCGGCTCGAGGAGGAGAAGTCCGCCAACCCCGGCTACAGGGCGTTTCTCGCCAACGGATTCAACGTGGTCCGAGCGCTGGTGCTCTTCGGCTGGGAGGTTGTGCTGGAGTGGTCGGCCGCGCTCAGGGCGGTTCGGCGCGACGTCCGGCCGAGAGGTCATCGCGCCGGCGCGTATCCATTCATGCGCGCAGCTATGTGCGTCGTCGTGCGCGACCTCATCGTCTTCGGAGTTCTCTCCGACATGATGCGAGGGCGCCCCGCGATCTACGCCACCTTCTCGAGCTACGACGAGGTCGCGCACCACTCCGGTCTGGAGCGCGCCGACACGCTGGAAGCACTGCGCAAGCTCGATCAGCAGTTCGGCCGCATCGAGCGCGCGCGCGCGTATGCTGCCAGGCCGTACGAGTTCGTCGTGCTTTCCGACCACGGCCAGACGCAGGGCGCGACGTTCAAGCAGCGAAACGGCTTTGGGCTGGACGAGCTCGTCAACCGGAGCCTGGACCATGACCGCGTGACGATCGTGGGCGCCGGCGATGAGCAGGACTCGATGGTCGGCCACGCGGTCGGCGAGGCGACCGGGCGCAAGAGCGACAAACGAGGCAAGGACGACGTCAGCGGCCAGAGCGTCGTCGTCCTCGGCTCCGGGAATCTGGGGCTCGTGTACTTGATGGAGAAGAGCTACCGGCTCACGCTCGAGGAGATCGACGCCGCGCATCCACGACTCGTGCCGGCGCTACGCGACCATCCTCACATCGGCTGGCTCCTGGTCCGCTCAGAAAAGGACGGCCCGATCGTGCTCAACCGCTCCGGCATGCGACGTTTGCGCGACGGCCACATCGAGGGCGGCGATCCTCTTGCCGGCTTCTCGGCCACCGCGGCCGAGCATCTTCTCCGCACCGACGGCTTCGCGCATGCGCCGGACATCCTGGTCGGAAGCTTCTACGACCCCGCGATGGAGGAAGGCTGCGCGTTCGAGGAGCTGATCTCTTTCCATGGCGGCATCGGCGGTCCGCAATCACGCGCCTTCCTGCTCTACCCGTCGCACCTCCCGCTGGCGGCGCAGCCTCTGCGTGGCGCCGCATCCGTCAACCGGCTGCTGCGCGGCTGGCGCGCGGCGCTCAATGGCCCCGAGGAGTACGCCCTCGCCGAGATGGAGATCGCGTCGTAAGGTTCAGCGTCCTGGGTGGGCCATCTGATCGATCGCAGCTGTCACGGCGAGAATCGCGACGTCGTTCTGGCCAGGCTCGACCTCCACGCCATACGAGTCGGCCACACGAAACCACTTCTTCGAGACCTCGGCCACCTTGGACCTTCCCTCTCCGATCGTGTACTCGTGATCGAGCAGGTTGCCCTGGACCTCAAGGTCGGGTCCGTTCGCGACCTTGACCGACCACCTGTCACGCAGTGGAGTGATCATGGCCTTCTTGACCGTGGCGGTGCCGCGTCCCGCGGCGTCCTCTATCTCCATCGTGTCCCTGACTCGCAGCATCCGTTCCTGGATCTTGCAGAGCTCGTGGCCCTGCGGATCCTCGAAGATCAGCGTGTTGCGAACCCGCAATGCTTTGCCGTCCACTTTGTAGACCCGCTGGTGCGCATCGTTTTCGATCCAGTAGTCGTCACCGATCGAAACGAGCTTTTGGCGCATCTGATACCGGTGACCGCTGTCGTGGCGCTCCTCGCGCCTCTCCTCTCTGCGTTCGCGCAACATTGTCGTACCTCCTGCGTTGAGGACAGCATCTCCGTGGCCGGTTGAGAAGCGCCAGACCGTGCTGCGTTAGGCAGGAGATTGGACATCAGCTGAACCCTTGCTCAGTTACAGGTCTCCGAGTCGGTATTCGAGCGCAAGTTTTTCCGTTCGGTCGACTATTGAACGATTGTCGTTGTCGTTCCTTGTGAAGGCATTGTGCGCTGCGGAGGAGTCAGGGAACGAATGTCTTCGAGTTGATGATGTATCCACCGCGCAACATCGTTCGTCGTCACGATCTGATTGATGGCGATCAATCGCTCACTCCGTTCGGCCTGGCCCATCTGGAGAGCGCGGTGAATGGCTGTCGCCGTCACCTCGACGTCGAATGGATTGACGCTCAACGCCTGCGCCCCCAACTCCTCATGGGCGCCCGCGGATTCGGAAAGGACCAGCACGCCTGCCCGCTGATTGACCACCGGCCCCTCTTTCGCGACGAGGTTCATTCCATCGAGGATCGGGTTCACCAGCAGCACG
>DASTIX010000134.1:0-12168 GCA_035717165.1 Candidatus Dormiibacterota bacterium
TCATCGCCGAGGTGAGCGCAGTGGCCGACCGGCCGATGATGGCCCAGATCCTGCCGGCGATCACCGTGGCCCTGGACGAATATTCGAAAGGGAACACCGACGCCGTCATCCTCTGCTACTCGAAATGGATCTCGACGATCAAGCAGGAACCGACGATTCGCGTTCTGATTCCGGCCGAGATTCCAAAACGAGAGACGGAGCGGCAGGGCCCGCAGGCCGACTACATCTACGAGCCCGAGCCCGAGGCGGTGCTGGATGGACTGCTGCCGCGCTACGTGGAGACCCAGGTTTTCCAGGCCGTGCTCGAGAACAAGGCGAGCGAGTACTCGGCCAAGATGATCGCGATGCAGAACGCGACCAATGCGGCGGGCGACCTGATCAACTCGCTCACGCTGTACGCGAACAAGGTCCGGCAGGCCGGAATCACGACTGAACTGATGGAGATCGTCAGCGGCGCCGAGGCGCTGTCGGGCGCGAGCTAGGGAGGCACGACAAATGGCGAAGGCGAAAACGAAAGCCGAACACAAAAAGAAGACCGAGAAACGCGAGGGCCGCATCCATCAGGTGATCGGCGCGGTCGTCGACGTCGAGTTCGACGCCGGCGATCAGCCGGAGCTGTTCGAAGCCCTCGAGGTGGTGAGCGCGGACAAACGCAAGGTCGTGCTCGAGGTCGAATCCGACATCGGAGACAACGTCGTCCGCTGCATCGCCATGGACTCGACCGACGGTTTCCACCGCGGCGACCCCGTGCATGCCACCGGCGCGCCGATCTCGGTGCCCGTCGGCGTCGAGACGCTCGGCCGCATGTTCAACGTCGTCGGCAGCGCGATCGACGACGAGCCCGCGCCCGAGGGTACGACGCGCTGGCCCATCCACCGGCCCGCGCCTCCGATCGCGGAGCAGCAGGCAAAGGTCGAGATCCTCGAGACGGGCATCAAGGTCATCGATCTGATCTGCACCTTTGCCAAGGGCTCGAAGATCGGCCTGTTCGGTGGTGCCGGGACGGGCAAGACCGTGATCGTGCAGGAGCTCATCCGCAACATCGCTTATCAGCACAAGGGCCGGTCGGTCTTCGCCGGCGTGGGTGAGCGCACGCGCGAGGGCAACGACATGTATGTCGAGATGCAGGACGCGGGTGTGCTTCCGCAGACCGCGCTCGTCTTCGGCCAGATGAACGAGCCGCCAGGCGCCCGTGCGCGCGTCGGCCTGACCGGGCTGACGATGGCGGAATACTTCCGCGACGAAGAGGGCGCCGACGTGCTGCTCTTCGTCGACAACATCTTTCGCTACCTACTCGCGGGCTCCGAAGTCTCCGCGCTGCTCGGTCGAATGCCCTCCGCGGTCGGCTATCAACCAACCCTCGCGAGCGAGATGGGCGAGCTGCAGGAGCGCATCACGTCCACACGCAAGGGATCGATCACGTCGGTGCAGGCCGTCTATGTACCCGCCGACGACTACACCGACCCCGCGATCCAGACCGTGTTCGCGCACCTCGGCGCGACGCTGCGCCTCGAGCGCTCACTCGTCGAGATCGGCATCTACCCGGCGGTGGACCCGTTGGGCTCGTCCAGCCGCTTCGTCGAACCCGCGATCGTCGGCCAGGACCACTATGACGCGGCGCAGGGTGTGAAGAAGATCATGCAGCGCTACAAGGACCTGCAGGACATCATCGCGATCCTCGGCATGGAGGAGCTGTCCGAAGACGACAAGCAAGCGGTGTCGCGCGCCCGGAAGGTGCAGCGATTCCTCTCCCAGCCCTTCAACGTGGCGCAACGGTTCACCGGTCGCGAAGGCAAATACGTGCCGCGCAACGAGACCGTGCGCGGTTTCAAGGAGATCCTCGAGGGCAAGCACGACGATCTGCCCGAGCAGGCCTTCTACATGGTCGGCACGATCGACGAGGCGCGTGAGCAAGCCGAGGCGATGAAGACTCAGCGATGAAGTTCCCGCTGCGTGTCGTCTCCGTCGAGCGCAGCCTGTTCGAAGGCGACGTCGACTTCATGATCGTGAACGGCGCCGAAGGCGAGCTCGGCGTGCTCGCGCGGCATGCGCCTTTGATGACGATCCTGAAACCCGGAGGTCTGCGGATCCAGGAGACCTACGGCGGACCCGATCAGGTGATCTTCGTCGGCGGCGGATTCCTCGAGGTGCTGCCCGAACGCGTGACCGTGCTGGCGGACGTAGCCGAGCACGCGGACGAGATCAACCTCGAGGCGGCCGAGGAGGCGCGGCGCCGGGCTCAGGAGCGGCTGACCGGGACGCTCACCGCGGCCGAGGAGACCGAGTTCCAGAACGCGCTCGCCATGGCGGAAGCCCGCCTGCGTCTGGCCAGGGCGCGTCGGGGCTAGTACCCTCAGCCCAGACATGACTGCGCGGGATCGCGCCCTCCGGATCACCGGGGGCGCGCAACTCCACGGCCGGATCTGCGTGAGCGGGTCCAAAAATGCCGCGCTGCCCGAGATGGCCGCGGCGCTGCTGACCGCCGATCGGGTCACGCTCCACAACGTCCCGGGCGTCACGGACACGGTCGTGATGGCCGAGATCATCGGCGAGCTCGGCGGCAGGTCGGAGGGCGAAGGCACGGTCATGCTCGACACCGGTTCTGCAGTCCGCAGTGACGTGCCCGCCGACCTCGGCCGCCGGATGCGGGCCACGATCGTTCTCCTCGGCGCGCTGCTCGGGCGATTCGGAAACGCCCGACTACCCCGACCCGGTGGCGACGATATCGGCGCGAGGCGCGTCGAGCAGCACCTGCGCGGCCTTCGTCAGATGGGCGCGCACATCAACGAGACGCAGCACGAGATCGTCGCCACTGCGCAGCGGCTGTACGGCGACCGGATCGTCTTCGACCTTCCCACGGTGACCGGCACCGAGAACATCCTTCTCGCCGCGGTCAGGGCGGAGGGCCGCACCGAGATCTTCAATGCGGCGCGCGAGCCGCACGTGCAGGACCTGTGCGTGCTGCTGACCAAGATGGGCGCGCAGGTCGAGGGCATTGGCACCGAGCGGCTGATCGTCGATGGCCGACCCGAGCTTCGCGGTGCGGAGCACACCGTCGTCGCCGACTATCTCGAGGCCGGGACGTATGCGATAGCCGTGGCGGCGGCCGGCGGCGATCTGCGCATCGAATGCACGCAGCCGGATGACCTTCAGGTCCTGCTGCTCAAGCTCGAGCAGGCGGGCGCCCACGTCGAGGCCGGCGACACATGGTTCCGAGTGGCGCGCGACCCGAAGACACCGCTACGGCCGATCGACATGTCGACGTGGACGTTCCCCGGTTTCCCGACTGACCTGCAGGCCCAGTACATGGCGCTCATGACGCAGGCCGACGGTCAGAGCGTGATCTCGGAGTACGTTCACGAGAACCGCTTCCAGCACGTCCGCGAGCTGGCGAAGATGGGAGCCGGCGTCGAGGTGGAAGGCCGGCTGCACGCGATCGTGCACGGCCCGTGCCGGCTGCATGGCACCGAGGTCGCCATCCCCGACATCCGCTCGGGTGCGGCTCTGGTCATCGCCGCACTGTGCGCGGACGGCGACACCGTGCTTCGCAACGCGTGGCACGTCGAGCGCGGTTACGAGGACATGGTCGGCAAGCTTGCATCGGTCGGGGCACGTATCAAGTCCGTCAGCGTCGACTCGGAGCAGGCAGGCTTGACGCACACATACGAGTGAGCCTGCTCTCCAAGAAGATCGGCATCGACCTCGGTACGTCGACAGTGCTGATCTACGTCAAGGGCGAGGGGATCGTCGTCAACGAACCGTCACTGGTTGCGGTCAACCGCGATGGAACACGCATCCTGGCGATTGGCAAGCAGGCGTTCGAGATGGTCGGGCGCGCGCCCGACGGGATACAGATCGTCCGGCCCATGCGCGAAGGCGTGATCGCGGATTTCGTCGTCACGGAGGGCATGCTCCATCACCTCGTCGGCAAGGTGCAGGGCCGTCAGCGTCTGTTCAAGCCCGAGATCATGGTCTGCGTGCCCTCCGGGGTCACGTCGGTGGAGCGCCGCGCGGTGACCGAGGCCGCGATCTCCGCCGGAGCGCGCCAGGCCTGGCTGATCGATGAGCCACTCGCCGCCGCCATCGGCGCCGGTCTCCCGATCGCGGAACCGCGCGGCAGCGCAGTCTGCGACATCGGCGGCGGAACGACTGAGGTCGCGGTCATCTCGCTCTCGGGGATGGTGGTGGCGCATTCGATCCGCGTGGGCGGCAATCGCCTCGACGACGCCATCGCGATCTACATGAAGCGGCGGCACAACCTGCTCATCGGCGAGCGAACCGCGGAAGAGGCGAAGATCGCCGCCGGATCGGCGGTCTCGATGAAGCAGCCGATCTTTACCGAAGTGCGCGGCCGCGACATCGTCACCGGCCTGCCTAAGAACGTCGAAGTCTCGTCCAACGAGATCGCCGAGGCGATCCAGGAGCCGCTGCGGCTGATAGTCGGAGCGATACGCGACGTGCTGGAGGAGACGCCGCCCGAGCTCGCGGCGGACATCTTCGACCGCGGGATCGTGTTATCGGGTGGGGGCGCGCAGCTGCGCGGCATCGACCGCTACATCTCGATGCACACCGGGATTCCGGCGTTGATCGCGGACGAGCCGCAGACGTCGGTCGTGCGCGGCACCGGCCTCGCGCTCGAAAACTTCGAAGTCCTGAAACGAAACCAGTCGTACCTTCGCTGAGAATCCCCACGAAGTCAGAGCTTGCGCTGTGACTTCGCGGGGGCCCCTACACGCGCACCTCGACGTCGTCGTCGACGGGTCAGGCCTCGAGCGTCCGCGCGCCGGCGTTGGCGTGTACACGACGCAGATCCTCCGCGCCATGCACGTGGACCGGCCGGACGCGCACCTCATGGTCTTCGGCCCCAGGGGCGGCGTGATGTACGCGCCCAACACCGACTACCGCCTGGCGCCACAGACGCGCTTCATCGGACGGCACCTGCAGTGGCCGTCGGAGATCCGGCGTATCAAACCCGACGCATACTTCGGACCGGCGGGCGCTTTGCCGCTCGGATCCATTCGCACGCCTTCGGCGATCACCGTCCACGACCTCGCGATCTACCGCAATCCGCGATGGTTCCCACCACGCCAGCCACTGAGCACCCGCCTGGTCGTCCCGCGGTCGATCCTGCGCGCGGACGTCGTGATCGCGGTGTCGGAGTCGACGGCGAAGGACGTCCAGGAGTTTTTCGGCATGGACCGCGGCAGGATCCAGGTCGTCCCGCACGGTGTGTCGTCGAGGTTGCGGCCGATGGGCACCGACGAGCGCAACGAAGCTCGCGCACGTCTTCGGTTGCCTGAGCGGTTCATCCTCTTCGTCGGCACGATCGAGCCGCGTAAGAACCTCGAGACGCTCCTCGACGCGTGGGTGCTGATGCGCGACCGCCCAGATCTCGTGGTCGTCGGTTCATGGGGTTGGCGGTACGAGGCGATCAGGGAGAAGATGGCGCGGCTCGGACCACGCCTCCATCACCACGAATCGGTCGAGCCCGATGAGCTGCCGGCCTACTACAACCTGGCGCGTGTGCTGGCCCATCCCGCGTGGTACGAAGGGTTCGGCTTACCGCCACTCGAGGCGATGGCGTGCGGGACGCCGGTCGTCGTGTCCGACACCTCGAGCCTGCCCGAGGTCGTGCAGGACGCCGGCCTGGTTGTGCCGGCGGGCGATCCCGAGCAGTGGCGCAAGGCGCTCGAGCGCGTGCTCGAAGACACCGATCTCGCGGCCGGCCTGCGCCACAAGGGCATCCTCCGCGCCGCGCAGTTCAGCTGGGACCGGGCGGCGCGCTTGACGTGGCGCGCCCTCGACGACGCCATCGCGCGCTAACGAACGAGCTCCCTGATGACGGTCGCAACACCGGCGGCGGTCTTGTCCCACGTGAACTGCCGGGCTCGAGCGCGAGCCAGCTTGCTCAGCTGTGTGCGCAGCGACTGGTCTTTCAGCGCCGCGTCGATGATCCCAGCCACTTGATCGGCCGGCGCGCCCGGGTGGAAGTACAGCGCCGCCTCGCCGCCGACCTCCGACAGCGACGACGCCTTGGCCGCGACCACGACCTTTCCGCGGACCATGGCCTCCAACACCGGGAGCCCGAAACCTTCATAGAGGCTCGGGACGATCACGGCCGCCGCGCGCCTGTAGAGCAGCTCGAGCAGAGGCTGGTCGACCTTCCCGAGAACTCGGCATTGGGTCGAGTTGCGCAGCTGCTCGGACACCGCGCCGTCGCGCTCCGGTCCGGCGACCACGAGCGTGACGCCATCGAGCTTCTCCACCGCCGCAAGCGCGGCCAGCTGGTTCTTTCGCCGCTCGACTCGGCCGACCTGGAGGACAAATGACCCATTGAGGCCAAGCTCTGCCAGCTGCGACGATGGCGCCGCCGTGGTCGAAGGCGCGCTGATGCCGAGGGGTATGACGCGGACCCGATCGGGCTTGACGCCGTACAGCTCAACCAGGTCGTCCTTTGTCGATTGCGAGACCGCGATGAGGAGGCGGCATCGCGTGACCGCCCAGCGAGTGGTCATCTGCAGGTATGCGCGGTCAGCGAACGAGTATGCCTCGGGGTGCCGCTCGAACGCGAGGTCGTGGACGACGGTCAAAACCTTGCCCGGCCACGCAAATGGAACGACATGGCCGGGAACGAATAGAACGTCTGGACGTTCGGCCGCGAGAGCAAACGGAAGCCGCACCTGCGACCACAGCCGGGGAAAGGGCACGACCATGACATCCATGCCGAGGTTGGCGCGCGGACGTGATGCGAAGAACCGCCAGCGCAGCTCGGGCGCGGCCGCCGGCAGCCGCGAACAGACCTCGCGGGTATAGGTCTCGGTGCCCGTAACCACCGCTCGCGTCGAAGGGTTGACATCGACGGCGATGGTTATGGGACGTGTTTTCGACGCAGTCAATTTGTCGACCTTAAGCTAACCGCGGTGGGCAAAGTCGGGGCACGGCTCGCGATGTCGGCCGTTCTCGTTTTTTCTGCGGTCTACATGCTTCAGGCGCAGGATTCCGCGCCGGCGGCGGTGCCGCCACCGCCCGCGAAAGCCGCCGTCATCGAACCGTTCCTCACGACGCAAGGAATCGGTGGACGCGAGTACTTCATGCGACGCCGAGAGGTCGTTCCGACCGGGGCCAGCATCCTGCGGCTTCCGATTCTGATGTACCACTACATCCGTACGCCGCCGTCGATGCGCAGCGATCTGCTGGGCTACCGCCTGTCGGTCTCACCGGCTGATTTCCAGGCGCAGATGGACTGGCTGTACGCAAACCAGTATCACCCTGTGACCTTCGAGCAGGTCAGGTCTTACTTCGCCGGCCGGGCCGCGCTGCCGTCGCGCCCCGTGGTCATCACGCTCGACGACGGATATGCCGACCTGTACACGACGGCGTTTCCAATCCTGCAGGCGCATGGCTTCACCGCCGTCGCGTACATCGTGAGCGGCTTCGTGGATCGCGGCCGCTACGTCACGCACGACCAGGTTCTGCAGATGGACCGGGCGGGGATGGAGATCGCCTCGCACACCGTCGACCACGCCGACATGGCGCGGGCAAGCTCCGGCATGGCAACGTACGAGCTGGTGCAGTCGAAGCACTGGCTCGAAAACCTGCTGGGACACCCTGTGGTCGACTTTGCTTATCCGTCGGGCAAATACAGCGGCGGGACGATCCAGCTGCTGAGCCAAGCCGGCTACGACACAGCCGTCGTGGAGGATGGCCCCAGCCTGCACAGCCGCGCGGACCGCTACACGTGGGGACGTGTGCGGGTGGGCGGGGGAGAGTCGCTGCGTGACTTCATCACCAATCTCGGCGTGCCGATGCCGGCGGTGACCGTTTCGAGCCTCGACATCGAACCTTGACCGAGGCACGAATCCTCGGCGTGAGGGTCGATTGCCTGGACGCGAATCAAACCCTGGAGCGAATCGAGGGATTCATCGGTTCTGGCACGGTGCACCAGATCGCGACCGTAAATCCCGAATTCGTCATGCGGGCGCAGCGGGACCGTGAGTTCGCGCGCGTTCTCGAGCGGTCGGACCTGTGCCTCGCCGACGGCACTGGCGTGGTGTGGGCGGCACGGCGCAAGGGGTGCTCGATCGACGGCCCTGTGGCGGGCACCGATCTCGTCGAACCGCTGGCCGCCGTCTGTGCGCGTCGCGGATTCAGGTTGTTCCTTCTCGGTGCGCAGCCGGGGGTGGCCGCCGACCTCGCGGCTCTATTGAGCAGTGCGAATCCGACGCTGGCGGTGGCGGCGCATGCGGGTTCGCCCGACGCTTCGCAGGACGACGAGTCTCTGAAGCTGATCGCCGAGCACAGGACCGACGTCCTGCTTGTCGCGTATGGCGCGCCGGCGCAGGAGATGTGGATCGACCGCGTGCGCGGGCGGCTGGGAGCCTCGGTGGCGATGGGAGTGGGTGGGGCGTTCGATTACCTCACCGGCCGCGTTCCACGCGCGCCGGCCTGGATGCGACGCGCCGGGCTGGAGTGGCTGCACCGCCTCGCCCACCAGCCGTGGCGGTTCCGGCGCATGACCGTGCTTCCGGTTTACGCACTCAAGGTTCTTAGCGCTCCCAAGTAACATCCGCACCCGTGCTTAGCGTGGTGGTCCCGTGCTTCAACGAAGAGCAGCGGCTGCCCCGCACCATCGAACAGATCGAGCGCTACATGGACGCGAAGCAGATCGACTATGAGTTGATCCTTGTCGACGACGGCAGCGGCGATGGCACGCGCCAGGTGATGGACACAGCCGCCGAGCGGCACAACGGCGTGCGCATCGAGGCCCTGCCTCACAACCGAGGCAAAGGGCGCGCCCTTGCGGTCGGCGTGGCCGCGGCGAAAGGCGACGAGATCCTCGTCACCGACGCCGACCTGTCGACGCCCATCGAGGAGCTGGACGCTCTCCAGTCCGCCTTGCAGGATGGCGCGGGAATCGCGATCGCGTCGCGGGCGCTGCGCGCGTCCAGGGTCCAGGTCTCGCAGCCGATCTATCGCGTCCTGATGGGGAAGGGCTTCAACCTGATCGTGCAGGCGGTGCTGCTGCCCGGAATCTGGGACACGCAGTGCGGATTCAAGCTCTTCCGTGCCGATGTCGCGCACAGGGTGTTCGCCAACCTCATCACCGACGGCTTCGGCTACGACCCCGAGGTCCTCTACCGCGCCCGCAAGCAAGGGGTGAAGATCGTCGAGGTGCCGGTCGTGTGGCGCAATTCGGCGCCCACGAAGGTCAGCGCCGTGCGAAGCTCCCTCGACATGCTGCGACACGTGATTCGTCTGAGGTTCGTCGTATGAGCGCCGTCTTGACGCGGTCGGACCGCCGCCTTACCGAGCGCAGGTCGGCGCCGACCGAGGCGCTCGTCGTACTTCCGACGTTCAACGAGCGGGAGAATCTCGAGAAGATCGTCGGCGGGATAAGGCATCTCGGCCACGACGTCCTCATCGTCGACGACGCCTCGCCCGACGGCACCGGCGAGCTGGCCGATCGGATGGCGGAGTCGGATTCGGGTGTTCGCGTCCTCCACCGCGAGCGCAAGCTTGGACTCGGCAGCGCGTACGAGGACGCCTTCCGCATCGGCCTTGGAGACGGTTCGCGGCTTTTCGTCGAGATGGATGCGGACGGCTCGCATCGACCGGCGGATCTCGACGCGATCGTCGACGCCGCGCGCGGCAGCGGCGGCCTGGCCATCGGCTCGCGCTACATGCGCGGTGGCGAGATCGTCGGCTGGCCGTTCCATCGCCTGGCGCTTTCGCGAGCGGCCAATGTCTACTGCCGCGTGTTGCTGCGGATGCGCGTGCGCGACTGCACCTCGGGATTCCGCTGCTACACGCGCGACCTCCTGTCGAGCATCAGGCTCGATGAGATCGTGTCGCAGGGCTACTCGTTCCAGATCGAGATGGTCTACCGCGCATTGAAGCTTGGCTACCCGGTGGTAGAGGTGCCGATCCGCTTCGAGGACCGCATCGCCGGCGCCTCTAAGGTCTCGCACGGAGAGATCAGCCGCGCTCTGCTGACCGTCCTGCGTCTGAGCATGCACCGGTGAAAGTGATGGAGAGGACAGCTTCACCTCCCCACGTCATGGGGACGTCGGATCGCGAGGCGGTCCGGGTGGCGTCGTCCGGATGGCGCCTACCGATCCTCCTCGGGCTCGTTCTTGCGGCTGTCACCGCCATCCCTTACCTGTACGCCTACGCCGTCCAGCCGTCGGGTCACGTGTTCGTCGGCTTCTTCTACCTCTGGGACGACGCCACGACGTACCTCGCCAAGATGCGCGAGGGGTGGGAGGGCGCGTGGGCCTGGCAGAACCGCTACACGACCGAGGCAAGCCCGACCGCGTATCTCTTCTTGTTCTGGATCGTCCTCGGCCATCTCGCCGCGGTCACTCATCTGCCGCTGATCGTCGTCTTCCACCTCGCGCGCGTCGCCGCCGCCTTCGCGCTGATGGCAGCGGGCTGGCTGTTCATCACTCACTTCGTCGAAGACCGCGCGGCGCGGCGGTTCGCCCTGTTCTTCCTCGCCTTCGGACTCGGCCTTGGTCTCGTCATCTGGGCGATCGGAAGGCCAACCGTGTTCGACGGTCCGACCGAAGGCTTAGACCTCCGCATGCCCGAGCTCAGCGCCTTCTATTCGGTGCTCGCGCTCCCGCACTTCGCATGGTCGGCCGTGTTTGCGGCCTTGGGTGTGCCGCTGACGCTGGTGGCGATCCGGCGTGGCAGCTTCACTTTTGGGCTTCTCGCAGGGCTTGCATGGCTCGGCCAGGCCTCGATCCATCCGCAGATGCCGGTGCTGATGGGCGGCGCGACGCTGGTGGCGACGCTATGGAAGCGCCCCGACACCCCGCGAGGCTGGGTCGCCGGCGCGCTCGCCTTCGCCATCCCCGCGCCATACGTCGTCTATTCCTATCTGGCATTCGTCGGCAACCCCGAGGTCGAGCGCTGGACCTTCCACTCCAAGAACGCCCTCGCGCCGGAGACGATCAGCCTCCTGTTCGCGCTTGCGCCCCAGCTGCTGCTGGCCGCGTTCGGCGTGCCGGGTGCGATTCGCCGGCGCTCCCGAGAGGACGTCTTTCTCCTGGCGTGGCTCGTGCTGCTCGCCGCGATCCTGTGGCTGCCCAACCCGGCGGGCGACCTCCGCCGCCGGTTCTTCGACGCGATCTATCTGCCGCTGGTCGTGCTCGCGGCGCGGGGCATGTACGAATCGATCCTGCCGCGGCTGCACGGTCTGCGCGCACAGCGCCTCATTCCTTTTTCTTATGTGGCCGTCTCCGCGATTGGCAGCGCATTCCTCCTGCTGGCCCCGCTGGCGGTCGCCGATCAGCCGCAGTACACGATCACGACGGCGGAGTCCGACGGCTTCAGCTGGCTAGGCTCGCAGCCCAGCGGACGCGTGCTGTGCATGCCGGGCATCGGCCTCTATGTCCCGGCCTACAGCTCGGACACCGTTTACGTCGGCCACTACGACGAGACGTACAACTACCCGGCCAAGACGCAGATCGCCGGCGACCTGCTTACGGGCAAGACCGACATCACGCAGTTCGATCAGCAGAACCGCATCCGCTACGTGATCTGGACGAGCGACCTGCAGTCACCGCCGCCGCCGTCACTCGGCCCGCCGGCCTACGACACTCCGGACTTCAAGATCTGGAAGCTGTTCTGACATAGATGACTGAGACGGAGTCGGAGTAGACGAGCCTCCAATCCGGCTCGTCGGCGAGCACGTTGGCCAGCGCTTCCCCCTTGTTGTAGACGATGTAGTCGACCTGGTACTTGTCCAGGATCTGCTTCCAGTCCGGGCGCAGGGTCTGGACGTCCTCGTACTCGTTGAGCAGCGGGTCGCCCATCAGGGCCGCCTCGCCGAAGATGAACACCTGGCGGTTCTTCTGGGGGTAGAACCGGTACGCGAGGTAGCCGCCCCAACCGTACTGGTTGTACATGTGCGTGCCCACGTCAGGGTGCGCGGCGAGCCAGTCGGCCGCCCCGATCGGATAGCTGGAGGCGTCGAGCTGCTGCTGGCGCGTGGGGGAGACCTCGTTGCCAACCCGAACGGCCGTCGACGCCATGATCACCACCAGCACGATCGCCGTGATGGCCGCGAACAGCGGCCGCGGGGGGAGCGTCAGCGTCCACTTGCGTGCCGCCACGAACTCCCTCCACCACGATCCGTAGGTCGTGATCAGCACGGGCGTAGTC
>DASTIX010000135.1:0-4408 GCA_035717165.1 Candidatus Dormiibacterota bacterium
AGCTGCTGGCCCGCACCAATGAGCGGATCAGCAACACGCGGGCAGTGGTAATGCATCGCAAGCCGCACCTCGAAGGCGGGGCGAGATGAGCCGGCAGTACGTCCAACCTGGATTCTTCATGGCTCATGTGATCAATCCGATCGTGAGATCGCTCGGCGCTCCGACGGTCACGGTCAATGGCCGCCGCAGCGGGATGCCGATTTCGACGCCTGTCAATCCGTTTGACTTCGAGGGGGCGAGATACCTCGTCGGGGGCGGCGGGAACACACACTGGGTCCGCAACCTGCGGGTGGCCGGCGCGGGCAGCCTGCGTGTTCATGGCAGGGACCAGGACTTCCGAGCGGTCGAGCTCGAGGGCGCCGATCAGGTGCGAATCGCGTCCGCCTATCGCGACCACATGGGGAGGCGCGCGGCAAGCTATTTCGCGGTACTGCCCAATCCGGCCGATCATCCGGTCTTCCGCCTCGAGCCGGCCGCGTAGCCCACGTCGGGCGGCCCCACCGCCGCGGGCCGATCGTCTCTAGCGACGTAACGACGCTCCGCGCAGGCTGGGCGCAGGAGGTGATCGATCGTGGAAACTCAACCCCAGGGCACGCGCAACTCCGGCGCATATGTCGGAGCGCTGCTCCTGATCGTGATCGGGCTCGCCGCCCTGTCGGCAAATCTCGGCGGCGACAAGTACATCTACGAAGCGATCCCGCTTGTGATCGGGATCGTGTTCTTCATCGCGTACGCGACGAACCGGCACTACGGCCTGCTCGTCCCGGCGGGCATCCTGTCCGGCCTTGGAGCGGGCCTGCTCCTGTCATCGGTCTTCAACGCGACGGACCAGCAGGTCGCGCCTTACCTGGTCGATGGCATAGGGCTCGGATTCCTGTCCATCTTCGTGATCGACCTGATCGTGACCAGATCCGCGGCTCGATGGTGGCCGCTGGTGCCGGGCGGTTTGATGGTGGTGATCGGCTCCGGCGCATCGCTGACCAGGCAAGAGATCACGGACCAGTTCGGCATCTGGGTGCCCGTCCTTCTGATCGTGCTTGGCGTGACACTGCTCCTCACCAGGGCTCGGCACGGGACGACGTGACGCGATGCTGATCGCGCAAGGCAGGCTTGCCGCGGGAGCGCTCGACGGCTGGGTCGTCGTGGTGACCGGTGCCGGAGGCGGCATCGGTTTCGAGGCCGCGCGCAGCCTGCTGTGGTTGGGCGCGACCGTCGTCATCGCCGAGATAGACGTCGCGTCCGGGCGCGAGGCCGAGGCGCGCCTTGCCGCCGAATGGACGGCGCCGCGTGTGGCTTTCGTCCCGGCCGACGTCGGCGATGAAGCCAGTGTCCGGCACCTGGTGCAAACGACAGTCGAGCGATTCGGCGTAATCGATGCGGTCGTGAACAACGCGACGTACGCGCCGGTCGGCAAGCCGGTTGCCGAGATCCCAATCTCGGACTGGGATCGGAGCTACGCGGTCAACCTCCGCGGTCCGGCCATGCTGGCCGCCGCCGTCCTGCCGGGCATGATCGCCCGGCGCCGAGGTGTTTTCGCCTGCGTTTCGTCGACGGGTGGTCCGTTCCTCGCGGCGTATGAGTCGCTCAAGGCGGCCCAGGTTGCGCTGGCGAGCTCGCTCGATGCGGAGCTCGACGGCACCGGTGTCATCGCCTTCACGATCGGGCCGGGCCTCGTGCCCACCACGACCGCATCACGAGCCGTCGAGCTCCTCGCGCCGAAGCTCGGCATGAGCGTCGACGAGTTCTGGAAGGTGAATGCCGGCGCCGTGCTGCCGGTCGAAGCCGCGGGAGCGGGGTTTGCG
The DNA here is from genome assembly GCA_035717165.1 of Candidatus Dormiibacterota bacterium. GTDB lineage: Bacteria > Chloroflexota > Dormibacteria > Dormibacterales > Dormibacteraceae > 40CM-4-65-16. Next base: position 1,803 of record DASTIX010000135.1, read on the forward strand.
GCAGCGGTCGCGATGGCCGAGCGATACGGTGGACAGGAGATCAGCTCGAGCCAGGCGCTGATCGACGCGGGCATCGACCTTGACGCCAAACGACCAGTTGCTTCCCACGCCGATGCCGGTGACTCGGCGCGGTCGCGCGAGCTCGCTCGCCACGTCCACGACACCCTTGCCGAGCAGGCCGAAGGCTGGAAGCAGCGCTCGTTCTTCGAGCGTCAGTGGATGCTCCGCGACTTCAAGCAGCACGTCGGTGTGCCGGTCGAACGATGCCTGGAAGAGCTGACCGCGGTCGATATGCCCGACCGCAAATTGCTGATGAAGCTCGCCGGCTTCTACGACCACATGTCGGACCTGGCTCGCGGTTATGTCAAGGATCCCGTCGCTCGCGAGCAACAGCTGCAAGTGGTCGCGGGATGGAAGCACGAAGTCGAAGAACTCGATCGGAGGTGAAGTCAACATGCGCGTACTGGTCGTCTACGCAAGCAAGTACGGTGCAACCAAGGGAATAGCGGAGCGGATCACCGCCACGCTCAACGAATCGGGAGTGCAGGCGGCTATGGTGCCGGCCAAGAAAGCCGGCGAGCTCGACGGCTACGACGCATACGTGATCGGAAGCGCGGCCTACATGTTCTCGTGGCTGCACGAGGCGACGGACTTCGTGCGCCGCAACGCGGCGCTCCTGAAGACAAAGCCCGTCTGGCTTTTCAGCAGCGGGCCGATCGGCGAAGCGAAGTTCGACGAGAAGGGCCGCGACGTGCTGGTAACCGCGGTGCCCAAGGAGTTCGCCGAGCTCAACGAATCGATCCACCCGCGCGGGCAGCAGGTGTTCTTCGGCGCCTTCGATCACACGAAGCTGAGCGCCGCCCACCGCCTCGTCTACGCGATGCCGGCGATGAAGAAATTGCTCGTCGACGGCGACTGGCGCGACTGGAACGCCATCGATGCATGGGCGAAGACGATCGCGCTGGCTCTCACGCCCACGGCCGTCGCCGGCCGTATCTGATCAATTCATGGAGGTCTAAAGCGATGAACGCGTTGAGGCGGCAGCTCAAAGTAGCGCTGGTCGCCATAGTCGGAGTCTTGTTCGTGGCGGGATTCACTCCCGTCACAGCCCTTGCGGCTGACAGCCGTCAGGGCAATTCGATCACGATCGGGCCCAACGAGGTGATCAACGACGACCTGTATGTCGCCGCCAGCACCATCGACATCCAGGGCACGATCAACGGCAATCTTTTCGCGGCAGGTACCTCGATCACCGTGTCCGGCACGGTCACACGGGATGTGAACGCGGCCGGCACCAACATCTCGATTCCGGGCGAGGTGCAGGGAAGCGCGCGGCTCGCGGGAAGCAGCGTGATCGTGAGCGGAAAGGTCGACGGTGACCTGATGGCGATGGCGACGACGTTGACAGTTCAGAGCCAGGCGTCGGTCGCGCGGGATGTGATCGCCGCTGCAAGCACCGCAACGTTTGCCGGGCCGATCGGGCGCAACGTCAAAGTTGGAGGCACCGACATCACGTTCAGTGCTCCGGTCGGCGGTGACGTCACGGTCTCGGCGTCGACGTTAAAGCTGGCCGAGGGCGCAGTGATCCAGGGCAACCTCGACTACACGAGCAACCAGGGCGTCGACAATGCGGGCGGGACGGTGGCGGGCTCGACGCATCACTACTACCCGAGCAACGGTCCCACCTTCGCGTCGCGCGTCATCGGTTGGTTCCAGACGTTGTTCGGTTTTCTGCTCCTCGGGTTCCTGGTGATCCTGATCGCACCGAGGTTCAACGAGAAGGCTGTCACCGCCTACAAGACCGCGCCATGGTCGCGATTCGGCGTGGGCCTGGCGATTCTCGTCGTCGTGCCATTCGTCGCGCTGTTCACATTTGTCGCGGGCCTCATCGTCGGCGGCTGGTGGCTGTCGCTGTTTCTGCTCGCCGCGTACGCCTTCGTGACGCTCGTCGGATTCGCGATCGTCGGCGAGATGATCGGGCGATTCACATTGGAGCGTTTCGGCCAGCCTGCCGTGCATCCGCTTGTGGCGCTGTTGGTCGGAATGCCGGCCCTTTTGATCGTCACGATCATTCCGGTGATCGGGTGGCTGGTGGGCGTGATCGCCGTGATTTACGGAGTGGGCGTGGTGGCGTTTGCCCTGCCTTGGAGCGCGCCTACGACGCCGCAAGCCGCGGCGCCTGCGTTGCCCACAGCCGCACTGACGCGACCTTCGCCCAGCGCCGGCTGATCAAACGCCATCGGGGGGCGGCTTTCCAGCCGCCCTCCGATCGGGCTCATGCGTGACTCACGCGACCGACTGCCATGCTCTTCGGTTGCTCGGCCGGCTGACCTGCCGCCAGCCCAAACAGACGCCACGCAACCAGCACGTTCCAGACGACCAGCGGCAGCAACGACAGGTAGGACGCGATCGTTCCGAAGGTTCCGAATGAAGGCAATGGCGGCACCAGCATCACGACGCCGAGCACCAGCCCGATGTAGGCCGTCCACCGGTTGAAACGGTGTGATCGCGCCATCGCAACCGAGAACCCCAGGATGGCGACCGCGCTCAGGACGAACGCGACGGCAAAACCCGTGCCCTGGTAGTTGGCCCAGAGCGCTTCACCG
>DASTIX010000136.1:0-7481 GCA_035717165.1 Candidatus Dormiibacterota bacterium
TCGCCCAGCACGCGAGATGTCCGCTCGTGATCGACGCCGACGGCCTCAACGCGCTGGCGGATTCGCAGCGCGTCAAGGGCAAGCTAGGCAAGACTCGCGTCCTCACGCCTCACCCCGGCGAGCTCGGACGGCTGACCGGCAGGACCGCCGACGCCATCAACGCCGACCGCACCGCCGCCGCGCGCAAGGCGGCGAAGGATTGGGGCGCGATCGTCGTCCTCAAGGGAGCGCGCACCGTGGTGGCGCATCCCGACGGCCGCATCAGCGAGGATCCGCACGAGGTGCCTGCGCTGGCCAGCGGCGGCACCGGTGACGTGCTCTCCGGGATCATCGGCGGCCTCATCGCGCAGGGTTCCGACCCTTTCACCGCGGCCGTCACCGGTGTCTACATCCATGGCGCCGCCGGCCGGCGAATCGCGGAACGAATCGGCGACTCGGGGCTGCTCGCGGGCGACCTCCTTCCGGAGATCCCACTGGTCATGAACGTCCTCCGACAAGGAGGGCTCTGAGCACCGCCTTACGTTGGGCGGAGATCGACCTCGGCGCCGTCAGCGCGAACTGCGACCGCATCCTTCGCCACATGCCGCGAGGCACCGAGGTGTTCGCGGTCGTCAAGGCGAACGGCTACGGGCATGGCGCCGTGCCGGTCGCCCACGCCGCGCTCGAGGGAGGCGCGACGCGCCTGGCGGTGGCGACGCTCGAGGAGGCGGCGCAGGTCAGGGGACTCGTCGACAACGAGCACATCCTCGTCATGGGCGGTCTGCTGCCGTCGCAGGCCGGCGCGATCGCATCGGCGGGGTGCAGCGTGGCGGTGTCCAACCGGGAGGTCGCGGAGGCGCTGGCCTCGTCGGGTGCGACGGTTCCGGTCCATCTGAAGATCGATACGGGCATGGGCCGGTTCGGCTGTGCGCCGGAGGATGCGCCCGGGCTGGCGCAGCTGATCGCGGAATCGCGCGGCACCCGCCTGGCAGGGACGTGGACACACTTCGCATCCTCGGAAAGCGATGCAGAGATGACGCGCCGGCAGTTCGAGCTGTTCATCGACACCCTGTCGCGCTTCGAAGTCGCGCCCGGGATGCGCCACGCATGCAACTCGGCGGGCGCGTTGAATCATCCTGACTTCGCCCTCGACGCGGTGCGATGTGGAATCTCGATCTACGGATGCGAATGGCCCGGCACCACGCCCGCGCTATCGCTGCGCGCGGTCGTCACGCACGTCAAATCCGTCGACGCCGGCGCGACCGTCGGTTACGGCTCGTTGTGGCGGGCGACCGGTCCGGCGCGAGTAGCCACGGTCGCGATCGGGTACGCCGACGGCGTGCATCGCTCGCGCGCCAACCACGGGCACGTCCTCGTCCGTGGCCGGCGCGCGCCGCTCATCGGGATGGTGAGCATGGACGCGATCACGCTCGACGTGAGCGATGTGCCCGGTGCGCAGGTGGGCGACGTCGCCACGCTTATCGGGAGCGACGGCGACCAGGTGATCACCGCCGAAGAGGTCGCGGAGTGGTCGCGGACGATCAGCTACGAAGTGCTGACGTCCATCGGCTCGCGCGTCGAGCGTCGCCACTCCAACTGAAGCTCGCTGACGCGCTCCTCCGTCCAGCAGTGCCGGCACACCGTGTTGGGCTTCTTCGTCCACCGCCCGCAGCCGCGAGCGCACGGCTGCAGATGGTGATGGCACGCAAAACAGAGCACCAACAGATTCGCCTCGGAGTCGTCGCCTCCACGTAAGACGGCCAGGCGGTGATGGACCTGCAGCTGCCGCTCCGAGCCCGGCACGCCGCAGATCTCACAGCATCCGCCGCGTGCCGCGATCAGGCGCAGCCGCCGGCCCGGCGTCAGCTTGATGGCGCCGGTCCGAAGGTTGTTGGCGGTTCGCAGCCGTTCGCGAAGAGTGGGCTCGGGGACGAGCGGCACGCAGCGGCCGCGGCGACCCTCGGAGCACTTCCAGCACAGTGCGATCAGGTTGGCCGCCCGCGCCGGCGAGGACTCGTCGACGAGGAAGAGGTAGAGGGCCCACGGCCATTCGAGGCCGCAGCCTTCGCACGCGCCGCCCGACCGGCGATGCACCACCGCCCGCGCGCCGCCACCCACGACGAATCGCTCCGAACGCACGTTCGACCCGTCGATCAGTGTATCGCTCGCGGGATGCATTGGCTTCCCCTATGGATCCGATCAAAACAATTGATTGGCTCTATCGGGGTCGTTGCGCGTTTACTGTGCGAAATGGGCAACGCTCAGGCGGTGATGTACGGCTCGACGGACTGCTCGGAGTCGAGTGCGATGGCCGACCTTCTCAACGAGCTCGGAGTTCAGTTCGAGTTCCGTGCGGTGAACCGCGACGACGTTGCGGCGCGCGAGTGGGAGCAGCTAGACGGCGACAAGCTTCCCATGCTGCGCTTCGGCAACAACGCGTTCGTGCGTGGCTTCGACCGGATCAAGATCCAGCAGCTCTTCGGCTGGGTCGGCTGTTAGCGTCCCGAGTCAGAAATTACGCCGGCAATTCGCTGGCCTAGGCGGCCGGGCGGCTGCGCCGCTGAAGCCCGAGTCAGGGGGCCCGGCGCTCACTCGTCGCGCATCAACCGATGCGGTCCTCGGCGCGCCACCCCTTCCTTGGCTCCGGCCGCCGATGCCGCGACTTGCCTGGCGAATCTCCGACTCAGGACGCTAGTCGCGCACCGAAGAAACAGCAAGCCACTCCCGACGACGCGCTGACTCGACGGCGGCTTCGACCATCGCCATGGTGCCCACGTTGTCGCGACCTGAGGTTTCCGGCTCGCGTCCTTCCCGGATCGCGCTGACGAACTCGGTGAGCGTGCCGGCGCGGTCGATGCGAGCCATGTCCGGAAGCTTCACGTTCTTGGTACGCGCGCCGCGGATTCGAGTGGCGAGCCTATCGTCGAGCACGCCTTCGTTGCCGCGGCTTGTCCATGCCATCTCTCCGCGTTCGAACTCCATCGTCCATTCGCCGGCCCAGGGCGTGATCGGTCCCGCGCTGATCCAGCTGCCGCGGTAGCTCACCGGAACGTCCCCGAAGACGATGGACGCGAACGCAGCCGGCGGGCCGTCGAACCCTCCGCGTCCGGCTCCCGTCGTCGTGCACAAGATGCGATCGGGCTCGCGGCCGAATAGAAATCGGAGAAGGTCGAAGTGGTGGACGGACATGTCGACCAGCAGCGGCTGCGGATCCCAGTGCTGGCGCCACCGAGCCCGTGGCGGCGAGGCATTGTTGCGGCGGAAGTCGATCGCGACCGCGTAGAGATCACCGAGCTCGCCCTGTTGGAGCAGCTTCGCGGCCATGCGCGGTGCGGGGAAGAACCGGTAGTTCTGGCTGACCATCAGCACCAGACGCTTCGCGCCGGCCAGCGCTACCAGCTCCGTCGCCGACGCGAGCGATTCGACAAACGGCTTCTCGACCAGGACGTGCAATCCCGCCTCGAGCGACGCCTGAACCAGCGGCCCGTGACTCGCGAGGGTGGTTGTGACGACCACCGCGTCGGGATTCGCCGCATCTACGGCCTCGCGCAGCGACGTGAAGAACTGGTCGCGCGTCGCGGATGGCAGGTGCCTGGAAAGCCGGTCGTAGGCCTCGGGGTCGGAGTCGACGTACGCGACCGGCTCGACTTCCGGCACCGCCGGAAAGACGCGCCAAGCCCAGTCGCGACCCCAATCGCCGACGCCGACCTGAACGATTCGCAGCCGGTCCACTAGGCGAGGGTCAAAGCCGGCAGGAACTTCGGAACGATTCGCGCCATCGTCGCCTGTTCATAGGCATAGGCAAAGCCGAGAAGGCGTCCTTCAGTACCGGCGCCCGCGAACATGCACAACCCCAGGGGCAGCCCGAAGGCGTTGCCGGCAGGGACCGTGATGACGGGGTAACCGGCCACGGCCGACGGTTGGGTGCTTCCTCCGAGGTGCTTCTCACCGGCGATCTCGTCGATGACCGCGGCGGGCGGTCCGCTTGGCGCGACGAGAGCCGCGAGGCGATGCTTGCGCAGGACGCTGTCGATGCCGTCGGTCCCCGCAAGGCGCGTAAGCGTCTCGCGCATTTCGCGGTACTTCTTGTTGTCCAGTCCGCGGGTTTTCTGCGCGCGCTCGAAGAGCTCTTGCTGGAAATACGGCATCTCTTCGTCCGCGTGGGTCTTGTTCCATCTGATGACGTCGGCGAGCGTGCGCACGCCCAGCCCGTTCCGCCCCTGGAGGTACGCGTTCAGATCCGCCTTCAGCTCGTGCATCAGCGCGTCGAGCTCCAGGCCGGATTCACGCAGCGCCTTAGCGCTCGGGAAATCAACGTCGACGAGCACCGCGCCGCAATGTTTGAGCGCGGCGAGAGAGTTCTCGTAGCACCTGTCGGTGTGCTCCGAGTAGCCGGTGAAGGGCTCCCGCAACACACCGAGGCGCTTTCCACGGAGCGCGTCTTTCTTCAGGGCCCGTGTGTAATTCGCGGGACGCTGCGCGATCACGCTCAACACCGCGGCGGCGTCCTGCACGGTCCGGACCATCGGTCCCGCGGAGTCCTGCACGTGGCTGATCGGGATGATGCCGCGTCCGCTGACCACGCCGACTCCAGGCTTGATGCCGACGATGCCGTTGGCGGTGGAGGGGCTGATGATCGACCCGTCCGTCTCCGTGCCGATGGTGATCGCCGCATAGCCCGCCGCGGCCGCGACCCCGGATCCCGAGCTCGAGCCGCTCGGTGTGCGGTCGAGAACGTGTGGATTTCTCGTCTGCCGCCCTCTGCCGCTCCAACCCGAGCTCGAGCGGCTGGAGCGGATGTTGGCCCACTCGCTCAGGTTCGTCTTGCCGATCAGCACCGCGCCCGCCCGTCGGAGCTGCGTCACGAGCGGCGCATCTCTCGGTGCAGGTGCGCCCATCAGCGCGAGCGAGCCTGCGGTGGTCTGCATCCGATCGCCGGTGTCGATGTTGTCCTTGACCAGCAGCGGAAGGCCATGAAGCGGTCCGCGCGTGACGCCACGCCGTCGTTCCGAGTCGCTGCGGCGCGCGATGGCGAGCGCGTCGGGGTTCAGCTCGAGGACGCTTCGCGTAAGAGTGGCGTCGAGCGCGGCGATGCGGTCAAGGCTCATCTGCACGAGCTCGACGGACGAGAGCTCTTTGCCGGCGAGCTTGCGCGAGAGTTCGGTCGCAGAAAGCTCTGCGAGCTCGGGATGGCGATCCACGATCGGCAGTCTAAGTAGCGACGGCCTCCGTCCGCAGTTCGTGACTTCCGTCGGGCAGCGGGAACTCGTACCAGATGCGGTACTCGCCATTCGGAAGCTCCAAGACGTCGAGGTAGCGTGCGGTCGACGCCGGCTCGTCGCTGGTGGCGACGAGGTCGCCGCGTCGGTCGCCCGGAGTAGCCAGGCCGGTGCGCTCGGAGAAGTTCTCCTCTTTCGTGGCCCGGCCGTCGTAGGCGGCGCGACCGTCGGCGAGAACGGCGGTGACGCGTGCCCCGCGCGCATCCCAACTGCCGGCGCGGCCGGTGAGTGCGGTTCCGCGCCACTCCCACGTCACACCGTCGGCGCTCGTTGCGTAGGCGGTCGTCATGCGGTCCTCCTCGCCGGTGATGTCGAGGGGGTGACAGCAGATCCACGCGCGCCAGGCGCCGTCGGAGTACCGGATGACCGGGTCCTTGACACCGGTGTGTCGGTCGCCGGAGAAGACCGTGATCGATGGCGCCGAGCTGAGCTCTTCCGGCCGGCGGGCCTCGAGGAGGTCGATTCGCCAGTGCTTGCTGCCGGGCGTGGCGCACGAGACGTACAGCCGCCACCGCCCATCCTCCGTGCGCACGAGCGCGGGCCTTTCGAGCGACTCGGCGCCGAACCGCTCTTTCTCCAGCGCCGCGATTGCCGCCAAACGCTCGCCGTCGGCCGACCTCGCGATCACGACCTCCGCGCCACGCCGGTCGGGCCGGCGAACCCGATACGCAATCACGAAACCACTGTCGGCATCAACGGCTGCACTGGACGCTCCGGCCCAGAACCCTGCTCCGGCGCCCGGTGCTGCGACCGCCAGCGCGCCGCGGGAGGTGGGGAGCGGGAAGGCGATCAGTAGTGGATCGTCACGGCCGTTCCGTTACCGGCCCACGCGTAGAGCCTGACCATCACGCCCGTCGGCACGTGAACGCAGCCATGCGAAGCGTACTGGCCGTCTTCGGAACCCTGTCCAAAGGCAGCCACCGGCTCATCGGCATCGGTGTGGAGGAAGTAACCGCCATCGAGGAACTCCATCGCGTATGCGACCTGCATCGGTTGGTAGTAGTTCGGGTCACCTTGCGGCCACGGGCTCGTGAAGGTGACGTCCTGCTCTTTCAGAAAGACGGAGAACGTGCCGGTCGGCGTCCGCAGGCCGGGCCGGCCGGATGTCACCGGGCTCGACAGAAGGACTCGATCGCACTCGAACGCGAGCAGTCGCTGCGTCGTCAGGTTGATGTCGATAGCTCTGGCGCAGGAGGCCTCGTGTTCGGGGGCCGGTACTGCGTGCGCGGCGACAGCCTGGCTCGTGGCGAGGAACAACGCGCACGTCAAGAGCAACCCTCGGAACATCACGCCCAGCCCACCAACAAGTTACGCGCCTGCATTGAGAACGCACGCCGGAATAGCCCGACGCCTATGCGACTTCCAATGACAGGAAGGCAGGTGATCCTAAACTGGCTGTACTGATGGCGGAACCGGCCGCCGAGACCGCCTTCGCGGAAGAGGCTTTGACTCATCTCGACACGCTGTACAGGGGCGCGCTCCGATTGACGCACGACCCCGACCAGGCGCAGGACCTCGTGCAGGAGGCGTACCTCCGGGCGCTGCGCTACCAGCACAGCTATCAGGCCGGAACGAACATGAAGGCGTGGCTCTTCGCCATCATGCGCAACCTCTTCTGGGATCGCTTCAAGGGCTCACGCAAAGAGGACGTGAGCCTGGACGACACCGGCGACTTCGTCCTTTATGAAAAGCTGCGGGACGAGGGCGCCAAGCCCGAGGCCGACGTGCTCGACCGCATCGCCGCCACCGAGGTGGTGGCCGCCGTCGACAAGCTTCCGCCGCTGCACCGCGAGGTCGTGCTGCTGGTCGACGTCGAAGGCTTCTCCTACAAGGACGCCGCTGACACGCTGGGGGTGCCCATCGGGACGGTCATGTCACGGCTTCACCGCGCGCGCCAGCAGCTCCAGAGATCCCTCTATGAGTATGCCGTCGAATCGGGTATCGTCCACCCCGACGGCTCAAACCAGGTGTCACAGCAATGAAATGTCAGGAATGTGCGGATAAGCTCGACCGCTACGTCGACCGCGAACTGACCAACACGGAGGCGCTGGAGGTGCAGCTTCACCTCGAGGGTTGCCCCGACTGCATGGACCACTACGAGTTCCAGGAGCACCTCAAGCGAGTGGTCAAGCATTCGTGCGACTGCGACACGGCGCCCAAAGCGTTTCGGGACAAGCTTCGAGAAATCCTCAGCTAGGGCCACTCCAAGCTGCGCGGCTGTAC
>DASTIX010000137.1:0-11455 GCA_035717165.1 Candidatus Dormiibacterota bacterium
CTGCTCGGGCTGCTCGTTCGCACGCCCTGGGGTGATGCCCTCCACGCCCTGACCTCGCCCGACACGCTGAACGCCCTGCGCCTGTCCCTCGTCGCGTCGCTGTCGTCGACGGCGGTGGCGCTGGTGCTTGGCGTGCCGCTCGCGTGGGTGTACGCGCGGGTCGACTTTCCCGGACGCGATGTCGTGCGGGCGTTGACGACGCTCCCGATGGTGCTCCCTCCGGTCGTCGGCGGCATCGCCCTTCTCCTGGCATTCGGCCGAAGCGGTTTGTTCGGCTCGTGGCTCGACAGCACTTTCGGGATCACGCTGCCGTTCACCACGGCCGGCGTCGTCTTTGCCGAGACGTTCGTCGCCATGCCCTTTCTCGTCCTTACAGTCGAGGCAGGCCTGCGCTCGATGGACCGGCGTTACGAGGAGGCGGCGCGCGCTCTTGGCGCCAGACGCTGGACGGTCTTTACCCGGGTCACGCTGCCCTTGATCGCGCCGTCGCTGACCGCGGGCGCAGTCCTGTGCTGGGCCCGCGCGCTCGGCGAGTTCGGCGCGACGATCACGTTCGCGGGCAACTTCCCGGGGGTCACGCAGACGATGCCGCTTGCCGTCTATCTGCTGCTCGAGACCAACGCGCAGGGCTCGTACCTCCTGAGCCTCATCCTCCTTGCGGTGTCCTTGGTGGTGCTCGTCAGCCTGCGCCACCGCTGGCTGGGATCGGCATGAGCCTCGAAGCCAGCGTGCGCACGCGGCTTGGCGCACTCGACATGGACATGGAGCTGGTCGCCGGTGAAGGCGAGGTGGTGGCGCTGCTGGGCCCGAACGGCGCGGGCAAGACGACGCTGCTGCGCGCGATCGCCGGACTCGCGCCGATCGATTCGGGCCACGTGCGCCTCGACGGGAAGGTTCTCGAAGACACCGAGACCGGTCGATATCTGGCGACCGAGGAACGCTCGATCGGGTTCGTCTTCCAGGACTATCTGCTGTTTCCGCACCTCAATGTGCTCGACAACGTGGCCTTCGGCCTCCGCTCGCGCGGGCTCGCCAAGGCGGATGCGGACAGGCGCGCATTGGGGTGGCTCGAGCGCGTCGGTCTCGGCGAGCGCGCCAAGGCGAAAACCGCCGAGCTCTCGGGCGGCGAGCGGCAGCGAGTCGCCCTCGCTCGCGCCCTGGCGCCCGATCCGCATCTACTTCTCCTCGACGAACCGCTCGCGGCCCTCGATGCCACGACTCGGGCCGAGGTCCGCCGCGACCTCAAGCAGCACCTCGCGTCGTTCCGCGGAGTTCGGGTGCTCGTGACGCACGACCCACTCGAGGCTGCAGTCCTGGCCGACCGCCTGGTGGTGATGGAGAACGGCAGACACGTGCAGAGCGGGACCCCGGTCGAGGTCACGGAGCACCCGCGCTCGAGATACGTGGCCGACCTCGTCGGCGTCAACCTCCTGCGCGGCCAGGCCGATCAGGGACGCGTCCGGCTCGCGGACGGCGCAACGATCGCGGCCGCCGCGGCCGCCAGCGGCGATGTGTTCGCGGTCATCCATCCGCGCGCGGTGTCATTGCATCGGGCGCACCCCGAGGGCAGCCCACGCAACGTGTGGTCGGGCCGCGTGCACGGAATCGAGCTCTATGGCGATCGCGCTCGCGTCCGCGTCGAAGCTCAAATCCCGCTGGTTGCCGAGGTCACCCCCGCGGCGCTCGCCGACCTGAAGCTCGGCGAAGGCGGTGAGGTGTGGCTTTCGTTCAAGGCCACCGACGTCGGGATCTATCCCGCATAAGATCGGCGCGGCGGAACCGTGCTCCGCCGCGCCGTCTTCAGCTCAGGCGGTTTCGGACTGCGCTCCGGCTCTGACTTCCTGGGCAGCGTTCGGATCGGCCTCGAAGATCCCGAAGATGTTGCCCTCGGTGTCCTTGCAGTATGCGAAGTAACCCTGGCCCGGTACCGCGGTCTTCTCCTGCAGAACGTGGCCACCCGCCTTCTTTACCGCGTCCGCTCCTTGCTCCCATTTGTCGACGCTTATGGTGTTGATGACGGCCTGCTTGTGGTCGCTGCGATCCATGATCGCCCCGTTGATCCCGATCTCGTCCTTGTCGCCGGTCGTCGCGAGAAGGTATGTGAACGGGCCTCCCCAGTCGTCGACCTTCCATCCGAAGGCCTTCTCATAGAAGGCCGCCGCGCGCTTGGGATCGTCCGCGGTGATCTCGAAATGGCTCACTCGTCCCATGGTCCTTCCTCCGTGAATGTGGCGGGCTCTCCGGACAGAATAGGGCCGCCTGTTTCCGTCGGCGGAAGAACCTTGTAGAAGAACGTTGTGGGCCGCAGCCGGCCGTCGGGCCGATACGCGAAATCGGGAATGACGCCGGCCGCTGTCCAGCCGAGCTTGCGGTACAAGGCCTCGGCGGCGCTGCCCGTCTCTGTATCGAGAAACAGGAGAGTGCGCGCCGCGTCGCGTGCATGCTCCTCCGCCGCGTTCATCAAATCGGTCGCCAGTCCTCGGCGCCGCACCGATGAGTGCACGAGCAGCTTGGCAACCTCCGCGCGATGCCGGCCATTGGGAAATCGGGCGAAGCCGAGCTGCACAGTCCCGACGATGCGGCCCTCGATCCGTGCCGCGAGCAGGATCAGCCGGTCAGCGCCGACGGCCTGTGCGACCTCGATCCAGAACGCACGCGCCTCGTCGCGCGAAAGTCCGGCTGGAAAGCCAACCGAGGCGTTGCCGGCGACTGCGTCGAGCAGAAGCTCGGTGAGCGCATCGAGGTCAGACGCAGACACATCCGGGCCAACACGCTTGATCACCACGCGATTTTGAGGTCCAACGGACCGTTCCAGCATGGGCGATAGACCCTCCGAACCGATGCTCTGCATGACGAAACTGGGACCATGAGCGACCCGCTCGCGAGCGTCGATCTCTTCTGGCTACCGCTCGGCGCGGGAGGCAACTTCGTCCGGCTGAACGGTCTCGTCTATGAAGCCGTCATGGCCACGCTCCAACGACGGCGTCGCTACGACCTCTACCACTCCGCCCTCGAAATCACCGTGCCCGAAGGCCATTTCACGATCGAGCAGACCCCTGCCGCACCTCACGGTGAAGAACGTGGCGTCGTGGGCGTCGGGCCGATCGGCGCGAACTGGCTGGCCGATCGCGTCGCGATCTTCCACTACGAGTTCCGACGCTGGCGCGACGGCGTGATCCCCGACATCGACGAGGCGGTCGACAGCCCACATCGCCTGACGACCGACGTCGCAAGCGCGCGACGCATCCTCGACCTGGCGCCCAAGGCGCCGTTCCTCTTGTGGGGACGCGACGATCTCCACGTCGGCGACATGTGGAACTCCAACTCCCAGATCGCATGGCTCCTGGCCGAGGCGGGCATCGATGTCGAGTCGATTCAGCCGCCGCCTGGCGGGCGCGCGCCGGGATGGCGCGCGGGCGTGGTCGCTGCCGCGCGGAAACTGCAGACGGTTCCGTTGACGGAAGCGGCCGGCTAGCCCGAGAACGCCGGGTCGACCGACCCTCGTCGGCGCGGGCTTCCTCGGCCGACGATCGCGGCGTGCTTGAACGACGAGGTTTGGCAGCCGGCGCAGCGGTTCTGGTGTTTGTGCTTTCGGCCTGTTCGACCGGCTCCTCCACAGTCCCATCACCACGCATCTTCGCGCTCGGGGGACAGGCGATGACCGACTGCTCCATTCCCGGGAGCGGCGGCGGCGTGGTTGCTGCGAAATGCGGGACGCTGACCGTGGCAGAGAATCGATCAGCGGCCGGAAGTCGCTCGATCGGACTCTATGTCGCGATCCTTCCAGCAACGTCGAAGGCGAGCGTCCAAGAGCCGGTGTTCTTCATCGCAGGTGGACCTGGAGGCTCAACAGTCGAGCAGTGGTCTCAGGCCGCGAGCATCTTCTTCGGCCTCAACGCCCACCACGACATCGTCCTAGTGGACCAGCGCGGCACCGGCCAATCCCATCAATTGATGATTACCCCGCAGAACCCAGGTGAGACGCCGACCGAATACGCCGCACGCGCACTGGCGGCGATGGACGGTGATCCCCGCTACTACACGACCGCCGTCGCCATGGATGATCTGGACGCGGTTCGTCAGTCCCTCGGCTATTCGAAGATCGACCTGTACGGCGGGTCTTATGGAGCGACTGCGGTTCAGTACTACATCCGGCAGCACGGCGACCACGTGCACGCCGCGGTGCTTGACGGTGGCACGCTGATCGATGTTCCGATCCTCGAGCTCATCGCGGCGAACAGTCAGCGGGCGCTGGACGACGTGTTCTACCGCTGCCTGGCGGAGGCAGCGTGTGCGCAAGCATTCCCAAACGTTGGGACTGAATTCGCGACGGTTCTCGATCGCCTGCGGCGGGCTCCGGTGGCAACCGATGTCCAGGACGCGATCGGTCAGCCGATCGACGTGACTTCGGACCTGTTTGCCGGCCTCATTCACCAGCTGATGGTGATTTCGGATTCGGCTTCGATCCCGTGGCTCGTGCATCAGGCCTGGTCCGGAAACTTCGCCGAAGTCGCCGGCCAGGTGACCAGGGCCTTTCCAAGGTCTTCGCCGACGCCGGTGATGAGCATAGAGATCATGTGCGTGGAGGCCTGGGCGCGACACGACTCGAATCAGGTGAGCGCGCTCGGCCAGGGCAGCTACTACCTGTCGAGCCAGCTCAGCTGGGCGCAATCAATGGAGGCGAGCTGCAGCTACGTGCCGCCGGGGTACGTGCCCGCCAACGACGCCCAGCCGGTGCAAACCTCGTTGCCGATCCTGCTGCTCAACGGCACCGACGACCCGCAGGATCCACCCGCCAACGTCGCCATGGCACGGGAGCAGATGCCCAACTCGCTCTCGGTGACGCCGTCGGGCCTCGGCCACACGGTGGGGCACATCGGATGCCTCCCGAGGCTCGTCGCCCGTTTCTTCGACACGGGCAAGACCGACGCCGCCGCGGCGCAGGCTTGCCTCGCGACGATGCCGCCGCCGAGTTTTCGATTGAGCTAGCCGACGGGCTGCCGGATCACCGTCTTCATCTTCTCGGGCTTCGTCCGGTTCGGGTCGCTGATGTAGATCTCGTGGTGGCACCCCGTTGCCGAGAGGCCATGCTCAGCGATGGCCGCGTGAAGGCGTTCGATCGTCGGAGCTTCGGCGTCGTAAGGCCCGACGTGAATGGTCTGGGCCACACGTCCTTCAGCCCACTGCTCGCATCGAAGCGCGTCGATGAGCGGCGGCTGCTTCTTGACCTTGACTTCCGTGATCGCGGCCGCGACATCCTTCGCCGTCGCCTCCTGAGGGACCGGAAGCTGGAGCCGCCAATTCCACGGCCGAGGTCCCTTGGCCGCTTTGAAATCCTCTACTGGTATCGGCCCGGGCTTGTCTATCCAGAACAGCCCTTCGAGCGCGCCCACGTGCGCCTCGATTCCGCGCTTCTTGAGCGCGAAGTGCAGGGTGTACGCCACCGGGTACAGCGTGCCGATGGCGTCACGGAAACCCTCTTCACCGGGCCTCGCCGTCCCTTCGATGATGAGATAGCGGCGTTTCGGGATCGCCAGGAACTGGACTCGTCCCGACGGCGCGTTCACCTCTGCCTTGTAGTCTGCCGGGTGCTCGAACTCGAGCTTTGTCTTCGTCAGCGTCACCGTAGTCACCTCCACGTTCGAGGCTGACGCGGAAGCGACGGCGCCGCCAGCGGCGGCCGGCCCAAAGTACGCGAGTCGTTGGCCCCTAAAACGCTCGCTACATCCAGCGTTCGCGGCGGGTATAGATGTCGACCACCGGGCCTGTCGGATCTTTTCGCCGGTACTCCCGGTACCGGCCGAGCAGGCGGCGGTAACGCAGATTCGAGGACCGCAACTTGCGGTGCGGAATCTCCAGCAGATAGTTCTCGACCTTCCACATGTTCGTGGCCGAAAGACGCCAGTCGTACGCACCGAGTGCGCGCAGATCGACCACCTGATAGCCGGTGATGCGCCCGGTGAAATCGACGTACGGATCGAAGTAGCTCCAGACCAGGTCGCGTATGCCGCGGAACACCGGCTTGCGGCCGTGCAGTCCCGCATCGCGGGAGCGCGCCACCGATCCCCAGCGGCCGTCGCGGCGAAAAACAAAGATCACGTGATCGATGCCATCCTTCGACTCGAAGCTGAGGACGAGCGGGGGCAATCCGTGCTGTTCCAGGATGACCGCGGCGACGAGAGCCGCTTCCAGACAGTGCGCGGTGTTGTTGCGAACGACCTCGCGAAATGACCTGAGGGTCTCGCCCTTCTTCTCCCAGTTGTAAGGCAGCCTCCGCAGGTATTCCTGAACCTGTTCAGGGGTGCGGTGCCGCTGGATGATTCGCCGCTCTTGGGGCGTGAAGACATCGCGCGGTGCGACCGGCTCGGCCATCGGGCGTGTATTTTCACCAAGATGGCGCAGGCGGCGTCGAACCTCGTCGAGACCAGAGCGCTGACGAAGCAGTACGGCGCGGCCGTGCTCGCGGTCCAGAACCTCAACCTGACGATCCACGAGGGTGACGTCTACGGCCTGCTCGGCCCGAACGGGGCCGGCAAGACCACCGCGCTGCGGATGCTCACGGGGCTGATCAGGCCGACCTCCGGCACCGCCATCGTGGCCGGCGGTCCACCGGGCTCTCACCAGTCTCTGGCACGTGTCGGAGCGATGATCGAGACGCCGGCGTTCTGGCCATACCTGTCAGGACGCGACAACTTGCGCCTGCTCGCACGGTATTGCCGCCTTCCGGACTCCCGCGTCCCGCCGGTGCTCACCGAGGTCGGCATGACCGAGCACGCTTCCCGAGCGTTTGGCACGTATTCGACCGGGATGAAGCAGCGACTTGGCGTGGCGGCCGCGCTGCTGAAAGATCCGGCGCTGCTCATCCTGGACGAGCCGACGAACGGCCTTGATCCGCAGGGAATGGTCGAGTTCCGGAACCTGATCAGGGACCTCGGACGCGGCAGTCGCACGGTCCTGCTGTCGAGCCATCTGCTCAATGAGGTCGAGCAGATCTGCACCCGGATCGGAGTCATCCGGCAGGGAACCCTGGTCGCGGAGGGCACCATCGACGAGATCCGCGGCGGGTCGCACCTCGTGGTGCGCGCCACCCCGTTCGATGAGGCGAAAAGGATCCTGGAACAAGCCGTCGGCGCGGACAAGATCACGGTGCAGGACGGCACTTTCAGCCTCAGCGTGGACACGAGCCAAGCGGCGGCCATCGCGCGAGATCTGGTCACTGGTGGCGTCGAGCTCACCGAGCTACGCCCCGGCGAGCGCTCACTCGAGGACGTGTTCATCGAGCTGACCGGTACGGAGAGCGGATCGTGATCCTCAACAGCATCCGCGCCGAGTGGTTCAAGGTCGCGCGAAGGCCTTCGATGTGGATCACCGTCGCGCTTCTGCTCGCGGTGTCAATTGGTCTTGAGTACGTGCTCGTCTATGTCGTGGCGACTCACCCGCCGCGAGGGGCCGCCGCCGCCCGGCTCGGCAACGCTCTCACGAATGCGCGCATCGACCTCTACCCCGCGTCGCTGATCAAGAAGACGCTCGCCAACATGAGCGGGTTGTACGGCATCTTCGCCCTGATCATCGGCGTGCTCGTCCAGGGAAGTGAGTACGCGTGGGGAACGGTGAAGACTTCACATCTTCAGCTGCCGGGCCGCATCACGATCGCATTCGGTTCACTCGTCTCTCTTGCGGTGCTTGGACTGCTGATGGCGATCGGCCTGTTCGCAATCGACGGGGCGGCGGCTTATGCGGTCGCACTCTTCGACAACGTTTCGGTCAGCTGGCCGAGCGCTACCGATCTCATCAAGGGCGTCGCCGCCGCGTGGCTCATCCTCTATTTCTTCGAGCTGCTCGGGTTCACGCTGGCGACGGTACTCAAAGGCTCGGCCGTCGCGATCGGTGTGGGGCTGGCCTACGTCCTCGTCATCGAGAATCTCGTCTTCACTCTCCTCGACAATCTCGGCGACACCTTCACGCGCATACACGAGCTCTTCCCGATCGCGAACGCGGGCTATCTCCAGCAGGCGTTCGGGGCTGTTCGAGCCGCGGAGGCCGCCGGTCCGCCTCCTGTGGACGCAAACCATGCCGTGACGGCGATCGCGGTGTGGGTGATCGGACTGGCCGTGATCGCGTGCGGCGTCCTGCGAGTGCGCGACATCACCTAGGCGCTTCCTCGCCCGCTGAGCCGGTCTAGGCGAGCGCTTCCACAAACGACCGACCCGCGCGGTCGTACCTGACCGGTCGCGCCTGGGAGGCAAACCGGCTGCGCGGGAACCAATCGTCGATGGAGTGCGCCAGGTCGGGAGCGCCGTGCGTCCTCAGCAACCGGGACCGCCTGGCGTCGGCGAGCGTCAGCTGACCGAGATGCACGCGGATCAACGCTTCGAGGCTGGCATGGACCACCAGGTCGACGCCAAATCCTGGATCCGAGTAGCAGAGGTCGGGATCGTTCTGCTCCATCACGAGCCAGTAACGCTTCCGCACCTCGTCGAACTCGAAAAGCACCACTCTTCGTTTTGCGGGCAGCCGCGCGACGTCCAGGTGCTGGAAGAGCTTCCACATGAAGAAGTCGGGGTCGATGTGGTCCTGGCTCAGTTCGAGCCAGCGTTGGCCCCAGTTTCCGAGAAGCTTGATGACCTCCGCGAGTTGAGTACCTGCTTCAGTGAGGTAGTAGGTGGAACCGCGACCGGATGGGTTCGCCCGTAACTCGACAATCCCCATCCTCTCGAGGCTGCGCAGGCGCTGGCCGAGGACGCTGGGCGATGCGCGATGCAGGCCCTTGAGGATCTCGCTGAAGTGATGATGTCCAGCGCCTATCTCGCGAAGGATGAGCGGCGTCCAGCGCTCGGCGAATACCTCCGAGGCCCGGGCGACTGGACAGAACTGGCCATACCCCGACATGTCGAGATTGTCAGCCGCGACCACCTCCTAAGCAAGTACTAATTTCGTAGCAGTAAGTAGCAACTTTGTAGCAGCCGCGCCGCCGGCGCCGCCATACCTTGGGGCGGTTATGAGATCACGAGTCTGCGGTCTGGCGCTCGCAATCGGTCTTCTCTTCGCAATGGGCGGGCCGACGACGACGGTTCAGGCGCACCACGACAACATGGTCGTCGACTGGAATCAGACGATGCTGGCCGCTTTCGCGACCGCCAACGTGCCGCCGCCCAATGCCAACCGGCTCGGCGCGACCGTCGCCGCCTCCGTCTTCGACGCCGTCAACGGCATCGAGCGACGGTACCAGCAGATCCATTTTCCCGCAGCGGCGCCCGACGATGCTTCGCCTCAGGCGGCCGCAGCGAGCGCCTCCCACAGCGCCCTCCGCGCGCTGTTTCCGGCCCAGCAGGCCTCGTTGGATGCCGCCTTCGCAGCGTCGCTTCAGTCCATCTCCGACGACGGGGAGGACGGGCAGTCGATCGCGGACGGCGTGGCCTGGGGCGCGGCCGTGGCAGGCAACATCGTCGCGTGGCGCGCAGGCGACGGTTTCTCCGCCACGCCTCCGCCGTACGTTTTCAACACGACGCCGGGCCAGTGGCAGCCAACGCCGGGAGGCAGCGGACCGCCGAAGTTCCGGACGCTCGCCACCACCATGCCCTGGGCGATGACCTCACCTTCCGAGTTCCGGCCTGGCGGACCTCCGGCTTTGACGAGCGCGCGCTTCGCGCAGGACTTCAACGAGGTGATGTCTCTTGGGTCGCTGAACAGCACGGTGCGCACCTCCGAACAGACGCAGACCGCAGTCTTCTGGCAGACCGACACGCCGGTCGCGACCTGGGACCGGCTGGCGGATTCGCTGCTTCTGCAGAACCACAAGAACCTGCTGCAGTCGGCCCGCATCCTTGCCCTGACCGATATCTCGATCGCCGATGCCATCATCGCGGTGTTCGATGCGAAGAACGCCTTCAACTCATGGCGGCCGGTGACAGCAATCCGCACTACCGTCGACCCGACGTGGCTACCCCTCATGACGACGCCGTACTTCCAGGAGTATCCATCCGCGCACTCCGGAACTAGCAGCGCGGCAGCCGCGGTCCTCGCTTCGTTCTTCGGTGAGGGCACCAGCTTCACGCTCACGTCGGCCGGCCTACCGGGCGTCACACGAGACTTCACCAGCTTTCACGACGCCGTCGCGCAGGTCACCGACGCTCGCGTGTGGGCGGGATTCCATTTCCGGTTTTCCTGTGACGACGCCGACGCCCTGGGTGCACGAATCGCGTCGAATACCGAGAGCACTCTGATGCAGCCGGCCCGCGACTGAACCAGAGGAAGGCCAGCCCCCGACAGGGCCGGCCTTCCACATCCTCGGGCGACGATTACGACTTCGTGACGTCGAGGTCCGAGACGATGATCTCGCCGCCGGTTGCGACATCAGAGATCACAAACGGAAGTGCAGACGCGATGGTGAAGCTCGGATTCGCGGCTGCGAAGGCGGCCCAGTTCGGGTAGTCGATGCCGAAGGCGTTCACCGGACAGGTCGATGCCGCGGTGCTCACCGTCAGGGCGCCGCCGGAGGGTTGCGTCCCGCCATTCAGGCAGCCCTGGGCGTCGAGAAACGCGTAGCCCGCCGTCGTCCCGCTTCCGTCCGTACTGATCGGGATGCTCCAGCGCGGGGCGCCGCCGCCGATGCACGACGTGAGGTCAAGCGTGTTCTGGCAGAAGTACGTGAACGAGAAGCTCACGTTGGCCAGCGGAAAACCACCGGTGCTCTTGCCGTTGCTGAGATAGACCCCCGCATCGCCACCCGACGTGGTGTCGATAGTTGCCCCGGTGCCGGAATTCAGCGTGCAGCTCGCCGGAGCGTCGGCGAAGCATCTGAGCTTGCCCCCGTTTGCGCTCGCGGTCGTACCGCCTAGAACCAGCGCCGCCAGCGCCGCCAGCACCAGGCTGAGCAGCGCCAGTCGCTTGCGTGAAAGACGTCCCATGACGCACCTCCTCTTCAGCGGCCGGCCCCAGATGTCTGAGGCGAGGGAGCCGCCACGGCGACGAGGTTTACCCATCCCAGGCATTAAGTCAAGTAAGTAAAGGGACAACTTCACTGTTAAATCGGGGCGACCGTTAGCCGCCGCCTTCTTGGGGTTGAGGTGGGCCGAGGGCGGACTGTAAGCCGGGTTCTGTATCCCTCTCGGGACGGTGACCATCTGTCTCGGACGCCGGTTGCCCGACGCCTCTAGCGACCGAAACCCGAGGACTGGGCGAGCAGCCGTAAACGTCCTCCTATTTGGTCTTGCTCCGGGCGGGGTTTACCTGGCCGGCCGGTCACCCGTCCGCCGGTGGGCTCTTACCCCACCTTTTCACCCTTACCTGATCGCGTGTCTCCGGAGACACACGCCCTCAGGCGGTTGTTTTCTGTGGCACTTTCCTTCGGGTCGCCCCGACTGGGTGTTACCCAGCGCCCTGCTCTATGGAGCCCGGACTTTCCTCCGAACGCTATTTACTTCGCCGGCGGTCACCCGTCCGCCTCGGCCCGCGG
>DASTIX010000138.1:0-17522 GCA_035717165.1 Candidatus Dormiibacterota bacterium
CGCGTCACCAAGGTCTACCAGGCGGCCGGCCTCGGCCACGATCCGCGCCTCGACGAGCTCGCCAAGCTCGCGCGTGTCGAGACGGTTCCAGCCGCGCGCATCGATCAGATGGCGCCAGGCGTCAACCAGGGAGTGGCCGCCGAGCTGAAGCCACGCCGTGACTGGACGCTGAAGCAGCTGCTGGAAACGAATCCGACGCTGCTCGTCGCGCTCGACGGGATTCAGGACCCTCAGAACCTAGGCGCGATTCTGCGCAGCGCCGAGGTCGCGGGGGCAGATGGCGCGATCCTGCCGGAGCACCGCAGCGCGCCGCTGTCGCCGGCGGCGGTCAAAGCCAGCTCCGGCGCGTCCGAGCTCCTGCCCATCGCGAGGGTTTCGGGTCTTCCGTCGGCCATCGCCGAGGTCAAGCGCGCAGACGTCTGGTGCATCGCACTGGACCCGCGCGGAGAGATGCTGCCGTGGGAGTTCGATTTCACGCAGAGCGTTTGCGTCGTCGTCGGTGGCGAGGGAGCCGGCGTCCACCGTCTGGTCAAGGATCGATGCGACGCACGCGTTCGCCTGCCTAGTAAGGGCCGCGTCGCCAGCCTCAACGCGTCGGCTGCGGCAGCGGCGCTGCTCTACGAGATCTCGCGGCAGAGGTCGTAGCAGTGCAGAGGCTGGTCGTCGACGGCTACAACGTGTTGCACGCGTGGACGTCGCTGAAGCGCCTTGCATCGGAGGCCTCGCTCGAGGCGGCGCGCGACAAGCTGGTCGAAAGACTTGCCGTTCTTGGCATGATCACCGGCGAATCGGTGATCGTGGTATTCGACGCGCACCACTCTGCGGCGATGTCCAATTCCGAAGAGAACGTCGACGGCGTACACGTCATCTTCACCCGGCGTGGTCATTCCGCCGACCATGCGATCGAGCGGATCGCCTATCAGGCGAGCGAGGAAGGCGACGTCATCACCGTCGCGACTTCGGACCGGTTTCAGCGTGACCTCGTCCGGGGCATGGGAGGCGCCGTGATCAGCGCCCTCGAGCTCGAGCGCCGCGTGATCGAGGCCGAGAACGAGATGACCCGAAAAGTGAAGCGCTACCAGTGATACGCCGGACTCGCATCGTCTGCACGATCGGTCCGTCCAGCGAGGCCCCGCAGACGCTGCGCACGATGATCCAGTCGGGCATGGACGTGGCCAGGCTCAACTTCTCGCACGGGGATCCGCAAACGCACCGCGAGGTCGCCGCCAACGTGCGCGAGGCGGCCGACGAAGTTGGACGCCCCGTTGCGCTGCTCGGCGACCTGCAAGGTCCGAAGATTCGCACCGGTTCGCTGGACAGCTCGTTTGAAAGGCTCGTCCGCGGCCGCCAGGTCGAGCTCGTCGCCGGTCACCGTTCGCAGCCGAACCAGATCGGGATCAGCCACGAGGAGCTGGTCCATTCGCTCCGCCCGGGCGACCGAGTCCTGCTCGACGACGGGCGGATCGAGCTCGCGATCAGAGCGGTGCAGGACGGTCGTGCGGAGGCATCGGTCGTGCGCGGCGGATTGCTCGGCGAACGAAAGGGCGTCAGCGTCCCAGGACGGCCGCTGCCGATGCCGGCGCTGACGGCCAAGGACCTCGAAGATCTCAAGCTCGCGGTCGAGCTGGGCGTCGACTATCTCGCGCTGTCTTTCGTGCGCCGGCCCGAGGATGTCGTGATCTGCCAGCAACATCTGACCGGCCTGAACTGCGCAATCCCGGTCATCGCGAAGCTCGAGAAGCTCGAGGCCATCAAGAACCTCGACGGAATTCTCGAGGTCGCCGACGCCGTGATGGTCGCGCGAGGCGACCTCGGCGTCGAGCTGAAGCTCGGTGACGTTCCGGCCGTGCAGAAGGAGGTAATCGACCGCGCCAATCGCGCCGGGGTGCCGGTCATCACCGCGACCGAGATGCTCGAGTCGATGGTGACGTCCAACCGGCCGACCCGCGCCGAGGCGTCTGACGTGGCCAACGCGATCTGGGACGGCACCGACGCCGTGATGCTGTCGCAGGAGACGTCGGTGGGGGCGCATCCCGTCGAGGCCGTGCGCGCGATGGCGCGGATATGCCTTGCGGCGCAGAAGCACCCGTCGTATGAGCGCGCCCGTCAGATCTGGCGTGAGCCCGGGCAGGTCGGAAGCGCGATCGCCCACGCCGCGGCCGCGACCGCGACCGAGCTTCACGCCAAGGTGATCATCGCCTTCACGGAGTCCGGTACGACCGCGCTGCGCTGCAGCAAAGCGCGGCCGGCCATGCCGATCGTGGCGGCCAGCCCGCACGTAGAGGTCCTGAGGCGCACGGCGCTGTACTCGGGGGTCATCCCGATGCTGGTCAGCCCGGGCCGGGACACCGACGAGATGATCAGCAACGCCACCGATGCGGCCAAGGCCAGCGGGATGGTTCGGCCGGGCGACCGGGTGGTCGTGGTGGCCGGCGTGCCGGTCGGCCGCCCGGGACAGACAAACTTGTTGAAAGTCGAGACCGTTTAACCGGGTTCTATACGGGTCGGCGAGACCCAGAATTAGGCCCGTGGCGCCCGCCTCCCATGGTCTGCTGGGCCGCATTCAGAGGGCTAATGACGACGCCGCGCACCGTTTTGGCCCGCACACCGCCGAAGTGGAGGCCTTCATCGTCGCGGCCGGTCAGCTGACGCCGTGGCAGTGGCGGCAGGTGCTGGCGGTCAAGCAGCTCGTCGCTTCGGTGACGAAGGAGGGCACTTCGGATTCCGCTCGCACCATCCAGGCCGCCATCCGCACCAGTGACACACGGATCTCCGAGCCGCTGGCGCGCGCAGGCGAGATCCTGTTCGACACTCTCGCCAAGAAGAGCGAGGACAAGCAGGTTGCCGCATGGCAGGCGATGACCGCGGTGGTCATGCGCTCGCAGCTGCCGGCGCTCAAGTTTGCGGTCCACTATTCGCCGTTCGCCGCGCTCATTCCACTCGCCGGTTCGGACGTCCTCGACCCCAGAACCCAGCGCTTTCTCGCGCGTCTCCACCAGCTGACCAAAGAGCAGCTCGAGGTGCTCGCGCGCCGCTGGCGCATCGAACCCGCCGCGTCCCGCGCACTTCTGACGGCCGTGGCGAAGAACCGGCAGGTCAAGAGCGAAGAGGCGGTGGCGGTGGCCGCCATGACCTCGGTCCCGCGCGACCTGACGGGCGACGAGGGGTGGGCGGCCGTGCGCACCGCGGTGCATGGTGGCCGCGTGCTCGGTGCGCTGCCCGACCTGAGGGCGGAGGAGATTCACCAGCTCTGGACGCCGATCGAGCCTGTGATCCCGTTCGCATCGCTCGACGAGGTGATCGAGATCCCGGCCGCCGAACGCATGCGCGCGGTCGTTGACAACGCGATCAAGACCATCACGCGACCGCCCAAACCTCGCACTGTGGCGGCGCCCGTCGCAAGAGTTGCGACGCCGTATGGGCCGAACCATGCCGAGGTGGCGGCCTTCATCAAGGGTGTCGCCGACCTCACGCCGATCCAATGGTTGCGAGTGCTCGACCGGCGCAAGCTCGTCTCGAGCATCACGCGTGAAGGGGCCGCCGAGCCCTCGGGAGTCGTGCGGTCGATACTCGCCATGCTCGACGCGACACGCGACCTCGACTCGTATGCGCGATGCCGCGTCTTCGTCGCAGTCGAGCGTGCGGGGTTCGCGCTCGAGTCGCGCAGCCAGGCCAACCTCGACCAGATCCACCAGGTGCTCGTTCCATTCGAGCCGTCGATCGCCTTCGAGGGATTGAACGGCGGCGGATTCGCGCACAAGGTTGCGTCGCTCGACAAGGGTGAATGGGTGCGCATCGCGTCGGCTGCGCCCGACGCCAATGAGGAGGCGGTCGCGCCGCTGGTCAACGCGGGCACGGCGCTGATCGATTTCTTCGGAGGGCGTTCCGACGACGAGGCGGTGGCCACGTGGCATGCGGTCTCGGCGCTCGTCCACCGGCACCATCTGACGCCGATCAAGTTCGCCGCCTCGTACGCGCCGTTCGCGTCTGCGATCCCGGTGACCAATCCGCGGTCTCTGGGCGCGATGGTCTCGCGCTACGTCACCGCGGTCGGCCGGCTTGGCTCGAGCCAGTGCGTCGCGCTCGCCAAGGAATGGCAGATCGACGACGAGCTTTCGAGCATCCTTTCGCGCGCGGTCGCGGATGGAGCCGCAAGGACGGGGGAGGAGGCGGCGGCGCTGGCCGCCGTCGTGACTGTGCCGATGCGGGTGTCGGGGGCGCATGGCTGGGCGGCGGTCAAAACGGCCGCGTTCGGCGGGCGCGTGATTGCGGCGCGATCGCGGCTGACGGCGGAGCAGCTGGTGGCGCTGTGGGCGCCGATCCAGCCTGCGATCCCACTCGCGTCTTTGAACGCTCCTGCACGCGCGCGCCGCTAGTCACTATCGTCAGTACTCGTGGCGAACGCTCGCGCTAACGGCCGCCTGCCGAAGTTCCAGAAGGTGATGATGGTTTCCGCGCACCCGGACGATCCCGATTTCGGCGCCGGCGGCTCGATCGCGCGGCTCGCCGACAGCGGCGCCGAGGTGACGTACGTGATCGTCACCGACGGCCGCCAGGGTGGGGAGGACCCGACGCAGAAGGATTCCGACCTGATCGCGATCCGGCAGCGCGAGCAGCGCGCGGCGGCGAAGGTGCTCGGGGTGAAGAGGATCGAGTTCCTCGGTTACAAGGACGGTCATCTGGCGCCCGACCTGAAGCTGCGGCGCGACATCGTCCGCATGATCCGCAAGTACAAGCCCGAGCTGGTGATCACACACATCCCTGGTCGGGTGCTGGACGCACCGATGGGCGGATCGCATCCCGACCATCTGGCGGTCGGGGAGGCGACCATGGCCGCCGTCTATCCCGACTCGCGCAATCCGCGCGCGTTTCGGTCACTGCTCAAGGAAGGCTTCCAGCCGCACGAGGTCAAGGAGGTCTGGATCCCGTTCTGGACGATGGGCGACTACCTCGTGGACATCACGCCGACGCTCGACCGGAAGATCGAGGCGCTGCGCAAGCACAAGTCGCAGGTCTCCAAGCCTGGGCGCGAGTGGGACTTCGAGAAGTTCATGCGCAAGCGCCACCGCGACATCGGGAAGAAGGCCGGCTACCAGTTCGCGGAGTCGTTCAAGAGGATCACGGTCTAGGGCGGCTGAGTTGCCGGATAGGCGCGCCTATCCGGGGTTTTCGAGGCGGTCGAAGCCTGATTTCCCGGACAAACCGCTAGTGATTCCCTTGAACGCGGGCCAGATTGCGTCCGCCCAGGCCGCGTACTGGACATCTCCTGGATGCAGGTCGTCGCCGGCGATCCAGCCAGGACTTCCGATCGCCGATGTGCTGGCATCGCCGATGTCGACCCAGGTGAACCCGCGCCGTGTCGCTTCGTCGCGCGCCACCTCGTTGAAGACCTTCGTGAGCCGGTCGACCTGGTCCTTGCCCCCGAAATCCGCTGCCGCCGGAACGTACGACCACGTCGGGATCGACACCGCCACGACGGGGCGGCCCTTGACGGCTTCGTAGATCGTCCGGAGCGAGCCTCGGTACTCATCGAGCGAGCGGCCCTGCACGAGGTCGTTGACGCCGATCAACACCGACACGACGTCGGGATGGACGCGCTCCAGATATGGGAGCTCGTAGCGGATGAGGTCGAGCGTCGTGTAGCCGTTGACAGCGGGGTTCGTCAGCTCGGTGCCAAGACGCTCGGCGATGATCGACGGCCAGGCGTGCGATGGATCCGAGGCGCCGGTGCCGATCGTGTACGAGTCGCCGAGAGCCAGATACTTCAGCGTTCGACGTCCGCCAGCGCGCTCCAGACCTCGACCTTCGTGCGCACGCGCCGGACGACCTCGGCGGTGAAATCGGTGGTCGATGCGTGGCCGCCGAGATCGGCGGTGCGAATTCCGTCCGACACCGCCTCGAGCGCGGATTCGTACACGGCCCGCGAGGCTCGCCGCGCCATCTCTTCTTTCATGTAGCCGAGAAGCGATGCAATCGCGAGGATCATCGCCATCGGGTTGGCCACGTTCTTGCCTTCGAGCGCCGGTGCCGTGCCGTGGGGCGCCTCGGTCATCGCGACCGAGACGCCGCCGTCCTGATCGAAGGCGAGCAGCGTCGATTCGGCGCCGGCGATCGTTCCGAACATCTGCATCACGAGGTCGGAGAGCGTGTCGCCGTCGCGATTGAGCGCCGGTATGACGAGCGACTCGCCGGTCGTGGCGAGAAGCAGCGCGTAGGTGGCGTCGATCAGCTGGGGCTCGTAACGGACCTCGGGATGTCGCTTCGCCGCAGCGTCCAGCTCTTCCTTGAACATGCCCTCGTACACGGGGCTGACGGTGAACTTCGGGCCGCCGAAGACCTTGGCGTCGATCCGCCTGGCGTGCATGAACGCGTAGTCGGCGACGATGCGGCAGGTCCGCCGGCTGATCTTCTCGGTCCGGAACGCCCACTCGTCTAGGTCATGGCCTTCCCGCCACTCGCGCGCGCCGTAAGCGTCGTCCACCGCCATCCGGATCACGGAGATCGGCGCATGCACGCCGGCAAGCGGCCGGACCCCCGGGATCCGGCGGCCGGTCCGGACGATGACGCGGCCGTCGATCTGCTTGCGCAGGATCGCGTTCGGGCTTCCGACGTCGCCCGAGCCCTCCGGCGTCACGGTCGCGGCCTTGATGCCGAACCCCAGCTCCCGGAGCGCCTGGGCGGCGTCGAGGACGGACTGGTTGCGGGTGCGGCGGCGTTCGTCCAGGGAAAGGTCGAAGTCGCGGATGAGGACCTGGAAACCCAGTACGCTGGGGTCGAGGACTTTCAATGCCTCCCGGAGCAGCTCCTCGCCAGTCTGGTCCCCGTGAAGGACGGCGATCGTGGTCGTCATCTACTAAGGGAGAGCCTAAATCCTCTGCTACTATTGACAGGGCCTAGGAAACCTAGGCTTTTTTCTTTCCCCCAGCCAGTTAGACAAGCATGGAAGAAGTAATCACCCTCGCCTGCAGCGTCTGCAAGAGACGGAACTACACCACCCTGAAGAACAAGAAGAACGATCCCGACCGGATCGAGCTCATGAAGTACTGCAGGTGGGATCACAAGCACACCCTTCACCGGGAGACCAAGTAACGAAGACATGGCTGTAACCACACGGAGGCGCGACGAGCCGAGAGCCCAGCCAAGCGGCGGCGCGGCCCAGTTCCTTCGCGACGTCTACGACGAGCTGCGCAAGGTCGTCTGGCCGACCGGCGGAGAGCTGTACCGCTACACGCTGGTCGTGATCTTCACCGTGGTGTTTCTAGGCGTCTTCATCGGCGGCGTCGACTATCTCGTCAGCAAGGGCTTCCAGGCGACCATCTACAACAACGGGGTGCACTGATGGCGGTCGAGAAGACGCAGCCGACTCCCGAAGACGAAGCGCAGTGGTTTGTCGTCCACGCGTACTCGGGGCATGAGGAGAAGGTCAAGAAGAACCTCGAGAAGCGCATCGAGTCGATGGACATGCAGGACAAGATCCTGCAGGTCCTCGTCCCGATGGAAGACGAGATCGAGATCAAGGACGGCAAGCGCCGCCACGTTCAGAAGCGCATCTTCCCCGGCTACATCCTGGTGAAGATGAAGATGTCGAACGAGTCCTGGTTCGTCGTGCGCAACACGCCCGGCGTGACCAGCTTCGTCGGCTCCGCGAACAGCCCGGTTCCCCTCCAGGAGAAAGAAGTTCGGGCGATTCAGAAGCAGATGAAGCAGGAGGCGCCGAAGATTCGCGTCGAGTTCGCGGTCGGCGAGTCCGTGCGCGTCGTGGACGGTCCGTTCACGGACTTCCACGGCAAGGTCGACGAGATCAACCCGGAGAAGGGCAAGCTGAAGGTGCTCGTCAACATGTTCGGGCGCGAGACGCCAGTCGAGCTCGACCTCCTGCAGGTCGAGAAGGTGCACTAAGGCATGGGCAAGAAGAAGGTTCGCGCGGTTTTGAAGCTCGAGCTGCAGGCCGGGCGCGCCACGCCGGCGCCGCCCGTCGGTACCGCGCTGGGCCCGCACGGCATCAACATCATGGAGTTCACCAAGGCCTACAACGAGCGCACGCAGGCTCAGGCCGGCGACGTCGTGCCCGCGCTGATCACGATCTTCGAAGACCGCTCGTTCTCGTTCGTCCTGAAGACGCCGCCCGCGGTGCAGCTGCTCAAGCGCGCTGCCGGCGTGGACAAGGGATCGGCCAAGCCGAACCGTGAGAAGGTCGGTCGCGTCAGCCGCGCGCAGATCCGGCAGATCGTCGACACCAAGGGCAAGGACCTCAATGCGTTCGACCCCGACCAGGCCGTGAAGATGATCGAAGGCACGGCGCGCTCGATGGGCCTCGAGGTCGTGGACTGACGGATGCCTAAGAAGCGCGGCAAGAAGTACATCGAGGCGGCCAAGAAGGTCGAAGCGGCGCTGTCGTCGAACGGCGACGGCGGGCTCGACCCGCAGAAGGCATGTGAGATCGTGCGCGCGACGTCCATCTCGAAGTTCGACGCCACCGTCGAAGCGCACATCCGGCTGGGCGTCGATCCTCGGCACGCGGAGCAGATGGTCCGCGGCTCGGTCGTCCTGCCTAACGGCACGGGCAAAAAGGTTCGCGTCGCCGTGTTCGCCGCGGGCGAGAAGGCTCGCGAGGCGCAGGACGCCGGTGCCGACGTGGTCGGCGGCGACGACCTGGTCAAGCGTGTGCAGGACGGCTGGACGGACTTCGACGCCGCGATCGCGACGCCCGACATGATGGCCAAGGTCGGACCCCTGGGCAAGACGCTCGGGCCGCGCGGCCTCATGCCCAACCCGAAGTCCGGCACCGTCACCAACGACGTCGCCCGCGCGGTGCGCGACGCCAAGGGCGGCAAGGTCGAGTTCCGGACCGACAAGTTCGGGATCGTGCACGTACCCATCGGCAAGGTGTCGTTCGACCAGGGCGCGCTGCACCAGAACCTCACGACGCTCGTCGACGCGCTGATCCGCAACAAGCCGTCGGCCTCTAAGGGCCAGTACCTGCGGACGTTTTTCCTGACGTCGACCCAGGGACCCTCGGTCCCCGTCGATGTGCGCGAAGCCGCGAAGCTGCACGTAGCAAGCTAGCCGCCTCTACTGCCCGCCCTTTGCCGGCAAACGGCGACGGCGCGCTGGCGCGAATCAACCGATTGCCGGCAACCGGCGGGGTTAACCTCTCCTGCATGTTTGGGCCGGTCATCGAAGGCAAGCTCGTCCGGTTGCGGCCTCCGCGTCCCGACGAGGTGACGGAGATCAGCACGTGGTTCGACGACCTGGAGGTCACCAGGTTCCTGAAACTGCGCAATCCGCCCTCGGTCGAGATGGAGAAGGAGTTCCTCGACCGCACGGCACGCGATCCCGACGCGATCTGGTGGGCGGTCGAGCACGAAGGGCGGCTGGTGGGCGGCACCGGAATCGTGCGCATCGATTGGAAGTGGGGGCACGGCACCACGGGAACGGTCATCGCCGACAAGTCGGTGTGGGGCAAAGGTCTCGGCCGCGAGCTCATGCAGCTGCGCGCCGAATACGTCTTCATGCAAACGCCTCTGCGGACGCTTCGGTCCGGTTACCTCGAGGGCAACGTCGCGAGCGCTCGGGCACAGAAATCAGCGGGCTACGAAGAGGTAGGTCGGTGGCACGAAGACCGCGTCGTCGATGGCAAGTGGGTCGACCACGTGCTCACCGAGCTGCGGAGAGAGGATTGGGTGAAATCAAGGTCGAGCTGATCGGCTTTTGGTACACGGTCGCGGTCCTCTTGTTTGGGATCCCGGCGGCCGTCCTGCTCTTGCTAGGCCTTGTTCGGACGGTACGCCGAGACGCACCTACGATCCAGAGCATCGAGCGAGCCGCGGCGATCAGCGCGATTGGCGCCGTCCTGCTCCTGGTGACCCTGACCCTCTTCCTGGCGCAGTGGTCGTGGGAGGTCGGCCTTGCCTTTGGCGTGCTCTCCGCTGCGTACGTCGCCTACTCGCTGCCAGAGGCGACGAGGCGGTATGCCTTTCAGTGCTCGGTCACCGTGCGCTGCACCCCGGATGAGGCATTCGCGTTTGTCAGCGACGCTCGCAACTGGCCTCGGTATTTCGCCGAGATGACGGTGAAGGGACCGCTGGACATGCCGCCGCACGTTGGGAGCGTGATCCATGTCTCGGTCATGCTGCCCACAGTCAGCCTTTCCGCCGACGAGAGAGTGACCGCGTATGAGCCGCCGAAACGCTTCGCGACCTCCATGGTCGAGACCCGTGGCGAGGGCATCTACGACTTCATGCCGGCCGGGGATGGCACCGAGATTGCA
This sequence comes from Candidatus Dormiibacterota bacterium, assembly GCA_035717165.1. GTDB lineage: Bacteria > Chloroflexota > Dormibacteria > Dormibacterales > Dormibacteraceae > 40CM-4-65-16. Next base: position 10,271 of record DASTIX010000138.1, read on the forward strand.
TACAGCTCTCGAGGCGTCATCGGCACGCGGCATGCGCTGCTGGGCAATGCCGTCTTGAAGCCGCTTGTCGTCCGCCGTATGCGCACCAGGCGCGAGGCGGCCATGCGTGCGATCAGATCGATCCTCGAAGGGCAGCCGGCCGGCTCCGTATAATCAGCGACCTGCCCTAGACCGTAGGTGCCGGCCGAGCCGGCTTAATTTCCTACCGAGGCGAACTCGTAAGTGAAGGACGTGTTGATCCTTCCTGCCTCGTGACGTATCTGGGCAGGGAGGATTTTTTATTGCCGAAAGCACGCAAAGAACAGAAGGCCGAGCAGGTCGACCTGCTGACCGAAAAGCTGAAGAAGGCGAAGGTCGCGGTCCTCACGGACTATCGCGGCCTGACCGTCAGCCAGATCCAGGAGCTGCGCGGCAAGCTGCGCACCGGCGACGTCGAGTATCGGGTCGTCAAGAACACGCTGGCCCGGCGCGCCGCTGCAGCCGCCGGCGTTGCCGACCTGGAGAAAGAGCTCGAAGGCCCGGTCGCGATCGCGTTCGGTTACGACGACCTGAGCGTCCCGTCGAAGCTGATCAACGACTGGGTCCGCACGACGCGGTTGAAGCTCGACGTCAAAGGCGGTCTCGTCGAGGGCCGCGTGTTCACGCCCGACCAGGTCAAGCAGCTGGCCGACCTGCCTTCGCGCGAAACCCTGATCGCCCAACTCTTGGGCACCTTGCAGTCACCTGTTGGCCAGCTCGTCGGAATCATGCAAACCCCGCTTCAGCAGCTCCTCGGAGTGCTGGACGCGTACAAGAACAAACTGGAGGCAGCGTAGATGGCGGCGACCAAGATCACCCCGAAGGAGTTCGTGGAGGCGCTCAAGGACTGGAGCATCCTCGACGTCGTCGAGGCCGTGAAGGCCATCGAGGACGAGTTCGGCATCAAGGCGGCGGCCCCGGTGGCGGTCGCGGCCGCGGCCCCCGCGGCGGGTGGCGGCGAAGCGGCGGCGGCGGAAGAGGAGCAGACCGAGTTCACGGTCACATTGACCGCTGTCGGTGACAGCAAGATCAACGTGATCAAGGCGGTCCGCGAGCTTACGCAGCTCGGGTTGAAGGAGGCGAAGGACCTCGTCGACGCGGCGCCGAAGCCGGTGCTCGAGAACGTTTCGAAGGCTGACGGCGAGAAGGCCGTTGCTCGGCTGAAGGAAGCCGGCGCGACCGCGGAGATGAAGTAGCCGGACGTAGTTTTCTGGGCTGAGCCCGCCTGCCGGTTGAAGTGCGCACGGCGCGCGACCGGCGGGCTGGTTCTCGCCCCGACGGTTGCTTCGGCTCGGGGGGTGCTTTGATCTCCGGTATCGGCCGGCTGACGGCGCTCGAGCCGAGCTTGATGTGGTGACCGAAGTGCTCGAACGTCAGCGGGCGGCCGTCCACGAGCGTGTAGGTCGCACGACGGTGGTTGACGTCGACCTTGATCTGGCGCCCCAGGAACATGATCCGGAACGTCAGGCTTTTGATTGCGCGCGGCAAGCGCGGGCTGAAACCGAGCCAATCGCCATGGTGGCGCATTCCGCCCAGACCCTGAACCGCGGCGAGCCACGCACCTGCGAGCGAGCCCATGTGGACGCCGTCGCGAACGTTGTGCTCGAGATCGTGGATGTCCATGAGCGCCGCCTCGGCGAGATATGCGTGCGCCAGCTCGAGGTGGCCGACCTCGGCCGCGATCACGGCTTGTGTGCACGACGAAAGCGATGAGTCGCGCACGGTGATCGCCTCGTAGTAAGCGAAGTTCCGAGCCTTCTCTTCGGCCGTAAAGGCGTCGCCGCGGAGGTGCATGGCCAGCACCAGGTCGGCCTGCTTCACGACCTGCTTGCGGTAGATGTCGAAGTAGGGGAAATGAAGGAACAGGGGGTATTGCCCAGGCTTGGTGCGTGAGAAGTCCCAGCGCTCGTGATCGGTGAACTGAGTCGCTTGCTTGTGGACGCGGAGCGCCCGGTCGTAGGGCATGTGGACCTTCTGAGAAGCAAGTCGCCACCGTTTGATCTCGGACGCACTCACTTTCAGACGGCGGGCGGCCGCTTTGTGGCGCTCGGCCGCATCGGCCGCGGCGATCAGGTTCCGCTGCGCCATCAGGTTCGTGTAGATGTTGTTGTCCATCACGGCGCTGTACTCATCGGGACCTGTGACGCCGTCGACACAGAACTCGCCGTGGCGGTTCATGTGACCGACCGACATCCAGAGCCGAGCCGTCTCGACGAGGAGATCCACGCCGGTGGTTCGCTCGAATGACACATCTCCGGATGCGGACACGTACCGCACGACCGCGTCGGCGATGTCGGCGTTGATGTGCAGAGCGGCGGTCGACGCGGGCCAGTAGCCTGAGCATTCTTCGCCGCCGATGGTCCGCCACGGAAAGGTGGCGCCCTTGAAGCCGAGGTCCCTGGCCCTGGCGCGCGCCTTGTCGAGGATGTGATGCCGCCATCGCAGCGCGTCCGCCACGGCCCCCGGAGCCGTGTACGTGAGGACGGGCAGAACAAACGACTCCATATCCCAGAACGTGTGGCCGTCGTACGCCGGACCCGTCAGGCCCTTGGCTGGAATCGCACGCGTCTCGGCACGCGCCGCGGCCTGCAGGACGTGGAAGAGGGCGAAGCGGATCCCCTGCTGAACTTCCGGGTCGCCCTCGAGCTCGACGTCGGCGCGCTGCCAGAAATCCTTGAGGTATTCGCGCTGCGCCGCGGCGAGCCCGCTCCACCCGTGTTCGACAGCGGTGGCCAGTGCGCCTTCGACCTGGGCTCGCAGGGCGGGCGCCGATCGCAAGCTCGACCAGCCGTAGGCCACGAACTTGACGAGTCGCAGCGTGGTCCCCGGCCGGATGCGTGTTGTCACGGTTAGGCGCGCATGGTCGTCGCCGCTTTCCATCTGCAGCGACGTTCCGCGCGGGCCTTCGACGGCGTGCTGCATGGCCGCCGCCATGCGCAGCTTGCTGTGACGCGTCGAGTGGATCAGTACCGCGTGCGTGTCGTCGTTCGCATGGAGCTCCCCAATCAGGGGATTCTCGATACTCGTCGCGGTCCTGGGATCGGCGCCACGCGGCGCGGCGTCCGGCTCATTGGCCACCAGCTCTGACTGCACGACGACGTCTGCAGCCTCGTCGAGCGACTCCACCTCATAAAGGACGGCGGCGAGGGCGCGGTGCACGAGAGAGACGAGGCGGGTCGAGCGCACGCGGACCCGGCGATGCGCGGGCGACTCCCACTCCACGACGCGCCTGAGGAGGCCGGTCCGAAAATCGAGATGGCGGTGGTGGGAGTGGAGCTTGCCGTACCGCACGTCGAACGGCTCGTCGTCCACCAGGAGACGGATGATCTTGCCGTCTGTGACGTTGACGATCGTCTGACCCGCCTCGGGATAGCCATAGGCCGTCTCGGCGTAAGGCAGTGGCACGGCCTCGTGGAACGCGTTGAGGTAAGTGCCGAGGATGGCGTGGGGCTCACCTTCGTCAAGGTTGGCGCGCCATCCGATGTGGCCGTTCGAGAGCGCAAAGATGGATTCGCTCTGACCCAGGCTCTTGATGTCGAGCTCCGTCTCGCGAATGGCCCATGGTTCGACGGGGAACTTCATCGCATCAGCTCGGCGAGATCCTTGACCACGATGTCCGCTCCGTGCTGTTTGAGGGCGGCGGCCTGGCCGGCCCGGTCGACGCCGACGACGAGCCCGAAGTGTCCGGCCCTGCCGGCTTCGACGCCGGCCAGCGCATCTTCGTACACCGCGGCGTTGTGCGCCACGGCGCCGAGGAGATGGGCGGCCTTCTCATACGTGTCGGGGTTGGGCTTGCCCTTGAGGTGCTCCCTCTCCGCGACGATGCCGTCGACCTGCGCATCGAAAAGGTGATCGAGTTTCGCCGCCTTCAAGACATCGGTCGTGTGCTTGCTCGACGAGACGACCGCGACCTTCAACCCTTCGTGCTTGGCCCGCTCGATGTAGGTGACCGAGCTCGGATAGGTCTCGACTCCTTCCTTGTGGATGAGCTCGAGGAAGAGATGGTCCTTGTCGCGAGCGATCTCGTCGACGAGTCGCTGATCTTCGGCGATGTGGCGGGCTTTGAGCACCGACCGCACGCCGTCCTCGCGCGGCTTGCCATCTACGTAGGCGTCGTAGTCGGCGACCTCGTCAAACGCGATGCCATGCTTCTCGAACACCTGCTTCCAGGCCTTCGCGTGCTGGATCGCGGTCTTCGTGATCACGCCGTCGAGGTCGAACAGACAGGCGGCGACCTGCGGCGGCAGACCAAGACTCATCTGCGCGCGGCGGCGGCTACGTGCTCCAGTACGAGGTCCATTCCGCGTTCCAGCTCCTCTTCGGTAACGCACCAGTGGGGCGATAGCCGGACTCGGCCGGGGCGGGAGTCGACGATCACACCCGCCGCGTGGAGCTTCGCCTCGACATCTTCGGGGTGGTCGCACTCGAGGGTGACGATGCCGCAGCGGCGGGTCCTTTCGCGCGGGGTGAAGGTCTTGACTCCCGCTTCATCGCAGCGCTCGAGGATCCGGTCGGTCAGGTCGCGCAGCCGCTCCTGGATGTTTTCGATCCCGACCTCGAGGCAGAGCTCGAGGCCGGCAAGGCCGGCGTAGTGGCAGGCGACCGCCCACGTTCCCGTCTCCAGCCGGCGGGCGTCGTCGGCGAAGGTCAGCTCCTGGAGTGTGAAAGAGAACGGGTCTCGGGTGGCGAACCAGCCGGTGCCGCGGGGGCGGACCTGCGGGATCAGCGAGGGCCTTACATAAAGGAAGGCGTTACCGGGGCCGCCGCTGACCCACTTGAGGCAGCCGCCGACGAACGCGTCGCAGTCCATGGCCTCGACGTCGATTGGGACGCAGCCGCACGTCTGGTACCCGTCGATCAGGCACAGGGCTCCTGCCGCGTGGGCGGCGTCGGCGATCGCCCGCACGTCCTGCAGATAGCCGGTCGTGTAGAAGAGGTGGGTCGTCGCCACGAGGGCGGTCGAGGAATCGATACGCTCAGCGAACGCCGAAGGCGGGATCGTCATGCCGTCCGGAGACGGCACGAACTCGACCTCGTACTCCGGCCTGGAAAGCCACTGGTGGCCGATCGTCGGAAAGTCCAGCTCGCCGATCAGCACCTTGCGCCGGCCCTCCCGGAGGGGCAGCCCGGTCGCGAGCGTCGTCAAAGCCACGGAGACCGACGGCGCGATCGCGGTCGAGCCCGCCGGCGCGTGCAGCAGCTCCGCGACCCGGCCGCGGAACCGCTCGAGGAGGGGGAGCCAGCTCGAATACCAGACGGGCGTCCCCTGGGCGTCCCAGTCGGAGGCGTAACGCTGGAGCGCCTCCATTCCGCGACGGGGAAGAGGACCCAGTGAACACGCGTTCAAGTAGATGCAGCGCTCGAGGAGCGGGAACTCGTTACGTAGGGTTTTCCAATCAGTCATCTGAGTGGTATAGTGCCCGGAAACCTCGGCCGGACGCCGGAGCGTCCGCGTCTGTTTAAGTGCCCCTATTGAGGGGTATCCTGTCGTATACTCGCCGTTTGTGCACGTCCCGGCCGCTCATCCTGCCATTTAGCTGAGCGCGCCCTTTTTCCTGGAAGGAGAACCGAATTGATCTCAGAGATGAGAGCCCCCTCGCGCCTTAGCTATGGCCGCATCCCGAACCTTGTCGAGCTGAAGGACCTCATCGCCACCCAGCTGGAGTCCTTCAACTGGTTCAAGACCGACGGGCTTCGCGAGCTCTTCGACGAAATCAACCCGATCACCGACTACACCGGCAAGAACTTCGAGCTGAAGTTCCTCGACTACGAGTTCGGGCAGCCGAAGTTCTCCGTCGAGGAGTGCCGCAACCGCGACATGACCTACGCGGCGCCTCTTCGGATCCGCACCCGCCTGACCATCAAGGAGACGGGGGAGATCAAGGAGAGCGAGGTCTACATGGGCGATTTCGCGATGATGACGGACGAGGGGACGTTCATCGTCAACGGAACCGAGCGCGTCGTCGTGTCGCAGCTCGTCCGCTCGCCGGGTGTGTACTTCACCGCCGCCGAGGATCCCGCCACCGGCCGCAAGCTCTTCGGCGCCAAGCTGATCCCGAACCGTGGCGCATGGCTCGAGATCGAGACCTCGGCCAAGGACCTGCTGACGGTCAAGATCGACCGCAAGCGCAAGGTGCCCGTCACCGTGCTGCTCAAGGCCCTCGAGCTGCCGCAGCTGAAGGGAACCGAGAACGACCGCGAGGCGCAGAAGCGCGCGCTCCACGAGCTGTTCGGGGACGTCGACAACAACCCCGAGCACCGCTACATGGAGACGACGCTCGACAAGGACACCACCACCAAGACCGAGGACGCGCTCCTCGAGCTCTACCGGCGCGTCCGCCCCGGTGACCCGCCGTCCGTGGACAACGCGCGCAACCTTCTCCAGTCTCTGTTCTTCAACCCCCGCCGGTTCGACCTCGGCCGCGTCGGCCGCTACAAGGTCGACAAGAGGCTTGGCCGCGACGAGGAGGACATCCTCGAGCGCGTCCGCAACCGCGACCTGCGCATCCTCGAGAAGGGCGACTTCATCGCGTTCATCCGCAAGCTGATCGAGCTGAACAACGCTCCGCGCGAGAAGCAGATCCCCGACGACATCGACCACCTCGGCAACCGCCGCGTGCGCGCCGTCGGCGAGCTCCTGCAGAACCAGTTCCGCATGGGCCTCATCCGGATGGAGCGAATCATCAAGGAGCGCATGACGATCAGTGACCCGCACACGGTCACGTCGGCGTCCCTGATCAACGCGCGTCCGGTCGTCGCCGCGATCAAGGAGTTCTTCGGCTCCTCGCAGCTCTCGCAGTTCATGGACCAGCACAACCCGCTTTCCGAGCTGACCCACAAGCGCCGCCTGTCGGCGCTCGGTCCCGGTGGACTTTCACGAGAGCGCGCTGGATTCGACGTCCGCGACGTGCACCACAGCCACTACGGCCGAATCTGCCCGATCGAGACCCCCGAAGGTCCGAACATCGGCCTGATCGGCAACCTCGCGACCTACGCGAAGGTCAACGAGTTCGGGTTCATCGAGACGCCGTTCCGCCGCGTGTACAACCGCGTGGCGCTGAACGAAGAAGTCGCTCCGAAGCTCGCCGGTCGCAAGCTGCGCCGCGCGGCGGTCGACCAGAAGGGCAACGAGGTGATGGCCGCCGGCGAGACCCTCGACCAGAAGTCCGTCGAGAAGCTGATCAAGTCCCACGTGGCGTCGATCGACATCGTGCCCTGGGTCTCGGACGAGGTC
>DASTIX010000139.1:0-23294 GCA_035717165.1 Candidatus Dormiibacterota bacterium
AACACCAACCCGTGCCTCACGAAGGAGCAGCAACCGCCGCTTCCCGCTTGCAGCTACCACCCCGCTGACCTTCGCAACGGCAACCCCAACAACTACTGGCGTGTCGTCACCACTGACGACTACCAGGGCCCGGCGATGGCCGACTACTTCATCAAGACGCTCAACGTCACCAAGGTCGGCGTACTCGACGACAGCACCGTGTTCGGTGTTGGCATCTCGGGCGCGTTCGATGCCGAGTTCAAGGCCAAGGGCGGGACCGTCGTGGCTCACTCGGAGTACCAGAAGACCCAGACGAGCGACTGGAAGTCGATCCTTCTCAACTTCAAGAACGGCGGCGCCCAGGGCGTGTACGTGGGCGGCACCGACGACCAGAACATCTGCATTCCGCGCAAGCAGATGAAAGACCTCGGCTGGAACGTTCCCTTCGGTGGTGGTGACGGTATCGAGACCACCGACTGCATCGACCAGGCGTCGGGCAACGAGTCTGGCGTCTACGCGACCTCGGCCGGCGCCGACGCGACCAAGGTGCAGGGCGCGGCCTCGACGATCGCCTCGTTCCGCAAGGCCTTCCCCGGCCCCAACGACTTCGGCGGTTACACCATGCAGGCCTACGACGCCGCCAACGCGCTGATGGACGCCATCGGCCGCGCGATCAACGACGCCAACGGCAGCATGCCGACTCGCGACCAGGTCCGGGCCCAGATGGCCAAGACCACGGGCTTCAAGGGAGTCATCGGCACCTACAACTTCAACGCCCAGGGAGACACCGACCTCAAGATCGTCTCGATCTACGAGGTCGCGCAGGCGAGCGACCCCAGCCAGACGACCGGCGTCTGCGGCAAGGCGCCCGCTGACCACCTCTGCTTCACCTGGAAGGACCAGGTCAACTACGCGAGCGCTTAGCTCTTTGGCTACTCTGTAGCCCAATTCCACGAGGAGGCCCGACTCGGGCCTCCTCGCTCTTCAGATAACTAGGAGGGGGAGCACTGGACGCGGGCAACGTGGCCACGAGCGGCGCGTCGGCTCTGAAGAGAGTGCGCTCCGCCGCGCTGGGCGGAATGAGCGTGATCGACTTCCTCTTCTACCTGATCGCCGCCCTGGCGATCTTCTGGCTCATCGTCCAGGCCGCCATCAATCCGACCGCATTCGCCCAGATCACGGTCTTCGGCCTGGCCGACGGGGCGATGTACGCGCTGGTGGCGCTCGGCTACACGATGGTCTACGGCATCATCGAACTGATCAACTTCGCCCACGGCGACGTCTTCACGTTGGGCGCATACATAGGCGCCGCCTTGCTCGGTCTGTTCGCGTACGACCGCAACAACTTCACGGTGGTCAACCTCGTCGCTCTCATCATCGTGTTCCCGCTCGTGATGCTGATCATGGGCGTGATCAACATCACGATCGAGCGGGTCGCGTATCGACCACTGCGCAACGCGCCCCGTCTGGCGCCGTTGATCACCGCGATCGGAATGTCGTTCGTCCTCGAAGGGATCATGTTCCTCTGGCACGGACCGGCGTCGGTGCAGTTTCCCGACATCCTTCCGCACGGGCCTCGCTACTCGGCGACGATCGGCGGCGTGTTCGTCACGTTCAAAGACGGATTCGTCATGGTGACGGCCGTATTCCTGGTCGCGCTGCTGGCGATCTTCATCAACCGGACGAAGCTCGGCAAAGCGATGCGGGCGACGGCGCAGGACCGAGACGCAGCCCAGCTGATGGGCATCGACATCAACCGGACCATCGCCGCCACGTTCTTCATCGGCGCGCTGCTCGCCGGCGCCGGCGGCATGATCTGGGGTCTCTACTTCAACAACCTGTTCTACAACCTCGGATTTCGAACTGGCCTGATCGCCTTCACGTCTGCCGTTTTCGGCGGCATCGGAAACATCCCGGGCGCTGCGCTGGGCGGAGTCCTCATCGGGCTTATCTCCGCGTACAGCGACTCTTACATCGGATCCAAGTGGACAGAAGTCGTGATCTTCGGCATCCTGATCGGCGTGCTCGTATTCAGGCCGACCGGTCTCCTTGGGATGAGGGTGCCTGAGAAATGAGCGAGACCGCTTCCGCGCCCAGGCGCTCGTTCGGCGGACGGCTCCGGCTACGCGAGCGAATGCGCGACCGCGACCAGGCGATCTACGGCATCCTGCTGATCTCCACGCTGCTGTTCCCGATGGCTTCGATGTTCGCGACCGGCGGCAGCACGGCCTACATCTCGCAGGCGGCGCACGCCGGCACGTGGGTGCTTCTCGCCATCGGGCTCAACGTCGTGGTCGGCTTTGCGGGACTGCTCGACCTCGGCTACGCGGCATTCTTCGCCATCGGCGCTTACACGTATGCCTTTTTCGCGTCCTCGCAGCTGAGCTCGACGCCTCTCCACCACAGCTACCACTTTCCGTTCTTCGTGATGATGGTGTTGGGCATGTTGGTCGCCGCCGCCGCCGGGGCGACGCTGGGGTTCCCGACCCTCCGGCTCCGCGGCGACTACCTCGCGATCGTCACGCTCGGTTTCGGAGAGATCGTGCCGCAGCTCTCTTACAACCTCCCGCAGTGGACTGGCGGCATCAATGCGATCGGTGGCATCGACCAGCCGTGGCTCCCCGCATGGCTCACCGGACCCTGGGCGGGGGCAAACTCGATCGCCTTCCTCCAGAACTCGACGTGTCGCAACCCTCTCGACCAGACGCACTTCATACCGTGCTTCAGCTTCGCCTTCGACCCGGTGGCCTTCTACGTGCTGATCGTCATCCTGATAATCGGCGCGGTGATCCTCGTCACCAACCTTTACCGCTCGCGCCTGGGGCGCGCGTGGATGGCGATACGGGAGGACGAGGTCGCAGCCGCCGCGATGGGCATCAACACCGTCACCACGAAGCTGCTGGCCTTTGCGATAGGCGCGTCCTTCAGCGGCTTCGCGGGCGCGTACTACGGCGCGATCTTCGACCTGGTGAGCCCGGACGACTTCCTCTTCATCGTCTCGATCACCGTGCTCGTCATGATCGTGCTCGGCGGCATGGGCAACATCCCCGGCGTGATCGTCGGCGCGCTCGTCATCTACTTCGTGCTCAACACGCTCTTGCCATCGCTCGCCTCGACGGCAGAATCGCTCGCGACCACCCTCGGCTTGAACGGCCTGGTCGCGCAGAACGGTGACTGGCCAGGCATCTACGCGGAGGTGCAGCGCATGCAGTTCCTGATATTCGGGCTGATCCTCGTCCTCATCATGCTTCTGCGCCCGCAGGGTCTGTTCCCGAGCCGGATTCGTGAGCAGGAGCTCAAGCACGCCGCGGTCCAGCAAGAGGCGTCCGTGGCGGAGGAAGGTGCCCGCGCATGAGCACAGCTCCGGACGGCAACATCCTCGAGATAACCAACCTCACGAAGCGATTCGGCGGACTCGTCGCGGTGGACAACGTCAGCCTCAGCATCAAGCGCGGCGAGGTGTTCGCGTTGATCGGCCCCAACGGCGCAGGCAAGACGACTCTCTTCAACAACGTCACGGGCCTTTTCCAGCCGACCGCCGGCCGTGTCGTGTTCGACGGCCGTGACGTGACGGGATCGAAGCCGCACCAGGTGGCGCGCTATGGCATCGCGCGGACGTTCCAGAACATCCGCCTGTTCGACTACATGACGTGCATCGACAACGTGCGCGTCGGCCGGCACGTCCGGATGCACGCAAAGCTATGGGACTCGCTTCTCAAGACACGCCGCGAGCGCAAAGAGGAGGGGCGAACAACCGACGAGGCCATGGAGCTGCTCAAGTTCGTCGGCATCTCCAAGCACGCGCATCAGTACGCGCGCAACCTGCCCTACGGTCAGCAGCGACGGCTCGAGATCGCTCGCGCGCTGGCGACGGATCCCAAGTTGTTGCTTCTCGACGAGCCGGCCGCAGGTTTCACGCCGCAGGAGAAGGTCGAGCTGATGCAGCTTGTGCACAAGATCCTCGATCGCGGGGTCACGGTGTTCTTGATCGAACACGACATGAAGGTCGTGATGGGCATCTCGGAGCGGATCGTCGTCCTCGACCACGGCGAGAAGATCGCGGAGGGGCCACCGGAGGAGGTCCGCAAGGACGCCCGCGTGATCGAGGCTTACCTCGGTAAATCGGCTTAAGTGGCGCTGCTAGAGCTCGACACCGTCGACGCCTTCTACGGGCGCATCCAGGCACTACGGGGCATGTCGATCCACGTCGAGAAGGGCGAGGTCGTTGCCCTGATCGGCTCGAACGGCGCGGGCAAGACGACGACGTTGCGCACCATCTCCGGCCTGATGCATCCACAAGCCGGCACAATCCGTTTCGACGGCAAGGACATCACTCGCACGCCGCCGTCACGGATCGTCGAGATGGGGATCAGCCAGTCGCCCGAAGGTCGGCGGCTGTTTCCACGCATGACCGTCATCGACAACCTGCGCATGGGCGCTTACTCACGCAACGACACGAAGGGCATCGGCCAGGACATGGACCGCGTGTTCACCCTCTTTCCGCGTCTGCAAGAAAGACGGACCCAGATCGCCGGCACGCTCTCCGGGGGCGAGCAGCAGATGCTCGCCATGGGCCGCGCGCTGATGGCGCGGCCGAAGCTGATGATGCTCGACGAGCCTTCGCTGGGTCTCGCACCGATCCTGATCGAGACGATCTTCAGCATCGTGCGCGAGATCAATTCCCAGGGCACCACGGTGCTGCTGGTCGAGCAGAACGCCAACAAGGCGCTCGAGGTGTCGAACCGCGGGTACGTGCTCGAGACCGGCGTGGTCGTCCAGGAAGGGACCGGACGCGACCTGCTGGCATCGGCCGAGGTCCAGAAGGCCTACCTGGGCATGTAGCCGGGGGAACCCTGCCGGGTTCCCCCCGCTTTCGGGCCGCTCAACGGCCGATCCCAGTTGAACCCAATGCCAAGGCGTTGGCGGCCGGATTCGCGGCCCGAACCCCTTCCGGGGCGGAAGATCGCTTGATATTTGTCTTCCACTGGCAACGCGTGGTTGCACGACTGTTCCGTGTGTTGCGGCCGGGTTGAACCCGGCCGCCCTGGCGACCTACGCTTACCGGCCGGGCTGGTAGCTCGATACGAACAGGTAGATCAGCACGATCGCAAACGCCCCGTACTCGAGCACGACGTTGCGCGTGAAGCTGTCCTCGACCGTGTGGCGCACGAGACCCCGGTTGATGTACCACGCGAACAGCAGCATCACCGCGAAGGTGCCCTCGTTGACGACGAGATACAGCGACAACGCCGTGATCGCCCACGCGAGGAACGTCACGACCTGCCCGACGAACAGGGCAAAGATGAATGCGCGCCGGGGTGCGATCGCGACCCCGTTGATGCGAAAGCTGCGGTACGACGCGAGGAACGTGATGGTGAAGATCCACAACAGGCGAAGGATCGGGTTGAACGGCAGCGTGACCACGACGAGGTAGGCGCCCGCGACGACGAGCACGAGGATGACTTCCTGGACCACCATGTGGCCCGGCTTCTCCGCCTCGCGAAGGCGCAGGTAGTCGAGGCGGGCGGCCATGATGAACCCGGTTCCAAAGACCAGCGTGAGCACGAGGTACTTCCACAGCTCAGGCACGAGCAGGGAAAGCCCCGCCAGCGTGATCGCGCCAAGCGCCACCGGGATGTAGTGCTCGATCCGCGGAAACTCCGCAGTTCCACGGAGGTAGCCGAGGAGCGCAGGCGACGCGATGACGACGATGCCGAGCGCGAGCGCCCACACCTGGCCGGGCCCGAGCAACTCGGATTTGAAGCCGAGGGCGATCGCCATCAGGACGACGGCCGCGAAGATCAGGAAGCTGCGATCGCGCTCCGCCCTGGCGGCGGCGTCGTCCGGAGCGACTTTTTCCACAAGCTGCGGCGGTAGCTTCATCTCAGGGCGGGAATTCTAGACGCGGCCGTACCGATCTTCCAACCGGACGACGTCATCCATCTCGGGCGTCGACACCTCGAAGATGTCCGCATCCTCGATTGCCGTCAGCCGGTGGCGGGTCCCCGGGACGATGTGAAGAGTGTCGCCGGCGTTCATCCGCACCTTCTTCAACTGCCCGTCATCGCCGCCGAGCTCCATGTCGATGGCGCCCTTCAGCAAGTACTGGTACTCGTCCTTTCGCTCGTGGTACTGGAGCGACAGTGCCTCGCCTTTGTTCACGTGCAGGATCTTGCCGACGTAGCGATCGGTGATCGCCCACCGGAGCTCGTAGCCCCATGGTTTCTCGATCTTGTTGTCCTCGACGCGCCCGAGGTCAGGCAGGCTGCTTGATGCCAACGATGTCTTCCAGCGCGTGGAGTCGTGCATCGACCGCCTCCTTGTCGGCTGCTTCGGAGTAGATGCGGATCAGCGCCTCGGTGCCGCTTGCGCGGAGCAGGACCCAGCTTCCGTCCGCGAGGTAGAACTTGAAACCGTCATCGGAGCGAACGCGCTGTACCGCGACGCCTGCGATCTCCTGTGGCTCGCTCTTCTCGAGCGTGTCGAGGATCCTCTTGCGGTCCGTGTCGTACGTCTCGCGCACGAGGTGTATGTCGTGGCGCGCATACGCGTGCGGGCCGACGCGGGACTCGAGGTCGGCGAGGATCTGAGAGATGTGCTTGCCCGACTTGACGATCATGTCCGCGAAGAGCAGTCCGATGAGGATGCCGTCGCGCTCGGGGATGTGACCGCGCACAGCGAATCCGCCTGACTCCTCCCCACCTAGCAGCGCGTTCGTCTCCATCATCTTCGGCGCGACGTTCTTGAAGCCGACAGCGACCTCGTACACGCGCTCACCGAACTCCGCGCCGAGCTTGTCGACCATCGCCGTCATGTTGACGGTCTTCACGACCGGTCCACGCATCCCGCGCGTCTCGAAGAGATAGAGCATTAGCAGCGCGAAGACCTGCAGCTGGTTGATGAACCGCCCGGTCTCGTCGATGATGCCCACGCGGTCCGCGTCACCGTCGGTGCAGATGCAGAGGTCGTGGCCTCCGACCTTCATGAAGGTGATGGTCGAGTCGATGTTCGGTGGGATCGGCTCGGGATTGATTCCGCCGAAAAGTGGGTTGCGCTGGTTGTGCAGCTCGGTGACGAGGGTGCGGCCTCCTCCGATCATCTCGGCGATGTAGCCGTACCCTGAGCCGTACATGCACTCGTGGACGATGCGCAGCCCCGAATCCTTGATCGCGTCGACATCGACCATGCGCGCGATCTGCGCGTAGTACGCAGGTCGCGGATCCCACGACGAAACCAGCCCGTGAGCGATCGTCGGCTCCGGCGCGGGCACCTCATCGAGCGCGGCGATGTTGCGCTCGAGGTCGGCGATGACCTCCGACGGGACCGCGCTGCCGGTCTCGGTCTTGCCCTTGTAGCCGTTGAACTGATAGGGGTTGTGACTGGCGGTGATCGCGACCGCGCCGGTGGCCTTGCGATCGATCACCGACCATGAGGCGACCTGCGTCGGCGATGGCCGGTCGAACACGAGGGTCTTGATGCCGTTGCTCGCAAAGATGTGAGCGACCGCCTGCGCGAAGTCCTCGGATGCGAACCTGCAGTCGTATCCGATGATGGCAAGTGGTTCGTTCGACCGTGACTTCAGGTACTGAGCGTGTGCCTGCGCCACGCGCCTAACGTTCGCGAACGTGAAGTCGTCCGCGATCACACCGCGCCATCCATCAGTGCCGAATTTGATTTGCGTCGGCATCGATTCTTAAAGGTAACGGGTCTTGCGAGCGCGCTTGAGCGCGTCGACGACCTTGCGTACATCTTGTGCGCGCGAGCGCGGAACCACCAGAAGAGCGTCTTCGGTGTCGACGATGATCATGTCCTTCAGCCCGATGCCGGCCACGAGCCTGCGGTCGCCAAAGACCAGGCTGTCGGTCGTATCGACGAGGACCGCTTCGCCTTCGACCGAGTTGCCATGCGCGTCGGCGCGCACCCGATCGCCGAGCTCGGCCCAGTTGCCGATGTCGGCCCAATCGAAAGTGGCAGGAACGAGGAGCAGATGCTCCGTTTTCTCCAGCACGCTGCGATCGACGACCTCATTGGGCAGCCGTCGATACAGCGCAGTCGCCGCGGTCTCATCCCCCGCACGACGAGCGTCCATCACCTTCCGCAAGCCCGCGAGGTGTCGGGGCGCATGCTCGCCGAGCTCTGCGAGAAACACGTCGACGCGCCACGCAAACCAGGCAAGGTTCCAGTAGTACCCGCCCTCCTTGACAAAGCGTGTCGCGGTGCGAAGGTCGGGCTTCTCCTTGAAGCTCTCGACCCGACGTGTCCCGGCCGGCCCTCGCCGCGGCGCGTGCACGTAGCCGAGGCCGGTCGAAGGAAACGTCGGCTTGAGCCCGAACAGCACCAGGTTGTCGGTCGTCTGGGCGGCGCGAATCGCGTCACGCACGGCGCCGGTGACGGCTGCCCGGCCGCGCACGACATGGTCGGAGGCCATGGCGACCATCACGGCGTCGGGGTGCCTCTCCTGGATGGTCAGGGCCGCAAGGCCATAGGCGTTTGTCGTTCCACGAGCGACCGGCTCGATGATCAGGTGCCGGTCGTCGATCTCGGGAAGAACCGCACAGATGATGTCGCGCTGCACAAGTTCTGTGACCACGTAGATCTCGTCTGCGAGCCCTCGGAATCGGTCGTACGTGTCGCGAAGCAGCACGCGATGGCCGGTGGCGAGCGGCAGCGCGTGCTTCGGTTTCGAGCGGCGCGAACGCGGCCACAGGCGCGTGCCCGCGCCCCCCGCCGGGATGACCGCGATCGTCTTCGCCGCCGTCACCTCAGCTCTTCGGCGAGCTCGGCCGCGCGCGACGTCGATTCCCACGGGGCGTCGATGTCGGTGCGGCCGAAGTGTCCATACACCGCGGTCTGACGAAACAGCGGACGGCGCAGGTTCAGCTCCTTGATGATCCCGAGCGGGCTCAGGTCGAACAGCTTGCCGACCGCGGCCGCGATCGAAGCCTCCGCGACCTTTCCGGTACCGAAGGTCTCGACGCGGACTGCAACCGGCTTGACGACCCCGATCGCATACGACAGCTGCACCTCGCACTTGCTCGCAAGGCCCGCTGCGACGACGTTTTTGGCGACGTAGCGCGCGCCATACGCGCCGGCGCGGTCGACCTTCGTCGGGTCCTTGCCCGAGAAGCAGCCGCCGCCATGACGCGCGTAGCCACCGTAGGTGTCGACCATGATCTTGCGTCCCGTCAAGCCGGCATCCGCGACCGGCCCGCCGATCACGAACCTTCCCGTCGGATTGATGAACGACCGCACGGCGCCGTTGCGCAGCTCGGCAGGTATCACCGCGTCGAGAACGTGTTCGGCGATGTCGGACCGCAGCTGCGCGGGATCGACCTCGTCGTGGTGCTGCGTGGAGAGGACGACGTTATCGACACCATCGGGCTTGCCGTTGTCGGTGTAGCGGACGGTCACCTGCACTTTGCCGTCCGGCCGCAGGTAGCTCAGCGTCTTGTTGCGACGAACCTCGGCAAGCTTTCGTGCCAGCCGGTGCGCGAGCATGATCGGCAGCGGCATGAGCTCGGGCGTTTCGTCGCACGCGAAGCCGAACATCATCCCGGAGTCGCCGGCGCCGCCCACGTCGACGCCCTGCGCGATGTCGGGCGATTGCTCGTCGATGCTGACGACGATTCCGCATGTCTCCGCGTCGAAGCCGTACTTGGCGCGCGTGTAGCCGACCTCGCGCACCGTCTGCCGGATGATGCGCGGGATGTCGACGTAGCAGTCGGTCGTGATCTCGCCGACGACCATGACCAGACCGGTCGTGACGATGGCTTCGCAGGCGACGCGTGCGAGAGGGTCCTTGGCCAGGATCGCGTCGAGGATCGAGTCGGAGATCTGGTCCGCGAGCTTGTCGGGATGGCCTTCGGTGACGGACTCGGACGTGAATAGAGACGGCATGCAGTCCTCCTTTCCCACGCCGGCAAGGACGAGCCACCGATTGGGCGCGTCCCCAAGCGCCAGGTAGTCCAGGAATCCTAGCTCAGGGGGATGTAGTGGATTCCCGAGTGCCGGAACAATCGCGAGCCGCGCTGCTTCAGGAGCTCGGCGGCCGCCTTGCGCGACACCTCGATCACCGATTCGACGTGCGCCCGCTTCATCACCCAGGTCGCCGTCGGCGCGGTGATCGGGCACAGCACCACGATGCGGGCGCGCTGGCGCAAACGCTCGTAGTCGTTCAGCATCTGATGGTGCAGCGAAAGCTGCAGCGTGCGCGCGATCAGCTCGGGTAGAGATGTCGGCGCCTGTTCGAACTCGCCGCCGGCCATCAGGCTGATGGCCAGGATGTCGCGAGCGCCATCCTCGACCGCGATGTCTAGCGGCGTGTTCTCGACCACCCCGCCGTCCAGGTGTTCGCGGTCGTTGATGCGCACCGACGGAAACACGCCGGGAATGGCGGTAGAGGCGAGGAGCGCCGGCGCGAGCTCACCCGAGCGAAACACTGCAGGCTTGCCTGCGTTCATGTCGGTCGCGACGACGGCGAGCGGTACCCGCAGCTGCTCGAACGTGACGACGCCGGTGAGCGCCTGGGCGCGGTCGATGAGGTTGCGCACGTTGCGCTGGGGCATCACGCTGACGAGCTCCCGGCGCAGGCCGGAGATGATGACGCCGAGCGGGTGCGCCTCGAACACCGCGGCCGCGTGGCGGGACAGCCACACCTCGCGGAGCATCATCGTGCCGGCGAGCGATGGGTACGCGGCGATCGATGCGCCGTTGAGCGCACCGACGCTCGTCCCCACGATCGCGGCGGGCACCTCGACGCCGGCTTCGAACAACGCCTGAAGGACGCCGACCTGCGCCGCGCCCCGAGCTCCTCCTCCGCCCAGCACCCATGTGCGCCGGGTGGGCCCAAACATCCTCGTGGGCCTAGATTAGGTTCCTTCTTCCCACGACGAAAGGTAGCGTTGCTGTTCTTCGGTCAGCGTGTCGATCGCGATCCCCATCGCGTGCAATTTGAGCCGCGCGACTTCACCGTCGATCTCGACCGGCACGTCGTACACCTTCTTCTCCAGCTTCGTCGCATTCTTCGCGATGTACTCGGAGCACAGAGCCTGGTTGGCGAAGCTCATGTCCATCACCGCGGCGGGGTGACCTTCGGCGCCGGCGAGGTTGATCAGACGTCCCTCGCCGAGCACGAATAGCCGGCGCGAATCGGCGAGCCGGTACTCCTGCACGGACGGTCGAACCTGACGCACGGTCGTCGCCAGCTCGTCGAGCGCCTTGAGGTTGATCTCGGAATTGAAGTGGCCCGAGTTGGCGAGGATGGCGCCGTCTTTCATCGCCTCGAAGTGCTTGCGGTCGAGCACGTTGACGTCGCCGGTGACGGTGACGAAGATGTCGCCCTCACGCGCGGCCTCGTCCATCTTCATCACCCGGAATCCGTCCATTGCCGCCTCCAGCGCCTTGACAGAATCGACCTCGGTGACGACGACGTCGGCACCGTGTCCCTTGGCGCGTGACGCAAGCCCGCGGCCGACCCAGCCGTAGCCGGCGATCACGAACGTCTTGCCGGCAAGCAAAACGTTGGTCGAGCGGATGATGCCGTCGATCGTCGACTGGCCGGTGCCATAGCGGTTGTCAAACATGTGCTTGGTATCCGCTTCGTTGACGGCGACGATCGGATAAGCGAGCACGCCGTGCTCCGCCATCGCGCGAAGGCGAATCACTCCGGTGGTCGTCTCTTCCGTTCCGCCGATGACCTCGGGCAGCTGGTCGCGCCGCGACTTGTGCAGCACCGAGACGAGATCGGCGCCGTCGTCCATCGTGACCTGCGGACGGTGGTCGAGCGCCGCCTCGATGTGTTGGTAATAAGTCTCGTTGTCCTCGCCGCGGATCGCGTAAGTCTTGATCGCATGGTTCACAGAGAGCGCAGCCGCCACCGCGTCGTTGGTCGACAGCGGGTTGGAGGCGCAAAGTGCAAGGTCGGCGCCGCCGGCCTTCAGAGTCAGCATGAGATTGGCGGTCTCGCTCGTGACGTGGAGGCACGCCGCCACGCGAAGCCCCTTGAGCGGCTGCTCGCCGGTGAAGCGCTGGCGGATGAGACTCAGGACCGGCATCTCTCGCGCCGCCCAGTCGATCAGGTCCTGGCCCTGCGTCGCCAGGTTCGAATCTTTGACGTCGCTGCCGCGTGAACTGACTTTCAAATGTCTCTCCTAAATGTCACTCAGTAGACGATTTCGCTGACCAGCTTGACGTCGGTCAGACGCCGGCGACCCTCGAGGTAGCTGAGCTCGATGAGCACCTGGACGCCCACGACGTCTGCCCCGAGCTTACGCATGAGCCGGACAGCGGCCGAGGCCGTGCCGCCGGTCGCCAGAACATCATCGACGATGAGGACCTTCTGTCCGGGCTGCACCGCATCGGAGTGGACCTCGAGCTGGTCGGTCCCGTACTCGAGCTCGTAGGACTCCATCACAGTCGTCCACGGCAGCTTGCCCGTCTTGCGGATCGGCACGAAGCCGGCGCCAAGCTTGACCGCGATCGCTGCACCCGGGATGAAGCCGCGGGCCTCGATCGCGGCGACCAGGTCCGGCGGATTCGCGGTCCAGGCCTTCGACATCATGTCGACGACCTCGCGAAAGATGTTCTTCTCGCCGAGGAGTGGCGTGATGTCGCGAAAGATGATGCCCTTCTGCGGGTAGTCGGGGACGTCGCGGACGTAATGCTTCAGCTGTTCGGGAGTCGTCACAGGACAGAGCGAAAGTATTCCAGCGTTTTGCGGAGCCCGTCTTCGAGGCTGACCTCGGGCTGCCAGCCCAACAGCTTCTTGGCCCGCGTGATGTCGGGACGGCGCTGCTTGGGATCGTCGACAGGCAGCTCGCGGTGGTCGATTCGGCTCTTCGAGCCGGCCAGCCGGATAATCGTCTCCGCCAGCTCGAGGACGGTCACCTCGGTCGGATTGCCGAGGTTCACCGGGAGCTCGTCGGCTTTCTCCAACGTTGCGATCACGCCCTTCACGAGATCCGACACGTAGCAGAGACTGCGTGTCTGTGAGCCGTCCCCGTAGACGGTAAGCGGTTCACCCCGGATCGCCTGGGCCATGAAGTTCGGGACCGCGCGCCCGTCGGAGACCTGCATGCGTGGACCGTGCGTGTTGAAGATTCGGATGATCCGCGTGTCCACGTTGTGCATGCGGTGATAGGCCATCGCAAATGCCTCCGCGCAACGCTTCGCCTCGTCGTAGCAGCCGCGCGGACCAATGGGATTGACGTTGCCCCAATAGCTCTCTGGCTGCGGGTGCACGAGCGGGTCGCCATAAACCTCGGAGGTCGACGCGAGGAGAAACGTCGCGTCCTTCGCACGCGCGAGCCCGAGCATGTTCATCGTGCCGACAGTGCCGACCTTCAGCGTGTGGATGGGATTGGAGTCGTACTGCGGAGGCGAGGCCGGCGATGCGAAATGGAGGACATAGCGGACGTCACCGCCAATGAACACTCCGTGGTTCACGTCGGCCTGGCGAAACTCAAAGTCCGGGTTGCCCTGGAGGTGGTCGAGGTTGCGCGGCGAACCGGTGATGAAGTTGTCGAGCGCGAGCACGCGCATGCCACGACCGAGCAACGCCTCGCATAGATGCGAGCCGATGAAGCCGGCTCCGCCGGAGACTACGGCCCTGGGCTTCTGAGGGCTATTCGCGGCCAACGCCGCGGTAGGTGAAGCCCATGTCTTTCAGGGTGGTGGGGTCGTAGATGTTGCGCCCATCGATGATCACCGGATTTCGCATCAGCTGCTTGACCCGTCGCAGATCGAGCTGGCGGAACTCGTTCCATTCGGTGATGAGGACGAGAGCGTCCGCGCCGCTCGCGACCGCATAGGCGTCCTTCAAATACTCGACGTCGGGGACAAGCAGCCGCGCGCGCTCCACGGCCGCGGGATCGTACGCGCGCACGGATGCACCCGCCGCGAGCAGGACCTTGGCGATGTCGAGGCTCGGCGCCTCCCGCATGTCGTCGGTGTTGGGTTTGAATGCAAGTCCAAGCAGTCCGATGACTCGCCCGGGCAGCGCGTCCAGGACTTCGCGCAGCTTGTCGATGACGAGCATCCGCTGGTCGCGGTTGATGTCCATGACCGCGTGCAGCAGCTCCGGGTGGTAGTCGAAACGTTCCGCGACCGCGGCCAGGGCGGCGACGTCTTTGGGAAAGCACGAACCTCCATAGCCGATGCCCGCGTTGAGAAACCTCGGACCGATGCGGTCGTCAAGGCCCATGCCTTCCGCGACGAGCTTCGCGTCGGCGCCAACACGTTCACTGATACGCGCGATCTCGTTGATGAACGAGATCTTGGTGGCGAGGAATGCATTCGATGCGTACTTGACCATCTCGGCTGTGTAGATGTTCGGGGTGATCAGCACCGGCGCGTTGAGAGGTTCGTACAGCTTCGCCACCTTCTCGGCCGCCTCTGTGTCGTGACTGCCGACCACGACGCGATCGGGATGCATGAAGTCTTCGATCGCCGACCCCTCGCGCAAGAACTCGGGGTTGGAGACCACGGGCGCCGGATGCTTCGGGTTCCGCTTCTGCAACACGCGCGAAACCATGTCGCCGGTCAGCGGAGGAACAGTCGATTTGTTGACGACGACCAGTGGCCCGTCCATCGCATCCGCGATGGAGCTGGCCGCCGCCTCGACGTACGACAGATCGGCCTCCCCGCCCTCGCCTTCCGGCGTGCTTACCGCGATGATCGCGTACTCCGCGCCCGGAACGGCATCGACGTACGAGGTCGTGAAGCTCAAGCGACGTGCACGCGCATTGCGCTCTACGAGCTCGTTGATGCCGGGCTCGTAGAAGGGCACGCGGTTGCGCTGCAGCTCCGCGATCTTCCGCTCGTCGACGTCGACGACGGTCACCGTGTTGCCGAGGTCCGCAAGGCATGCGGCGGTCGTGAGTCCGACGTATCCCGCTCCGATGACTGCGACCCTGCTCACGGCTTCGGATTATCCCAGTACGGATTCATATGCCGAAATCGTCGCTTTGGCGGTTTCGAGCCAGCTGAACTTCGTGGCCCGACGCAACCCCGCGCTTCGCCAGCGGTCGCGTTCGCGAATCATGCGAGCTGCGGCATCGCCAAGGGCTGCGACATCGCCATCGTCGACGAGCAAGCCGCCGTCGTCGACCACCTCCGGAAGGCTCGAGTTGCGATACGCGGCGACTGGGCAACCGCACGCCATGGCCTCGAGGCAGGGCAGACCGAAACCCTCGTAGCGGGACGGGAACACGAGGCAGCCGGCCGCGGTGTAAAGGTCGGCGAGCGTATCGCTGTCGACGAGTCCGAGCTGGACCGCGCCGTCTATGCCGCCGCGAGCCTGGTTTCCAGGGGGGCCGGTGATCACGAGCTTCAGATCTCCGTCATCACGCCGCGCGGTCCGCCAAGCGCCGAGAAGCGCGGCCGGGTCTTTGCGCGCGTCCAGAGCGCCGACGAACAGCAAGAAGGTTCCTTCGAGCCCAAAGCGCTCGCGCAGGCGCGATGCCGCCCCGTCCTTCGGCACGAACACCGGGTCGGCCGCCTCGGGAACCACGCGCACATCGGCCGAATTCGCGACGTGAAGTCGCGCCGCGTCGGCGGCCGTTGAAGTAGAAACCGCGATGACTAGATCTGCCCGCCGGATAAGCCTGCGGCCGAGCCAGAACCGAAGCCGCTCGCCTCGCATCCTGCCTCCGCCCCACACCCAGGGAATCAGGTCGTGGAGAGTGACCACGAGCGGACACGGCGCTCGCCCGGGCAAGCGGAAATCGATGGCGTGGTACACGTCGGCGCCGACGCGGGCTATGTCCGCGGCAAGCACGACCGCGTCCTCATAGGCCGCGAGCTGGCCGTGACTGCGGCGCCGGCATCGCGCGAGCCGGTAACTGCCGCGTGGAAGGACAGGCGCCTCGAGGCCGGCATCGGTCAGCAATGTGAGGTTGGTATCAAAACCGGCGTCGATCAGCCCTTTGAGCAGGCCGCGAGCGTAGGCGCCCACGCCACGAACAGCGCTCGGACCCTGGAGCGGCCTCACGTCCAGCAATACGGACGGGCGACCAGAGCTCTTCCGAGATGAGTTCAATGGAACGGTGATCATAATTTGGCCGGCGTGAACGACCTCGACCTCGTCATCGTCGGTGGCTGCGGCCACGTTGGGCTTCCGCTCGCACTGTCACTCGCGGACGCCGGCTTCCAGGTCGGAATCAATGACATCGATGAGATCAAGCTCGCACAGGTCAGATCCGGCCATGTCCCGTTTCGAGAAACGGGCGCCGAGGAGCTTCTGGCGAAGCTGCTGCCGACAGGTCGCCTCGAGCTGTCAGCGGATCCGGCGATGCTGCAGCGTACGGACAACGTGATCCTCGTCATCGGGACGCCGATTGACGAGTTCATGAACCCGTCGGTGAGGATCTTCGATCGCGTCCTCGACGAGCTCATGCCGCACTTGCGGCCCGGGTCGCTCGTCATCCTGCGCTCGACCGTTTTTCCAGGTACGACTGAGGCGGTCGAACGCCGGGTACATTCGGCAGGCATCAACGTCGACGTGGCGTTCTGCCCGGAACGGATCGCTGAGGGCCATGCCCTCGAAGAGGTCCGCACGCTGCCTCAGATCATCGGAGTTACCTCGGATGCGGCGTTTGCACGGGCTCGCGCGATCTTCGAGCGAATGGGCGTGAAGACCATCATCCAGACCACCCCTGTCGAGGCGGAGCTCGCCAAGCTGTTCACGAACACATGGCGGTACATGAAGTTCGCGATCGCGAACCAGTTTTTCCAGATCGTCAACCGCTCAGGTCTGGACTACAGCCGCGTCCTCAACGCAATACGGGAGGACTATCCGCGTGCGGCGGACCTGCCAAGTCCCGGATTCGCCGCGGGCCCATGCCTGCTGAAGGACACGATGCAGCTTTCGGCGTTCACCCCGGACCACTTCCCGATGGGCCAGGCCGCGATGCAGATCAACGAAGGTCTGCCGGGCTACATCGTGGACACGCTGAACTCGCGGCGACCGCTGCTCGGACGCACCATGGGCATCCTCGGCATGGCGTTCAAAGGCGAGTCCGACGATCCGCGCGCGTCGTTGAGCTACAAGCTGAGGAAGCTCGCGCAGTTCAAGGGCGCGAGAGTACTCTGCACCGACCCGTACATCATGGATGAAACGTTCGAGCCGCTCCAGAAAGTCGTGAACGACTCGGACGTGCTCGTCGTCGGCGCTCCCCACCGCGCATATCGCGATCTCAAGCTCGAGGGGCGCGAAGTCGTCGACATCTGGGGCGTGACGGGCCCGATCCGACTCTGAAGGTCCTCGAGAATGGTCGTTAGTCCGGGCTATCGCGTGGTTACACACGCCCCGATGGTCGTTAGTCCGGACTATCGCGCGTGAAGGTCCTCGTCACCGGCGCGGCCGGGTTCATCTGCGGATACCTCGTGGCAGAGCTGCTGCAATCAGGCCACGAAGTCGTCGGCGTCGACAACTACAGCAAATACGGACGCGTCGCGCGGACCTTCGACGATGACCCGCGCTATCGGCTCGTCGAGGGCGACGCCAAGAATGCCGAGCTCCTGACGGAGCTCGCGCGCGATTGCGACCACCTGGTCGCCGGGGCGGCGATGATCGGCGGAATCTCGTACTTCCACGAGTTCGCCTATGACCTGCTGGCCGAAAACGAGCGAATCTGCGCCGCCACTTTCGACGCCGCCATCAGCGGCTTCAAGGCAGGCCGGCTGCAGAAGATCACCGTCCTCTCGAGCAGCATGGTGTTCGAGTCGTCGTCCATCTTTCCGACGCCGGAAGGCGCGCAACAGACGAGCCCTCCGCCGAAATCGACATACGGCTTTCAAAAGCTGGCGACCGAGTACTTCGCACGCGGCGCTTATGAGCAGTACGGGCTTCCGTACACGATCGTCCGTCCATTCAACTGCGTCGGCATCGGCGAGCGGCGCGCGCTCCGCGACACAGATGTGATGAGCGGCAACGTCAAGCTGGCCATGAGTCACGTCGTGCCCGACCTCGTGCAGAAAGTCCTGAAAGGGCAGGATCCGCTGCACATCCTCGGCGACGGGAACCAGGTCAGGCACTACACCTACGGTGGCGATCTTGCGCGCGGCATCCGGCTCGCAATGGAGTCGGACAAGGCACTGAACGAGGACTTCAACCTCTCGACCGCACAGTCGACCACCGTCCGCGAGCTCGCGGAGCTGATCTGGCGCAAAGTGCACGGGCCCGACAAGCCGCTCAGGCTGGTGTCCGACCCTCCCTACGAGCACGACGTGCAGATGCGTGTCCCAGACGTCCGCAAGGCGCGCGAGGTCCTCGGTTTCGAGGCGACGACGTCGCTCGCCGAGGTGCTCGACGAGGTGATCCCATGGATCCGGGAGGAGATAACCGCCGGCGGGATATGACGGACGAGACCCCGGTGCTGTCTGTCGTGATCCCCGTCTACAACGAGGGCGAGAACGTGGTGCCGACGCTGCGCGGAGTCGTAGGGAAGACTCATATGCGCCCGCTCGAGGTCCTCGTCGTCCACGACTTCGACGAGGACACCACCGTGCCGGTGGTCAAACGGATGCAGAGCGAATTCCCCGAGCTCCGCCTTCTTCGCAACACGCTCGGCCGGGGCGTTCTCAACGCTATGAAGTCAGGTCTTCGGGCGGCCAAAGCGCCTTACGTCCTCATCACGATGGGTGATGGCTCCGACGAGGCGTCCGACATCGACCCGATGTACGAGCTCGCCCGAGGCGGCGCGGACGTGGTGGCGGGCTCCCGATACATGCGGGGCGGGCAGCAGCTGGGTGGTCCGCTGCTCAAGCGCACGATGTCGCGCGCCGCCGGGCTTTCGCTCCACTGGATCGGCGGCCTGCCCACCCACGACGCCACGAGCAATTTCCGCCTTTACTCGAAGCGGCTCCTCAACCAGGTTTCGATCGAGTCGATCGGCGGTTTCGAGCTCGGTCTCGAGCTCACGGTCAAGGCGTATCGCCTCGGATTGAAGGTCGCGGAGGTGCCCACGACGTGGCGGGACCGCACCGCGGGCCAGAGCCGGTTCAGGCTCTGGCAGTGGCTGCCGCGCTACCTTCACTGGTATTGGCGCGGAATGGCGGGAAGAGTCGTCGATGCTCGCTAAGATGGGCCGCGTTGTGTCCCTGAGGGTCCCCGCCGCCGCGATGTTCGCGGCAGCGCTCGCTCTCGCTCCGCTGGTCGCGAGCGCGACCTCGAGCCCGAACCCCTCACTCGACACGGTGCTGGTCGCGCCACCGTCGTCAGATTTCACGGAACTCACGACGAGTCCTCTGCATGGGAAGTTCAGCGCCCACGACTGGGCGGCCCTCAGCGGAAACGGTCCGGATGCTTCGCAGACAGAGGCGACCCTGAACAAGGACGGCTTCATCGACGGCTTCGGCAAGACCTGGGCGCAGCAGGCATCAGGACACGCGCTCATCGAGGCCGTGATGGCGTTCAGCGGCGGACGCGGTGCGCAAAGCGCGCTCACCGGAATGGAGGCATCAGACAAATCCGACTCGACCTACAAGAACGCGGACACCGTCACCGGGATCAGCACCTACTACGGCGCCCATTTCGTCGACGTGTCGAACCAGCTCATCGAGGATTTCTTCGCCTTCGTCAAAGGCAACGACGTCTTCGGCATCGCCTTCGTCTCGCCCAAGGACGATGTCCTCGACGCGGCGACGAGGCAGGTGCGGGACCAGTACTCGCATGCCCCTGGCGCGACCATTCCGAGGTCTCAGTGGCCGGAGAACGCGAGCCCGAGCGCATCGATCTCGATCGGCATCGTCGCGGCCGGAATCGGGTTCATCGTGGTCGTCATGGGTCTCGTCACGTTCCTTGTGCTGCGGCGACGAACGCCTCAGCCGACGGCGGCATACGCGTCCTACGTGCCGGCCCTCTCGATGCAGATGTCGCCGGATGGCAACTACTGGTGGGATGGCCAGTCGTGGCGCGACGCGGCGCAATTCGTGCCGCCGGACGCGCAACGGTCCGACGATGGCGCCTACTGGTGGGACGGCCGAGCGTGGCGAGCCGTGCCGCCGCAGCCGCCGGCCGGCTAGCCGGCCTGCAACGGCTTGTAGTTCTTCTTGTAGTACTCCCAGTACTCGCCTGACTTCAGCGGGCGCCACCAATCCTGGCGGTCCGCGTACCACGCGACAGTCCGCTCGAGGCCTTCGGCGAAGGTCACCTGGGGCTCCCAGCCAAGCGCGGTGATGCGCGATATGTCCAGCGCGTAGCGGTAGTCGTGGCCCGGCCGGTCGGCCACGAACTCGATCAGCGAACGCGGCTTGCCCATGATGTCGAGCACCGCCTCAGCGACCTGGAGACCGGTCGTCTCGACGCCGGTGCCGACGTTGAACACGCCGCCGATCGGCGCCTCGTGCAGCACCATGTCGATCGCGCGGCAGTGATCTTCGACGTAGATGTAGTCGCGCACCGCCGAGCCGTCGTTATAGAGCGGCAGCTTCATCTCGTCGACCGCGTTCGTGATCAGGACGGGGATGAGCTTCTCGGGGTACTGAAACGGTCCGTAGTTGTTCGATCCGCGCGTGACCAGAAGCGGCAGCCCGAAGCTCTCCGCATACGCGTGCGCGATGTGCTCGCCGCCGGCCTTGCTCGCCGAGTACGGACTGCGCGGCCGGAATGGGTCGTCTTCTCGCGAGCGCCCCTCGACGACGTGGCCGTAGACCTCATCGGTGCTGACGAGAAGGAACGCCTCATGGCCGTATCTCCGCGCCGCTTCGCAGAGCACCGCGGTGCCGCGCACGTCGGTCTCGAGGAACGCAAACGGATCCATCAACGAGCGGTCGACGTGTGTCTCGGCCGCAAAGTTCACGATCGCGTCGACCTGACCCGCGAGCGTGTTGACGAGGTCGGCGTCGCAGATGTCGCCGTGCACGAACCGGTAGCCGCGCGTGCCTTCGAACTCGCGAAGGTTCGCCAGGTTGCCCGCGTAGGTCAGCTTGTCGAGCACCGTGACATCCACGTCGGGTCGCGTCTTCTTCACGTATCGCACGAAGTTCGACCCGATGAAGCCGGCGGCGCCCGCCACCAGCAGCCGATTCAGGGTTCGGCTCACTTGATCGAGGGTCCGGCGGTCCAGTCGTAGCCGATCGTCGGATCGTCATGCGGGATCCGACCTTCGTCGTCGGGCGCGTAAACCGAGGACGTGATGTAGAGGAGATGCGTTCGCTCGAGTGCGCGGCAACCGTGCGCGACGCCAGGCGGCACCTTCAGACAGGTGGCGTGGCCGTCACCCATCAAGAACTCCATCAGCTGACCCTTGGTCGGCGAATCGTCGCGCGTGTCGAACAGCGCCACCTTCAGTGCTCCGATCACGTACCACCAATCGGTCTGCCGGCGGTGGATGTGCCACGCCTTCGCACTGCCCGGGTACATCAACGAATGACTCCACTGCCCGAAGTGCTCGAAGAAATCGTCGGTCTCGCGGATGATCTCGCGGAAGAAGCCACGCTCGTCCTCGTGTGTGACGAGCTCCTTGAGCACGACGCCCTCGATGCTCAAGGTGTTTGTGGCTCGAGCGATGAGGCGCGCCCACGCGCGAAGTCGTTGACGGCGTAATACGCCTCGATCGACTCACCGGCGTCACCCCAGAATCCATCAAGCACGTCGTACTCCATCAAGCCTTGGTGCAGGTACCAGTTGTTGACGTCGGTGATCTCGAGCTCACCGCGTCCCGACGGTTTCAGCTCGGGAAGCACCTTCCAGACCGACTCGTCATAGAAATACAGTCCGGTGACCGCGTACTCGCTCGGCGGGTGCGCCGGCTTTTCGATGATGCGCTCGATCTTGTGGTTGCCGTCGAATTGAGGGACGCCGAGGTTGCGCAGGTGGGAAGGATCCGCTTCGCGCGTGAGCACGACACGCGCACCTTGCGATTGTTTGTCGAATGCGTCCACGCATGGCCGGAGCGAGCGCTCGAAGACGTTGTCGGCGAGCATCACGACGCAACGGTCGCCATCGACGAACTGTTCGGCCAGACCGAGCGCCTCTGCGATTCCACCCGGCTTGTCCTGGTAGGCATAGAACAGCCGCTCGATCCCAAACTCGTGGCCATTGCCAAGGAGGCGGAGGAACTCGCCCGCATGTGTGCCACCTGTTACGAGCATCAGCTCGCCCACTCCCGCGCTCACGAGGGACTCGATGGCGTAGTTGATCATCGGCCTGTCATAGATCGGGAGCAGGTGCTTGTTCGTGATTCGTGTCAGCGGGTGCAGGCGGCTGCCCGTGCCGCCGGCAAGAATGACACCCTTCATCGCTCGGATTATCGTTCACACAGGATGGGCGACCAGCCACAGCAACCAACGACACAGAGCACCTTCTCGCCGGACGGCCTTTGGTGGTGGGACGGCACGCAATGGCAGTCCGCGGTCTCGCCGGACCGGCGCTGGCGGTGGGATGGCCGCGCCTGGGTGCCCTTCGCCCAGCCGGCGGCCCGGGGCGGCGGCGGCGCAACCGCAGCTGTCCTCATCACGGTGCTGGCGTTCGGCGGCGTGCTGGTGCTCGTCAGCATCGTCGTCCTCGTTGCCCTCCTGACGATGGGGAACCAGTTCGCCAACGTTTTCTCGAACGTCGCGGCCGCTCTGACCTCCACACCCAGCCCCTAAGCCCGGCGTCGGCCACAAGTTGTTGTGGCAGACTGGCGCCGCACTCTAATGGCAAGACCGGACAACTGGCCGCGCACGATCCTGCACGTCGACCTCGACGCCTTCTACACGTCGGTTCACCAGCGCGACGATCCGAAGCTTCGCGGCATTCCCGTCGCGGTGGCGGGGCGCTCGCGGCGGGCGGTCGTCATGGGCGGGTCGTACGAGGCCCGGGCCTATGGCGTGCGCTCGGCCATGCCCTTGCACGAAGCGATGCAGGCCTGTCCGCAGCTCACGGTCGTGGCGCCCGACGGTGCTCGGTATCGAGAGGCGAGCCGCCTCGTCCACCAGATCTTTCGCCGCTTCACCTCACCGGAGCTCGTCGAGGGAGTCGCGCTCGACGAGGCCTACCTCGACGTGACGGCCCGGACGCGTCACGGCACCGCGACGCCCGAGGAGGTCGCCCGCCGGATCAAGTTCCAGATCCACACCGAGGTCGGCCTGACCGCGAGCGTCGGCGCGGCTACATCCAAGCTGGTCGCCAAGGTTGCGAGTGGCACGCGCAAGCCTGACGGGCTGGTGCTGGTCCCGCCCGGCACCGAGGCCGACTTCCTCGCACCGCTTCCGGTCAACGTCATCCCGGGCCTCGGCCCGAAGACCGAAGAACGCCTGCACGCGATGGGGCTTCGCACCGTCGGCGCGCTGGCCGCCTACGAGACCCAGCGCCTCGTCCAGGCGCTCGGCAC
>DASTIX010000140.1:0-24431 GCA_035717165.1 Candidatus Dormiibacterota bacterium
GCGTCGAAGAAGAACGACAACCGTGAAGCGAAATCGTCGATGTGCATCCCACGCTCGATGCACGCGTCCACGTAGGCCATGCCGTCGGCCAGCGTGAAGGCGAGCTCTTGCGCGGCGGTCGAACCGGCCTCGCGGATGTGATAGCCGGAGATCGAGATGGTGTTCCACTTCGGGACTTCCTTCGCGCAGTACTCGATCGAGTCCACGACCAGCCGCATCGACGGCGCCGGCGGAAAGATGAACTCCTTCTGCGCGATGAACTCCTTGAGGATGTCGTTTTGCAGCGTGCCGCCAAGCTGCGACGCCGGCACGCCCTGTTTCTCCGCGACCGCGATGTACATGCACAGCAAGATCGCCGCCGGGGAGTTGATGGTCATCGAGGTCGTGATCTCGCCCAGCGGAATGCCCTCGAACAGCGTCTCCATGTCGGCGAGAGAATCGATCGCCACGCCGCAGTGGCCGACCTCGCCCCGGCTGGTCGGTGCGTCCGAGTCCTGGCCCATCAGCGTCGGCATGTCGAACGCGACGGAAAGGCCTGTCTGCCCGTTGGCGAGCAGGTACTTGTAGCGGCGGTTGGTCTCCTCCGCCGTGGCAAACCCCGAGAACTGCCGCATGGTCCACAGCCGGCCTCGGTAGCCACTGGGATGGATGCCGCGCGTGTACGGGTACTGCCCTGGATACTCTTCGGGGCGCCCGGGCATGTCTGCCGCCGTGTAAAGCGGCCGCACGGGGATGCCCGAGATCGTCGAGGTGTCGAGGCCGTCCTCGCGCCGAGGGCTCGCCTCGAACTCCTCGCGCCACACCTCTTTCGCGTCGCGAGCTCTGACTTTCAACTCAGCTCATTATCGGATCGAAGCCCGAGGATCTCCTCCGCCGTACGGTACGGGGTGCCGTCGCTGAGCAAACGCTCGACGAGGGTGGGATCGGCGTCGAGCGCCTGCCGCGTCCGCGCGCGGGCCAGCTCGGCGGCGACTTCGGCGGTCTCGTCACGGAGCCGTCTGGCCTCCAGCTCCGCCGCCCTGCCACTGTCCGCGAGGTGCTTACGGTGGGCGAGCACGGCTTCCCACAGATCCTCGATCCCTTCGCCTCTGGTGCCGACCGTCGGGATGATCGGCGGCCGCCAGGCGGCTTTGGGCGGGCTGAGGTTGAGCATCGTCCGCAGCTCTGCCACGACGCGCGCGTAGCCCTCGATGTCGGCCTTGTTGACGACGAACACGTCCGCGATCTCGAGGATGCCGGCCTTGATCATCTGCACGCTGTCACCCAGGTTCGGCGTGAGGACGACAACGGTCGTGTCCGCGACTGCCGCCACCTCGAGCTCGGACTGCCCGACGCCGACCGTCTCGAGGATCACCTGGTCGAAGCCGAAGGCGCCGATCAGCCGGATGGCTTCGCGCGTCGCCAGCGAAAGACCGCCGAGATGACCGCGAGCGCCCATGCTGCGGATGAAGACCTTGGTGTCGAGCGCGTGGCGCTGCATGCGGATCCGGTCTCCGAGGATGGCGCCGCCGGTGAACGGCGAGTTCGGGTCGGTCGCAAGCACCGCGACCGACTGCTCCTGTTTGCGCAGCAGCGCGACGACCGCGTCCACAAGAGTCGACTTGCCGGTGCCGGGAGCTCCGGTGAAACCCACTACTCCAGGCGTGCTGCTGCCACCCATGAGGGCGTCCTCGAGCTCGCGCAGAGAGGGATCGCGACGTTCGATCAGCGTTATGGCCCGCGCGAGCGCGCGGACGTCGCCGGAGCGAAAGCTGTCTAGGAGACTGTCGTTATTCGCCCAACCAATGTAGGGCGAAGTCATGGCCGATCACCACGACCAGGCCGTACGTCTGCTGGCCGGCGGCCGGCGCCGGGTTGGCCGGCGTGGCCTCGACGACGGGAGCGCCGAAGAAGTTTTCGAGGTACTTCGCGGTCAGAGGGAACTTGCCGCCGGAGTAATCGAGGATCTGCGTCTGCGGCGTCGGCCGGTGGCCGACCGGGTCGTTGAGCGCGAGCCCGGTTGGATCGAACATCGACGTCACGCGCTGATCGAGACCGGGGAAGTTGTTCGAGCCGTTGACGAACTGCACCGGCGCTTTCTCGGCGAGCGTCTTCGGATCGATCAGGACCGACGCGAGGTACCTGTGGATCATGTTGTAGCTCGGGTCGTCGGCGCAGAGCTGCGAGGTGCCGGCACCCATGCCGCAGTCATAAGAGTCCAGCAAGTTGCCTTCGGCGGCGCCCGAAGGCGCGGTGAGCGCGACACGGACGATCGAGCTGTCAGGCAGGTTCTTGCCCCAGTCGTAGATCGCCTTCATGTCGGTCAGCGACATGTCGGTGTGGATGTTCTTCTGCAGCGCGTTGAGCAGCTGCGGCGCCTTCGCGAAACCGTTGACGGTGGTCGCCTTCTTCTTGATCGCTTCCATGATGTCCTGCTGCCGGCGCGCGCGACCGAAATCTGATGCCTGCTCGGGCTCGATCGCGTGACGCGAGCGCGCGACCTCGAGCGCCTGCTCGCCGCTGAGATGCTGGCATCCCGCCTTGAAGTGGATCGGCATGTAGCCGTTGTTGTAGTTCGGATACTCGAGGTCGTCGAGGTTCGTCGTCAGGCACACGTCGACACCGCCGAGCGCGTTGACCATGTCACGGAACGCGACGAAGTCGATTGCGATGTAGCGGTCGAACGTCAGGCCCGTGACCTTTCCGACCTCGTGCTCGGCCGCCTTGCCACCGCCGTTCGGGCCGCTGTACTGCGGGTCGACGCAGCAGATGATGTTGGTGTACGGGACCTCGTACGCCGCGTTGATCTTCTGCGTCCATGTGCGGCTCGAATTCGTCTGCAAATTCATGTGCACGACGAGGTCGCGTGGAATCGACGCCATCATCACGCGGCTCGTGTTCGGGTCGATTGTGATCGCCATGATCGAGTCGGTGAGGTACGGCGCGTCGTTCTCGTAGCCGCCCATTCCGAGGAGCAGGATGTTCACCTGCTGGCCGTGCTGCAGCTTGTACGCGATGGTGCCAGGCTGCGGATCGACCACCTGCACGACCTCGCCGATCGGGTTGACGTGGTGCCCCGTCGTCGCCGTCACGAAATCGTCGATGCGCTTGTACGTCAGCGTCGCGCCCACGATCACCGAGAGCAAGAGGACGGCAATGATCGCCGCCGGGAAAGATCTCGTCAGGCGGTAGGAGACGCGATAGCGGGAGCGCCTGGCCCGATTCGGCCGCGGCCGGAACATGAGCACCGGGATTTTAACAACGCTGCACCCGGTTTTCGGGTTACGGAGTGGGTGTGGCTGTCGTGTTGTTGAACAAGCCGGAGACGATCACGAAGAAGAACCATCCCACGCTCGCGACGAAACCCACGATGCCGAGGATCAGGCCGACGATCGCGAGCGTGCCGCCGCCCACCGCGCCGCCGCTCGTGGCGATGCGCTGGCGCGAGATGAATCCCATGATCGCCGCGGTCGGCCCGAGGATGATGCCGAGGCAGCCGATCGAGCAGACGATCGAGATGATGCCGATGACGAGCGAAGCGATCGCAAGCCCATCGGTCCGCTGCGCCGCGTATCCGTAGCCACCACCGCCCGGGGCGTACCCGCCCGGAGGCGGCGGAACATAGCCTCCGCCCGGCGGCGGTGGACCGAAACCCCCACCCCCAGCGGGAGGTGGCGGCGGCGGCGGTGCGAAGCCTCCGCCCGGCGGAGGAGGCGGCGGCGAATATCCACCACCGGGCGGTGGCGGCGGTGGGCTGTATCCCCCACCGGACGGCGGCTGGGCCGGAGGCGGAGGCGAGGGCTCGTTACCGCCAGACGGCGGCGGCGGCGGCGGCACGTCCGACATCTATCCCTCCTCGTAACTGCGTATGACCCACGCCTGCACGGTCAGCGCGTACGCGCTGGTGAACACGACGCCGACGAAGCAAGCCACGGTGCCGAGCTGTCCGAGCAACCCGGCGGCGATCAGCATAAGCCCAGCGATCAAGGTGTTGGTCAGTGAGGACTGCGCCCGATCGACGATCGCGCCGAGCTGGAACGCTGCGGAAATACCGCCTTTGTCGACCGCGAGCACGATCGACGGCATCGCGAACGTGAGAGCCAGACCGCCAAGCGTGACGACTCCGAGCGCGCCCGCGAGCAGCACGAGCCCCAGGACGACCAGCGGCGCGTTCGGCTCGCCATGGCCTTGCGCCGACAGGACCATGACCGCGGGCAAGTAGAGAGCAAGCGCGATCACAGCGAGTACGAGGTAGTACACGAGGAACACCACGAAGAGCTGGAACCCTCTGCCGATGTAGTCGAGGTTGGCGGGAGGCAGGCGCTCCTCGCCTGAGCGGAGGCGGTCGATCGTCGTGAGCATCCATCCAAGGCCGTTGATGCCGCCGACGATCGGTATGAGAAGGATGAGGCCCATGACCGCGACCTTGGCGAGCCAGTCGGGGTCGCGAAAGGCCCAGACGAACGCGTCGCCGACGCGCTTCAACTAGTGTCCTGAGTCGGAGATTCGCCGAGAAAGTCGCGGCATCGGCGGCCGGAGCCTAGGAAGGGGTGGCGCGACGAGGAGGGCATCTGCAGATGCCCGACGAGTGAGCGCCGGGTCCCCTGACGACGGCTTCAGCGGCGCAGCCGCCCGGCCGCCTAGGCCAGCGAATTTCCGGCGCAATTTCTGACTCGGGACACTTATGCGGGCGGAGGTGGGTTGTTCGCGAGCAGAACCAGAACGAGCCAGATGAGGGTCACGACTGCACCGACGGCCGTGCTGGCGGTGCCGATGACCCAGCCGGCGACGGCGGTCGACCGTCCGCCACGCGTCGAAGGCGACTCGGTCGCGCGCGCCATGCCGGATCGGCCGAGAAAGTACGCGATCGCGCCGAGGATCATGGCGGGGAATCCGAGGAGCAGCCCGTTGAGAAGGTCGCCGTTCCCGGTGAGAAACGCGAGGCCCGCGACAACCGCGCCGGTCATCGTGATCAGCAGGCCGAAGACCGCAAGCAGCAACGACATCACCGATCGCCCTTCGGTCCGAGCGGCCGGACTCGATGGAGGACCGTACATCGGCCGCTGGTAGTAGGGGGCGATCGACTGCGGCGGCCCAGACGGTGGTGGTGGCGGCGGCGGCGGCGGTGCGGGCCGCTGCGGCTCCGGCGTCAACGCAGCAGCGCCCGGGCTATGACGACCCTCTGGATCTGGTTGGTGCCTTCGTAGATCTGAGTGATCTTCGCGTCCCGCATCATTCTCTCAACCGGGTAGTCCGTGATGTAGCCATAACCTCCGAGCAGCTGGACGCAGTCCGTCGTGACCTTCATCGCCATGTCTGACGCGAACAGCTTTGCCATCGCCGCGACCTTCGTGAGGTCGGGCGCCTTGCTGTCAACTTTGGTCGCCGCCTGGAAGACGAGATGTCGCGCGGCCTCGATCTGGGTCGCGATGTCGGCGAGCATGAACTGGATTCCCTGGAAGCTCGCGATCGCCTTGCCGAACTGCTCGCGTTCCTTCACGTAGTTCAACGCGTATGCGAACGCACCTTCCGCGATGCCGAGCGCCTGCGCACCGATTCCGGGGCGTGAGCGGTCGAGCACCGCGAGCGCGATCTTGAAACCTGCGCCTTCGTCGCCGAGGCGGTTGGCGGCCGGAACCGTGACGTCCTCGAGAACGATCTGGGCGGTCGGCGATCCGCGAATGCCGAGCTTGTGCTCGAGCTTCTCGACCTTCCACGGGCTCGTCTCGCGCTCGAGCACGAACGCGGAGATGCTCTTGCTGTCACTGCCTCCGTCCGTCTGCGCGAACACGACGAGAGTCCCGGCCACGCTGCCGTGCGTGATGAACTGCTTGGTGCCGTTGAGCACGTAGTCGTTGCCGACCTTGCGCGCCCGCGTCTTCATGGCGGCCGCGTCGGATCCACTTCCCGGTTCGGACAGCGCGTAGGCGGCAACCTTCTCGCCGGAGGCGAGCGGCGGGCACATTCGCTTTTTCTGTTCCTCGGTGCCGGCGACGAGGATCGGATACGACCCCAGCGCCTGGACGGCAAGGATCAGCGATGAGCTCGCGCACGCTTTGGCGATCTCCTCGATGCCCATGCAGATCGTGACGCTCGAGCCCGAGATGCCGCCGTACTCCTCTGGGAAAGGAATGCCGAGGATCCCGTTCTCCGCGAAGAGCTTTTCGATGTCCTTCGGGTATTCGGCCTTTTCGTCGATCTCAGCGGCGCGCGGCGCCACGCGATCCTGCACCAGCTCCCGGATGGTGTCCCGGATCGCGATCTGCTCCGCGCTGAATTCGAAGTCCATCTGAGCCCGATTATCCCTGCCGCACCAGTTGGCGCGCGATCACGACCCTCTGCACCTGGTTCGAGCCTTCGTAGATCTGGAGCGCCTTGGCGTCGCGCACGTGGCGCTCGAACGGGCTGCCCGCGCGAGCGCCGTCTTCGCCCACGATCTGCAGCGCGTCGAGCGCGACCTGCATCGCCGTGTCGGTGCAGTGGAGCTTCGCCATCGACGCCTCTCGGGTGAACGGCAGGCCACGGCTGCACCGCCACGCGGCGTTGTAGGCGAGCAGCCTCGCCGATTCGACGCGCGTCGCCATGTCGGCCAGGGCGAAGTCGTCCCCCTGCTCGTGGCCGTTCTCACGCATGAGGTCACGTGCCTCGTCGACGGCCGCCTGCGCGATTCCCAGCGCCTGGCCACTGATGCCGATGCGTCCCGAGTCGAGCGCACGCATCGCGACCTGGAATCCCTGGCCCTCCCGACCGAGCCGGTTCTCCGCGGGCACGCTGACGTCCTCGAGCAGCAGCTCCCCCGTCGGCGAACCGTTCAGGCCCATCTTGTCGAACACCTGCCCGATGCGAACGCCGGGTGTATCGGCCGGGACGAGAAACGCGGACACGCCCGCCGCGCGCTCGTCGGGACCGGTCCGCGCAAACACGACGTAAACGCCCGCGTGGCCGACGTTGGTGATGAAGACCTTGCTTCCGTTGAGCACGTAGCCGGCGCCATTTCGCCGCGCGGTCGTCTTCAGCGAGGCCGCGTCCGAGCCCGACGAGGGTTCGGTCAGCGCGAACGCGCCGAGGATCTCCCCTTTCGCCAGGCGGGGCAGCCACTTCTTCTTCTGCTCCTCGTCACCGAAGAGCAGGATCGGCTCGGTCCCGACGCTCGTGTGGACGTCGACGATGACCGCCGTCGAGGCACAGGCCTGGGCGAGCTCCTCGATGCACAGCGCGAACGCCAGGGCGTCGAGGCCGGCGCCGCCGTATTCGCGGGGAATCAGGACTCCCATGAGGCCCGCCTCGATGGCGGCCCGGACCGCTTCGTCGGGAAATCGGTGCTCGCGATCGACCTCTTCGGCCAGCGGCTGGACGGTCGCTTGAGCGATCTCTCGAACGGCGGCGCGGAAAGTCGAGTGCTGCGGCGCGAGTTCGAGGTCCAAGTCAGGCGTTTCCTAGAATAGTGAGCTTGACAATGGACGCCGGGCCTCGATACCTCGAGGGAACGACAGTGGGCAGTGGCCGGGACATCATCGGCGTGCGGCGCGACCGCATCGCCGACATCATCAGCACCGGGCGCGAGATCATCTCCCGGGCGAAGTCCGAGAAGATCCTTCCCGAGACGATCACCGGCGCCACCGCGGCGTTGCTGGTCACGATCGCAGGCTACGGCGAACCGCTCTCCGAGGGCCAGTGGCGCGAACTGGCCGGCGTGGTGGGCGGAATCATGCGCGACAGCACTTACGCGGACCTTGCCAGGCTCCGGACTCTGATCACCCAGGAGCAATTCCTCAATGTGGCCCGCAACCAGGGCTATGCTCGCTTCATCCGCCGCCTCGACGACGGGCGCTGGGTTTGCGAGCTGACCCCCAAACTTGAAGATCTTCCGGACGAATAGAGAGCCGAAAGGCTCGCTGGGCGGCGCCCTGCGGTCGCGCGTCTTCAGGATCGCTTTCGCCGCCGTCTTCGTATTCGCCGTGGCGAGCCCTGTCGCGGTGGTCTTCGCCGTCGTCTGGACGGCGCCGCCCATCAACGCGTCGGGTTCTGCCGCTGCGCAGTCCGAGTCGGGCCGGCTGCTGCCTCCTCCGGACGTCCAGCCGACCAGCCTTCCCGATCCCGCGTTCAACGTCTACGCCAACACGCTTTCCGGCACGGTGCCCTGCCCGCTCTGCGAGATTCCGGCACGCGTGTACGTCCCCAACAGCATGGCGGGGACCCTCGACGTGATCGACCCGGCCACCTTCAAGGTCGTCGATCACTATCGTGTCGGCAACATCCCTCACCACATCGCGCCGGCATGGGACATGAGCGCGCTGTACGTGGACAACGAGGGCTCGAGCAGCCTGACCGTGCTCGACATCCACACCGGCCGGCCCACCGGCCAGGTCAACATCCCGTTCCCGTACAACATCTACTTCACGCCTGACGGCACCAAGGCGATCGACGTCGTCGAGCGTCTGCAGCGTGTCGAGTTCCGCGACTGGCGCCATGGCTGGGCGCTGCTGAAGTCGGTGGCGATCCCGTGGCCCGGCGCCGACCATCTCGACTTCAGCGCAGACGGAAGCTACTTCATGATCTCAACCGAGTACTCCGGCGTCGTCGCGAAGGTGGACGTCAACACGATGTCGCTGGCCGGCTACGTGCGCGTGGGCGGGCTGCCCATCGACGTCAAGCTTTCGCCGGACGGCTCGTTGTTTTACGTGACGAACCAGGGCTCGATGGGGGTTTCGGTGATCGATCCTGTCGCCATGAAGGTGGTCCAGTTCATCCCGACCGGTCGAGGCGCGCATGGGCTCCAGGTCTCGCGGGATACGAAGTCGCTTTACGTTTCGAACCGGTTGGAGGGATCCGTCTCGGTGATCGACTTCGCCAGCCGCACGGTGACCGCCAAGTGGCACATCCCCGGCGGCGGCAGCCCCGACATGCTGCAGCTCAATCCGGAGGGCACGCAGCTATGGGCGTCGGGGCGCTACAACAAGACCGTCTACGTCTTCGACACGACGACCGGCGATGTTCTCGCCGAGATCCCGGTGGGGTCCGAGGACCACGGTTTGACCTACTTCCCGAACGTCGGGCGATACAGCATCGGCCACAACGGGGTCTATCGGTAGTTCGCCCTGCGCGCGCCCGGCGCGCTAGACAGCGGACGGCGGTCGAGAGAACGGCGCGTCCCTGAGTCCGAGCATCCGGCCCATCTCGAGGGCCCGGACCTCCGCCGCATCGGCTTCCTCGACGCGACCGATGGCGCGCAGCGCTCGAGACCGATCACGAAGCGCTCGCGCGAGCGACGGCTTCGCTTCCATCGCCTCGAAGAGCGTGAGCGCGCCGTCGATGTCGGCAAGCGCCGCGCCCCAGTCGA
Organism: Candidatus Dormiibacterota bacterium; assembly: GCA_035717165.1. Taxonomy (GTDB): domain Bacteria; phylum Chloroflexota; class Dormibacteria; order Dormibacterales; family Dormibacteraceae; genus 40CM-4-65-16. The sequence continues at coordinate 9,320 of DASTIX010000140.1, forward strand.
CGTCGGTGCCGCGGGTCTGGGCGCGTGCGCGAGCCCAGAGGGTCTGCGCTTCGCCGTACCGGTCGTCCATCCGCCGAGCGGCGGCCAGCGCCTCGTTCCACTCCGCGATGCCACCCTGCAGGTCGCCTGTGTCCGCCCGCGCCATGCCGAGCAGCGCCCGCGTCAGCGTTTGCATCGGCGCCATGTTCGTGTTGACGCGGCAGATCTCGTCGCCGCGCTCGAGGGCCGGCTTGGCGGCCGGCGCGAGTCGCTGGGCCAGCGCCGCTGCGCCGAACGTGACGTTCGATGCGACCACGCATGCAAAAGCGCCGAGGTCCTCGGCTCGTGCGGCGCACCGTTGCGCCTGTGCACGTGCCGCCTCGACGTCGCCACGCTCGAGCTCCAGCGTCGACTTTGTAATGTCCACGTCCACTCGCGAGATCTCGTCGCCTGTGCCGGCGAGCCGCTCCGAATCCGCAATGGTTTTCTCAGCTGCCGCGAAGTCGCCCAATCTCGCGTACGTCATGGCCAGGAAGTCGGAGATCATCGCCGTAGAAACCGGGTCGGCCTTGCCCTCGAGGAACTTGAGTGCGTCACTCATGTGCTGGGCGCCTTCGCGAAGCTTGCCCGTCATCGCGGTGAACGCCCCCATCAGCGCCCTCGGAAGCGCTGAACCGCCGTCGTCGTCGAGGGTTTCGGCGAGCGCGGATGCGCGTTCGAGGGCCTGCTTGAGCTGCGGGCTCGTCTCTGGGACCTCGCCCCGGCCGCGACGGAGAAAGGCAGACCAGGCATACGCCTGCGCCAGGACGCGCGGGTCGGCGCCATCGGCGGCCGTGACGGCGTTGTCGAGGCGCTCGATGAACGCGGCCTGCTCGCTGTAACCCCAACCCGCCTGTGCGCCTCCAATCGCCGCGCGCAGTCGTAGCTGAACCTGTGATTCGTCCGCGAGGTCGCCGGCGCGGGTGAAGAACGCGACCGCCTCCCGACCTGCAAAGCGCTCCATCGCATGCTCGCCGGCGATGAGGAATTGCTCGGCAGCGCGCGCGGTCTCGCCCGCCTGTTCGAAGTGCATGCCGATCTCCGGAGCAAGCTCACGCGCCCGGTTCGGATGGAGCGTGAGGATCGCCTCTGCGGCCGCTCGGTGAAGTACGCGCCGGTCCTGCTTGAGCAGCGTCGCGTATGCCGCGTCCTGCACGAGCGCATGCCGAAACAGGTACTCGAGCTCCGGTTGGATGGCGGCGATCTCGATGAGACCGCTTGCTTCGAGCGTGCTGAGCTCGCCTTGCGCGCTCATCCCGGACTGTCCTCAAGGAGCCGTTCCAACAGCGTCACCCCAAACTGCCGGCCGATGACGGACGCCACGCGAAGGGTTCGCTTGCTCTCCTGCGGCAAGCGATCGATGCGGGCGAGGAGAAGGCCATGCAGCGTGTCGGGTATTTCGATATCGGAGACGAGCTCGGTCGCGACCCAGCGGTCACCCTCCCTGACCACCGCGCCTCGATCGATGAGCATCCTCGTGACCTCCTCCACGAAGAACGGGTTGCCTTCGGCCTTGGCGAGGATCAGCTCGCGGATTGCCACCGGCAGAGACTCGATGTGCAGCAAGCTCGAGACAAGCGCGCGACTGTCCTCGACCGAGAGCGGATCGAGCTTGATCTCGGTCAACGCGTCGCCGAAGAAATCCCGCACACCGGCGATCAATCGCCAACCCGCCGCGCTGCGCTCGGCGCGCGAGCTGAGGACGAACAGAACGGGCAGCGCCGCGGACGTGACGACCTGGAGGAGCACTTCCACTGATGCGGTGTCGGCCCAATGGACGTCGTCACAGACGACGACGATCGGCGCTCCATTCGAGACTCCGCGCAAGAGCAGGACGATGGAAGACACGTAGCGCTTGAGGGTCTCCATCTGGAGCAGGGATATCCGGGCACGCATCTCCGGGCTGAGATGCAGGGAGAGCAGGTGACCCAGATAGGCATAGGTCTCGCTCCAGTCATCGGGCGCCGCCACGCGCACGGCGTTTTCAAGCGCCTGGGCGATTTGCGTTTCGTCAGTTGTGGGCGTGACGCCGATGGCGGAGCGCAGCAGGTCGATGACCAGGTGGTAGGGCATCGACTCCCCGTAAGACAGGCACTGTCCCTCGATCCAGCGCGCGGAGCCGGCTCCGTCCTCGGCGCCGGAACGGAGCTCGGCCAGCAATCTGCTCTTGCCGATGCCCGGTTCACCGATGACGCATGCGACACGCCGTTGCCCGGCGCGCACGACCTGCAAGAGCTGCTGCAGGCGGGCCAGCTGCGCGTCGCGACCGACCATCGGCGGCCGCATACCCACGAGGCCGCGCCTTCGAACGGCGCCGGTCTTGAGCCCGGTGATCTCGTAGGCGTGCACCATCTCGGACTTGCCCTTGAGCTCGAGCAGGCCCACGTCCGTCGCCTCGACGAGAGCGGTAACGAAGCGGTGAGTCGCCGCCGTGACCAGGACCGTTCCGGGTCGCGCCGCGGCCTGCATACGCGCCGCGACGTTGACGGTGTCGCCCATCGCCGTGTACTCGTTCGCCTTGTCAGTCCCGATCAGGCCGACCACGACCGGTCCGGTGTTCACCCCAACGCGCACACGCAGGCCCGCAGCTCCGATCGCCTTCTGGTCCGCCGCGAGGTCGTCGATCGCGGCCGTCATCTCGAGGCCGCACCTCACCGCACGCTCGGGATCGTCCTCGTGTGCCTCCGGCGCTCCAAAGAAGGCAAGCACGCCGTCGCCCATCAACCGCGCGACCGTCCCGCCGTAGTGCTCGACCGTGTGGTTGAGCCGGGTGAACGCCTCGCCCACGACGTTCGTCCAGTCTTCGGGGTCCATTCGTTCGGCGATCGACGTCGATCCGGCGAGGTCGGCGAACAGGACGGTTAGCGGCCGGCGCTCACGCGATCCCGTCGAGCCCACCGGTCGCAGCTCGCCCGAGACGCTCATCGCGAAGAGATGCTACCCATTCATGTGCCGAGCAGCCGCGCGATCAGCATCCGCTGAACCTCAGACGTTCCTTCCCCGATCTCGTTGATCTTCACGTCGCGCCAGTAGCGGGCGACGGGATAGTCCTCCATGAACCCATAACCACCGTGGATCTGCACCGCGTTGTCGGCGGCGCGCTTCGAGGCCTCCGACGCGTAGAGCTTGGACATCGCCGCGAGCATCCGCACGTCGTCGGAGGTTTCGCCCGAGCCTTCGTGCCCGTACGCCCTGGCCGCGCGATAGACGATCGTCCGGGCAACCTCGGTCTCCATGGCCATGTCGGCGAGCTTGAACTGGATCGCCTGGTGACGCGAGATCGGTTCGCCGAACGCCCGCCGCTCGCGCGCGTAGGAGAGCGCGGCATCCAGGCAGGCCTGGGCGACGCCGACCGAGAGCGCCGCGATGGCGACGCGTCCCCCGGTCAACGTGCGGAGGAACTGGCGGTAGCCGCCCCCGCGGGTGCCGAGAAGGTTCGCCGACGGCACCTCGCAGTCTTCGAATGACAGCGGGTGTGTGTCGGACGAATGCCACCCCAGTTTGCGGTACGACTCGAGCACGTGGTAGCCGGGCGTGCCGGTCGGAACCATGAGCGCGCTGATCTCGTCATGACCCGTGAGTGCGGTGATCGTCACCCCGGCCGAGATCGACGTGCCGCAGTTGGTGATGAACTGCTTGGCGCCATTGATCACCCAATGGCCGTCTCGCTGCTCGGCACGCGTCTTGGTCGCGCCCGCGTCCGATCCGGCCTCGGGTTCGGTCAGGCCAAAAGCCCAGAGCTTTCGACCCGCGAGCAGATCCGGGAGCCACTGCGATTTCTGCTCCGGCGTGCCGAACTCGTAGATCGGTGAGGCGCCGAGACACACGGCCGCCTCGAGCGTGATGCCCACCCCGGCGTCGGCGCGCGAGATCTCCTCGATGGCGATGCAGAGGGAGAGGAAGTCGGCGCCGGCGCCGCCGAACTCTTCCGAGAACGGCAACCCGAACAGGCCGAGGTCGCCCATCTGGCGGACGATGTCGTAGCCGAACTTGTGCTCGCGGTCGAGGTACTCCGCTGCGGGCGCGACGACCTCGCGCGCGAAGTCGCGACAGGTGTCCCGGATCGCCTGCTGCTCGGGGGTCAGTTCAAAATCCACGTCACCAATCCTTGCATGACCTTTACGCCGAGGGGCTGCGGATCGCGCAGACGATCAGGGACCTCGACGGCCCCAACGTCAACCCGTTGTGCCATTCCCGCCTCTACACGCACGGACGGCGAACCGAGAAATCGCTCGTCCTTCTCCACGGCTTTACCAACTGCCCACAGCAGATGGACGCGCTCGGCCGGATCTTCTTCGACAAAGGCTGGAACGTGTTCATACCGCGTTATCCGCGCCACGGTTACACCGACCGCCTCACGACCGCGATCGCCGAGCTCCGCGCCGACCATCTGACGGCAGTCGCGAATCGCGCCGCCGACGTGGGTGTCGGTCTCGGCAGGCGCGTCACGGTCATGGGGCTGTCGCTCGGCGCCATCCTCGCCGGCCTCGTCGCACAGGAACGAGCTGGCATCGACCGCGCCGTGTTGATCGCGCCCATGCTGGGGCTCAGGCAGATACCCGGGCCGGTCATCGACGCGATGAGCCGGATCGCGCCGCGCGTGCCGAACTTCTACCTCTGGTGGGATCGGAAGCGGCGCGAACAGAGCGGACCGCCGTACGGCTACCCGCGTTTATCGACACACGCCTACGCCGCCCTGTATCGGTGTGGGCGCGCGCTGGTGAACAGAGCCAAGCGCGATGCGCCGAAGGCAAAGTCGGTGGTCGTCATCACCAACGCGGCCGAGCCGCGCCTCGACAATCGATTCACATACGCGCTGATCAAGTCGTGGCGCGACCGCGGCGCGAACGTCGAGACGTATGAGTTCCCGACCGCCGATGGCCTGCCCCACGACCTGATCGATCCGGGCGACGGCGCTCAGAACATCGCGCGCGTCTATTCGGTGGTCTGGCCGGTGGTCTCGCGCCTCATCGAAGGGACCTAGACATCTCGTACTCGAGCTCGCCGGGCCGCACCTCCTGGGCCGCGCCGGTGCGCCGGAAGCCGTTGCGCTCGTAGAGCCGTTCGGCGCTGCCATTCCCGTCCACGACCCACAGGAAGAGCTCGCCGTAACCGGTCTGGCGCGCCCACTCGATGACGCGCTGCACCAGCGCGTCGCCGATTCCCTGCCGCCGGAAACCCGGGTCGACCCACATCGCCGTCAGCGCCGCCGCACCGGACGCGTCACCGTCACCGCCGGACGAAGTTCCGACCACGGCCCCGTCGACTTCGGCGATAAACCTCGTGCGCGTCCTGACCGCATGCCGCCAGTCGGCCTCGGAGCGATCCTTTTCGCGCGCGTAGGTCGAACCGAACGCGTACGGCGCCTCGCGCAGTGCTTCCAGACGGACGCGTCGGTAGAGCGCCCAGTCCTCGGCGCCAAGCACTCGCAGCCTAATTGCCGAGGACGAACACCTTCAGCGCCCAGCTGATAACGACCATGGCAACAGTGCCGGCGACAAGGCCACGCCATTGTTCGCGCGACAGCCGCGGTCGCAACGTCCGACCCGAGACCGCGCCTGTGACAAGGCCTCCGATCGCTACGAACGTGCCTGCGAAAAGCGCGGGGCCGATGGGGTACAGCCTGACGGCATCGGAGAAGTCGCCCTCCCACATGTACGCGAACGACCGTGTGCCGCCGCAGAACGGACACGGGTGTCCTGTGAGGTAATAGAACGGGCACGGCGGCCCGACGAGATGAGCCGCGCGGAGTGCCCAGTAAACGCGCGTGTAGGCGAGCCAGACCACGAGGGCGAAAGCAACGGCGAGGTCACGGCGCCTCTCCGCGGGCAATAGCCTCGCGGCGGTCACCGGAATCGCGCTCACGCGAGCATGCCGACGATCTCGTCGGTCGTCTCGGCCACCGCCACGCCCGCGCGGCGGAAAGCCTCTTCTTTCGATTTCGCGGTGCCGCGGTTGCCCGAGATGATCGCGCCGGCGTGGCCCATTCGCTTCCCCTCCGGCGCGGTGCGCCCGGAGATGAAGGCGACGGTCTTCAGTCGCGAGCCTCGCGCGAGCAACTCGGCGGCATGTTCCTCGTCGCTTCCACCGATCTCACCGATGAGCACGAGGTGCGTCGTATCGGGATCTTTCTCGAAAAGCTGGACCACATCGCTGAACGTCAAGCCGAGGACCGGGTCGCCGCCGATGCCGACGATCGTCGACTGGCCGATGCCCTTCGCCGACAGCGCGGACGCGACCTCGTAGGTCAGGGTGCCGCTGCGCGACACGAGGCCGACATGGCCGGGCGTGGTTATGCGCTGGGGGATGATGCCGATCTTCGCCTGCCCGGCGGTCAGCAAGCCTGGGCAGTTCGCCCCGAGAAGGCGCGCTCGCGGAAAGCCGCGAAGGTAGTCCTTCACCCGGATCATGTCCTGGATCGGGATGCCTTCGGTGATGCAGACGATCATCGTGATCCCGGCGGCGGCCGCCTCCATGATCGCGTCGGGGGCGAATGGCGCGGGGACGAAGATGCCCGACGCGGTTGCGCCTGTCGCCTCGACCGCATCGGCGACCGTGTTGAACACCGGCACGCCGAGATGGGTGGTGCCTCCCTTGCCCGGTGAGATGCCGCCGACGACTTTGGTGCCGAGCGCCTGCATCTGCTCGGTGTGGAACGAGCCCTCGCGCCCGGTGATCCCCTGGACAACGACCTTCGTCGAGGAGTCGATGAGGATGCTCATGCTCTCGCTCCGGCCTTCGTCAGCTCGACGATCTTCTGCGCCGCCTCCCACGCGTTGACCCCGGGTTCGATGCCGTGCTGCTTGAGGATCGCGCGTCCCTCTTCCTCGTTGGTGCCGCTGAGGCGCACGACCAACGGCAGCTTCATGTGCAGGTTGTCACGAGCCGTCACGATGCCTCTGGCGACCTCGTCGCCGCGCGTGATGCCTCCGAAGACGTTGATGAGTACGCCCTTGACCTTCGGGTTCATCAGGATGACCGCGAGCGCGTTCTCGACGACCTCGGCTTTCGCGCCTCCGCCGATGTCGCAGAAGTTGGCCGCCTTTCCTCCGGCGCGCTGGACGAGGTCGAGGGTGCCCATGCACAGTCCCGCGCCGTTGCCGATGATGCCCACGTGGCCGTCGAGCGAGACGTACGTCAGGCCGCGTTTCTTCGCTTCGACCTCGTAGCGATCGCCCTCGATCACGGCTCCATATCTCTGCTCGAGGTCGCGGTGACGCCACGTGGCGTTGTCGTCGATCTCGAGCTTGGCGTCGCCGGCGATCACGTCGCCGGACTTGGTGACGACGAGCGGATTGATCTCCGCCGTGAGCGCGTCGTAGTCGGGGATGGCGCGGTAGAGCTTCTTGATGACCGCGGCGAGCGGTCGCGCCAGCTCGCCAAGTCCGGCGTCGAAGATGAGCTGGTTCAGCTCGAAATCGAGGGGACCGCGCCACGGGCTCGGATAAAGCCGCGCGATCGCCTCGGGCGACTCATCCGCGACCTGCTCGATGTCCATCCCGCCCTTCGCCGACAGCAGCAGCACGTTCGCCCTCGCGTCGCGATCGACCGTAAAGCCCACGTAGATCTCGCGGGCGATGTCGAGCGCGGCCTCGCAGTACACGAGCGGGACGCGGAAACCCTTGATGTCCATGCCGATGATCTGCTCGGCGGCCGCACGCGCCTCCTTCGGGTCGCGCGCGAGCTTGATGCCGCCGGCCTTGCCACGTCCGCCGACCGGCACCTGAGCTTTGACGGCCACAGGTCCCAGCTGCTCACACGCCTCCGCGGCCTCGTCGGGTGTGTGCGCGACCTTGCCCGGCGGGATCGTGATCCCGAGTGAGGACAGGACCTCTTTCGCCTGGTACTCGAGGAGTTTCAACGAGCGATCACTGCGAGGGGGCCAGCGGGCAGGGCGTCTGCGAGTCCTGCGGATTGTTGTTCCAGCTGTTGCAGAAGCTCTGGCGGAACGTGCCGCTGTTCACGAGGATGACGCCGCCGATGGCGAGCACGATCACGACGACCAGGGCGAATCCGCAGCCGATGAGCACCGCCGGAAGCGCGGAAACGCCGGAACGCGCCTGCGGCTGCTGCCACATCGGTCGCCAAGCCGCTCCGTCCCAGTACTGAAGACCGTCGTCCGAAATCCATCGACCTTGAGCATCCTGATGCGGCATCCGTCAGCAATAAGTCTATTGGCGAAGGCTGAATCGCCAGTCGTTGCACTCCATCCAGTGGCCCTTCGGATATTCGAACTTACCCGGCCCGATGAGCTCGAATCCCGCCTTGCGGCAGATGGCGTTCGACGGTCCGTTCTCGACAGACGGAAAGGCATGGATGGAGTCGCGCCGCCGCGTTGTGCGGGCGAGCTCGATCGCCTCCTTCACCGCCTCGGACGCGAGTCCGCGGCCCTGGTATTCGGGGAGGACGCCCCAACCCATCTCGAAAATCTTCTCGCCCTGCCATTCGCGTTCCCAGAAGTTGATGTTGCCGACGGCGACTCCGTCCGGCTCGAGCACGGCCGTGTAGCAGAACACGGTGTCGGAATCGGCCGCAGCGAGGTAACGCTCGTAGCGTTTCCGCAAAGCCTCGTCGGTCTCGGGTCCGCCCAGGTGCTCCGTCATCTCCGGCGCGTTGAGCCCGACCAGGAGCGGCCAGTCACCCTCGGCGAATCGCCGCAACCGGATCACGCCCTGACGCTAATGGATGAAGGCGAGCTGAAGGCCGGATTCACTCCGGCCGTCCCCGGGTGCGTTGCACCAAGCGCCGCCAGGAGTCCTGTGCAACGGAGGGAGCTAGCGGGGGAGGCCTGCCTCCCCCGCGCCTTCAGAGCCGTGACGCTAATGGATGAAGGCGAGCTGAAGGCCGGATTCACTCCGGCCGTCCCCAGGCGCGTTGCACCAAACGCCGCCAGGCGTCCTGTGCAACGGAGGGGGCTCGCGGGGGAGGCCTGCCTCCCCCGCGCCTTCAGAGCGGGATGTTGCCGTGCCAGCGCGGGCTGCGCCTGCGCTCCTTGCGCATGGCAATGCGGAGGGCACGGATGAGTTCGAACCTCGTCCGTCCCGGCTCGATCACGCCGTCGATGTATCCGCGTTCGGCGGCGATGTACGGGTTGGCGAAACGTTCTGTGTAATCGACGACGAGTCGCGCGCGATCGGCCGATCCGGCGGCAAGCTCGCGCCGGTAAAGGATGTTCACCGCGCCCTCGGGGCCCATGACCGCGATCTCCGCCGTCGGCCATGCGACGTTGTAGTCCGCGCGGATGTGCTTCGAGCACATGACGCAGTAAGCGCCGCCGTACGCCTTGCGGGTGATCACCGTGAGCTTCGGGACCGTCGCCTCGCTGAACGCGTAAAGCAGCTTGGCGCCGTGACGGATGATCCCTCCGTACTCCTGCGCAGTGCCCGGGAGAAAACCGGGGACGTCGACGAACGTGACGAGCGGGATGTTGAACGCGTCGCAGAAGCGCACGAAACGAGCGCCTTTGTCCGAGGCGTTGATGTCGAGCGCGCCGGCCATCACCTTCGGCTGGTTGGCCACGACGCCGACGGGCTTGCCATCGAGGTGAGCGAAGCCGACCACGATGTTCATGGCGTAAAAGGGCTGGACCTCGAAAAATTCACCGTGATCGACCACCATGCCGATCACGTCCTTGATGTCGTAAGGCTCCTTCGGGTTGTCGGGGATGATCGTGGCCAGGCCGGGCGCCGAACGCTCGGCGTCGTCGCTCGGCTCGAGCTGCGGCGGCTGCTCCTCGCAGCTCTGCGGGATGTACCTGAACAGCTTGCGGACCTGCGCGAAGCACTCCTCCTCGCTTTCCGCAAGAAAATGCGCGACGCCCGAACGCACGTTGTGCACCTCCGCGCCGCCGAGCGAATCGAATGTCACATGCTCGCCGGTCGTGACGCGAATCACCTCGGGGCCGGTGATGAACATGTAGCCGACGCCGTGGACCATGAACGTGAAGTCGGTGATCGCCGGCGAGTACACGGCGCCGCCGGTGCACGGGCCGAGGATCAGGCTGAGCTGAGGGATCAGCCCGCTCGCCTCGACGTTGCGCCAGAAGATTTCCGCATAACCGGCGAGCGAGACCACGCCTTCCTGGATGCGCGCGCCGCCCGAGTCGTTGATGCCGATGATGGGGATGCGATTGCTCGCGGCGAGGTCCATGACCTTGATCACCTTGTTCGCGAAGACTTCACCGAGCGAGCCACCAAACACGCTCGCGTCGTGGCTGAACAGCATCACGTCGCGGCCGTCGATCTTCGCCATGCCGGTCACCACTCCGTCGCCGGGGTGGCCGTCGCCGTGGCGCGCGAACAGGTCGAGCTCCTCGAAAGAGTTGCGGTCCACCAGGCGTGTGATCCGCTCGCGCGCCGTGAGCTTGCCTTTCGCGTGCTGGCGCTGGAACGCCTCGGCGTCGCCGTGGCCCGCCTCGTACTTGCGTTGCCGCAGATCGTTGAGCGGGTCGACCTTGCGTGGTTTCTGGCTCACGGCCGCTGGCGCTGCGCGTCCAGGTTGGGACTTGTTGATTGCATGAACATCCAGCGGTGGCCCTCGACGTCCTCCGCGCGATAGCGGTTTCCTTCAACGGGCGACAGGATCAGTGCGCCGGCGGCCTTCGCCCGTTCAAAATGCACCGCGACGTCATCGACGTAGACCAGGACGCCGTCGATGATGTAAGGGACGTCGTGCCAGCTCGCCGCGATCTCGCATTGCTCGCGATGGTGTTTCGGGCCGCGGTAGTGGAGCGACGGCGTCGCGAGCATCACCACGCCGCCGCCGGTGTCGAGCTCTCCATGCGTGAGCCGCCCGTTCTCGACACGCCTGTCCTTCTCGCGAAAACCGAAAGCGTCGATCAGCCAGTCCATGGCCGCCGGTCCGTTCTCGTACGCGAGCATCGGAATCACTTGTTGCTCCGTCATGCCGCCTCCCCCGGTTGATATTCGCCAAACACGCCGCGCAGCACCCGGCAGCATTCGCCGATGGTCACGTAATCGGCGAGCGCGGCCTTCAAGACCGGCATCAGGTTGTCCGCCCCGCGCGCGGCGCGGTCGATCTCAGCGAGATGGCGCTCGACCGCAGCCCTGTCACGGCGAGCCCGCAGCTTCTTCAGCGCCCGCGCCTGCGCCGCCTGCTGGCGCGGACTGATCTTCATGATCTCCACCGGTTTGGCGTCGGTCTCCGTGAACCTGTTGACGCCGACGACGATGCGCTCACCGGACTCGATGCGCAGCTGCTTGCGGTACGCGCTGTCGGCGATGCGCCCCTGGGTCCAGCCGGTCTCGATGCAGGTGACCGCACCGCCCAACTCGTCGAGCTCGGCCATGATGCCGAGCGCCTCCTCCTCTACGCGGTCGGTGAGGTTCTCGACGTAGTAGGAACCGCCGAGCGGGTCGGCGACATAAGGCACGGCGGACTCGAAGCCGATCACCTGCTGCGTGCGCAGGGCGATCTCGACGGCGTTCCTGGACGGAAGTCCGAGTGCTTCGTCGTAAGAGTTGGTGTGGAGGGACTGGGTGCCACCGAGCACCGCGCTCATCGCCTCCAGCGCGGTGCGCACCACGTTGTTGAACGGCTGCTGCGCCGTCAGCGTCACGCCACCGGTCTGGGTGTGGAAGCGCAAGGTTTGCGAGCGCTCATCTTTGGAGCCGAACCGATCGCGCATGATGCGCGCCCACATCCGCCTCGCGGCGCGAAACTTCGCGACCTCTTCGAAGAAGTCCATGTGACAGGCGAAGAAGAACGACACGCGCGGCGCGAACTCGTCGACGTGAAGACCTGCGGCCTCGGCCGCCTCCACGTACGCGATGGCGTGGCTCAGCGTGAACGCGACCTCCTCCGCTGCGGTCGAACCAGCCTCGCGCATGTGGTAGCCCGAGATGGAGATCGTGTTCCAGTTGGGAAGGTTCGTCTTGCAGTACGCGAAGAGGTCGGTGATCAGGCGCATCGACGGCTTAGGCGGAAAGATGTACGTGCCGCGCGCGGCGTACTCCTTGAGGATGTCGTTCTGCACCGTGCCGGTGATCTTCTCGGGCGCGACTCCCTGCTTCTCGGCGACGAGCTGATAGAGCAGCAGCAGCATCGCCGCGGTGGCGTTGATGGTCATCGACGTCGACACCTTGTGGAGCGGGATTCCTTCGAGCAGGACCTCCATGTCTTCGAGGGAGTCGATCGCCACGCCCACCTTCCCCACCTCGCCGTTGGCCATCGGGTCGTCCGAGTCGTAGCCGATCTGCGTCGGCAGGTCGAACGCGACCGACAACCCGGTCTGGCCCTGGTCGAGAAGGAACCGGTAGCGCCTGTTCGACTCCGCCGCGGTGCCGAAGCCAGCGTACTGGCGCATCGTCCACAACCGGCCGCGGTACATGTCCTTGTGGATCCCCCGGGTGAACGGAAAGGCGCCAGGCGACGGTTCTTCGGCGCGGCGATCCTCGACCGAGTAGACCGGCTTGAGCGGGAGGCCACTGTCGTTCTGCACGTCGCGCGTCATGTTTCGACGAACTCCGTCAGCACGCCGCCGACGCTTTTCGGATGCACGAATCCGATCGGCACACCATGCAGGCCGATGCGCGGCACCGCGTCGATCAGCTCCATGCCGGCAGCATGCGCATCCGCCAGCGCCTGCTTCACGTCCGGCACCGCGTAGGCGACGTGATGCAGACCCGGCCCGCGCTTGGCAAGGAACTTGCCGACGGTCGAATCCTCGCGCAGAGCCGCAAGCAGCTCGACCTCCGCGGCACCCATCTCCAGGAAGGCCGCTTCCAGGCCGTCCTCCTCGTTCTTGGCGCGATGGGTCAGCGAGGCGCCGAACTGGCCGGTGTACATGTCGATGGCCGCGTCCAGATCGTCGACCGCGACTCCAACGTGGTGCAGTCTCACGCTTTCAGTCGCCGGGCGCTCGCAGGGCGACGCACGTCAATATCGATACCAACCTTCGCCGGTCTTTCGCCCGAGCTTGCCGGCCCTCACCTTCGCCTCCAGCTGCGGCGACGGCTTGTAGCGCTCGTCGCCAGTGACGCGGTACATGTGCAGCCGGGCGTTGTACGTGACGTCGAGGCCGCTGAAATCACCGAGCCGAAACGGTCCCATCGGCCAGTTCAGGCCCTTCTCGACCGCAGTGTCGATGTCTTCGAACGATGCGACCCCCGCGTCCAGCAGGCGGTACGCCTCCTGCGTCGCGGCATGCAGGATCCGGTTGACAATGAACCCGTCGATCTCTTTGTTGATGACGACCGCGGTCCGGCCCATCGCCTGCGCGAGCTGCTTCGCGCGTTGCACGGTTTCATCGGATGTCAGCGGACCGCGCACGATTTCGACGAGGTCCATCACGAGCACAGGAAAGAAGAAGTGCATGTTCAAGCAGCGCTCGGGACGCGAGCTTGCGGACGCGATCTCGCTGATCCCCATCGTCGAGGAGTTGCTCGCCAGCACTGCATCGGGGCGGGCCAGCGAGTCGAGCTCATGGAAGATCGCGCGCTTCAGGTCGAGATTCTCGAACACCGCCTCGATGACGATGTCGGCTTCGCGCACGGCATCGGCGAGGTCGGTGGTCGCTCGTACGCGGGCCCATGCGCCGTCCGCGTCCTGCTGTGACAGCCTGCCTTTTTCGACGCGACGAGCCAGGTGACCCTGGTTTGACTCACGCGCCTTGCGCAGCTGCGCCTCGTCTTTGTCCTGCAGCGCGACGTCCACGCCGTGAAGCGCCGCCTGCTGCGCGATCTGCGCGCCCATGCTGCCCGCGCCGATGACGGCGAGCTTCATCGCACCGAGAAGATGCGCGTGACCGTGTTGACCGTCGCGATGTTGCCGAGGAGACCGTCGATGCGGAGCTTGCCCTGCAGCAGCTTGGCGGCGATGCCGCGCCCTACCTCGTCGTAATAGACCGGCATCCCGAACAGCCCGATGCGCAGGTTGCTGAGGTTCATCACCGTATCGGCGTCGGTGCGGATCGTGATGTCGCGCTTGGCCTTGAGGCCATTCGAGACGACCAACGCGCCACCCTCGAAATCAAGGGTGACGCCCTCATCGATGTCCGTCACCCAGACCCCGACGCGCGCCTTCAGGTCATCGAAGTCCTTGCGCCGCGCGGGATTGCCGGCGATGTTCGCATCGATCAAGCCACCGAGCATCGACGCGAACGCGCTGGGCTCCGTATCCGCGTAGCTGACGGGATCCGGCTTCTTTACTTTTCGTCGGGCCACTCGACCGGCACCCGCGTCGTGCACTCGGTCATTTCCTGCGAAGCCTTCGTATAGCGCACGATGGTCGGCAGGTCGCCCTTCAGCTTGAGCTTGCCCTGGAGCATGCCCTTGGTCGCATCGAGCTCTTTGGTCGCGACCTGCTTCCAACGCGAGTACGGAGCCGTGATGACGAAGTCGCAGCTCTGCGCCTCGGCGGCCGACTTGACATGAATGTCGCGCGCGCTGCCGTCGAACAGGTCCATGACGACCCCTTTCGTCTCGGGAAAGTTCTTGTCCGGCTCCGCCTCGACGACCAGCCCGACCGTCCACTTCCAACCCTTGGCCGCCGTCTTGTAGACGCTCGAGCGATTTATCTCGTCCTGGAACTGCTTTGCCCATTCGGGCGAAAAAGCTTTGATGGCCATGCGATACCTCCTTGCCTGGAGAAGGTTACTAGCCGACAAAGTCTCCGACGGCCACTCGACCGGGCCGAACGACCTGGCAATACATGCCCAAACGTTCGTCGTGCCGCTCGACCAGGAGCTTGAGGAGCTCCGGCTTGGCCTCCGTCGTGTCAGGGTCCATGGTGATCACCTTGCACCGCTCGCACCGGTCGACCACCTCGAGCTCGGCGTCACCGGCGCGGATGACCCGCCCGAGCCATCGCAGCTCCTCCTCGGGCTCGATGCCGTCGACGTAGAGGTTGGCGCGAAAGCGGCGAGGATCGAGGGCCAGGCCCGCCTCGAGCGCGAACAGCTCGACGGTCGCGAGGTTGACGATCAGGACTTGGGCCGCATCGAAGTTCTGGCCGGGCAGCTCGCGCAGCTCGATGGGCCGAGCCGCTTCGGATGCGAGGTGCTGCACGAGTTTTTCGTCGAGGTCTGTTTCGGCGCCGCCGGGCGCCACGAGATCCAGCGCACCGTCGCGCAGGC
>DASTIX010000141.1:0-2140 GCA_035717165.1 Candidatus Dormiibacterota bacterium
GGCCGGCGTCTTCGCCGTCGCGATGTACCACTGCGCGAGCCACATGGTGCACATGAACCATGGGTTGCCCGGCACCTTGCGCGTGTCGGGTTCGACCTTGAAGTAGTAGTCGTCGGTGTACCGCGCGATCCCGCCGGCCGCGGCGCCGTTGTGGAGCTGCGTCGCGATCGCCTGGATCGTGCCTGCTATGCGAGGGTCGTCCGGCGGATACATCCCGAAGCGCCAGAGCCCGTGGATCGCGCTGTCCAGCACGGTGTCGACGGTGATCGACTCATCGTCCTCGACCGTGATCCGGCGCGGAAAGCGCCCGAGCTCGTCGCTGTAGAGATGCGAGTCCGCCGCCTCACGCAGCCGTTCGACCGCGTCGCGGTAGCGCACGTAAGCCTCGACGTCGCCGAAAAGATCGGCGAAGTTGCGCGCGGCATCGAGCCCGCCCCACACCGACCCGACGGTGAACGCGTGCACGCCCCAGCGTTCCTCCCACAGATCCCATGAAGGCATCGGCAGGCCGTTGCGCTGGTCGATGTAGCTGACCATCCAGTCCGCCGCGGGCACGACCAGCGTCGAATAGAGGCCGACGACGAAGTCGAGGTTCTGGTGCTGGCGGTAGTGCTGCCAGAGCGACCAGAGCACGAGACCCGTCTCGTCCTCCTGGATCGGCAGCGTCCGCACGCCGTGGGAATCGATCCACGGCAGCCACGAGCTGCCGGGCTGCGCGTACGGCGTGTACTTGTGCAGGAAGAACCCCTCCTCCACGAGCGCGTCCTGGCAAAACGTGAAGAACAGCCGGGTGCAGTCCTCGTGCCCGGAGCGGTCGAGCGCGTTCGCGACGATGGCGCCATCCCGCGGCCACGTGTAGGCATACGTGTCGCGCGCGAACTTGGTGATGTCGTAGTCCGTCGACGCGATGATCGCGCCGTGGTTGTCGATGTGAGTGCGCGCGGTCAGCACACTCCGCCGGTAAAGCTCGGTCGCGTCCTGGCCCAGCTCGTTGTCGATGTGCCGGTGGTCCTTCTCAGACCACACCTGCCAGTACGTGAGAGTCCTCCCCCGATACGTGTCCGGGCCGCGTCCCACGATCAGGTCCTGGCCGTAGGTGGTGACCTCGCTGAGCCTCCCTCCCATGCAAAGCCAGTGCGTCACGCCGCGCGGCTCGCCGGCTTTCACGGCGCCGAGGTCGAAACCGACCGTGCAGTCGACCGACCCCTGCTCGATCGGGTTCTTCCCGAGGATGCCGTCCTCCGCATCCACCCACGTCCCCTGCGATCCGTTTCCCTTCTTGCCGTTCGCCCACGTGCTGATCCCGTAATCGGCGTCGACCTGGCCGCCGATCAGGAAATACCGATTGGCCCGGTACGCGATGACGCCGCGATGTCGCGGCTCGTAGAGCACCGTGTTGCCGATGTCCGAGCCCTCGATGTACCAGTCGTAATGGAAGAAGACCCGACCGACCCCGAACCCGTTCGCCGACGTAACCTCGACGTTGCGGATCAGCCAGTTGCGTGCGAGGTCGACGTAGTCCTCGAACCGCACGGAAATCCCAAGACCCGGATGCGCGAGCTTGACGTCGCTGACGAGCGAGTCTTCCGCGTAACCCAGCTGGCGCTGCCATCCGCCGTCCTCGAGCCACGCGAACTTCCCATCGATGAAAAATCCTGTGTGGCACGTATTCCCCATCGTGTGGTTGGCATCACCGACGCGCGGATAGAAGATGTCGCGCACGGAGTACGAGGCATCGAATCCGATGAGGACGTTTCCGTTGCCGAGGACGAGGCTTCTGGGCAAGTGTTGCTGCGCGGCAATCCTACAATTCGTGCCGGTCGATGCCGCCCGTTCGAATCATCACGTCGCGCAAGCGTCGCCGCACCGTCGCAGCAAGGCTCCGGTCGGGCGTGCTCGAGCTGATGGTGCCGGCGACGATGCCTATCGCGGAGCGCCAGCACTGGGCCGAGGTCATGAGCAAGCGGCTCGAGCGCAGCGCGGCACGGCGGCGGCCGACCGACGAGCGACTCGAGCAGCGCGCGAGGCGGCTCAACGAGCGCCATTTCGACGGCCGCCTGACGTGGACGTCGATCGGCTTTGCCGACATGGATCATCAGTGGGGAAGCTGCTCGTTCACCGACGGGGCGATCCGGATCGC
>DASTIX010000142.1:0-6017 GCA_035717165.1 Candidatus Dormiibacterota bacterium
CCTAAATCCTCAGTCCTGAACCCGGTGATTCTGCATGACGGCGCTGGCGAGCGCCCGATACGACTTCGCCCCATCCGATTCCTTGGCGTACTGCAGGATCGATTGACCGGCGAGCGGAGTCTCGGCGAATCGAATCGAATCCGTGATCCAGAAGTCGTAGACCTTGCTGCCGTACTTCTCGCGCACCGCGGCGAGCACTTCCTGTGAGTGCAGAGCCCGGTGCTTGTAAAGCGTGGGAAGGATTCCAATCAGCTCGAGGCGCGGGTTCAAGCGGCGCTTGACCCTTTCCATCGTGACGAGCAGCTCCTGCATTCCTTTCAGAGCAAGGAACTCGGCCTGCAGAGGAACCAGCACCTCATCGGCTGCGACCAGCGCGTTGATCACGATCAGGTCGAGTGACGGCGGGCAGTCGATGATGATGAAGTCGTAGCGGCCCTGCGCGGCCTCGAGCTTGTCGCGGAGGATGCTCTCGCGGCCGATCTCGTTGATCAGCTGGTTCTCGGCGCCCGCGAGCTCGATGTCCGCCGGGATGTAGTGAAGGCCAAACTGCGGCGCCTCCTGGACGACGTCGGTCACCGTCGTGTCGGGATCGACGAGCAGGTGATAGATGGTCTTCTCCAGCTCGCCCTGCGGCTTCATGTAAAGCGTCAGGTGCCCCTGCGCGTCGAGATCGATGAGCAGCACGCGCTGGCCCAACTCGGCGAGAGCGGCTCCAAGGTTGACGGCGGTGGTGGTCTTGCCTACCCCGCCCTTCTGCATCGCTACCGCGATCGTTCGGGCCAAAAGTCGATGCGAGTCTAACCGAATACGGGGGCTTTGAACTGAGCCGGAATAGGCCTGAGTTCACGGGCCGCTCGTCTAGAATGGCGCGCGCTCGTGATCATCGACATCATCATCGTCATCGTCCTGGTGATCGCGCTCATCACCGGGTACCAGCGAGGCGTCATCCAGCCGCTTCTCGCCGAGATCTTCTTCTTCGGCACGCTGCTGGTGGTCTTCCGCTTCCACGATCAGTACACGAACGAGATGCAGAAGCTCCTTCACCTCACGCCTGTGCTGAGCGTGTTCGTCGCGCTGATCCTCGCCGTGGTCGCCGGGGCGATCGGAGGCGGTATTGGAGGCGCCTTCCACCGCCTGGAGGCGATCCGCGGCGTCGACGGGCTGCTGGGGGTATTCGTCCACGTGCTCGTCACGCTGGTCGTCGTCTACCTCGCGGTGTCGGCGCTCGTCGTCCTCGACAACGCGTTCGAGCCTGCGATCAAGAGCGCCAGCCTCACCCTGTCTCAGGTGAACCAGCTCGAGAACGAGATCCTCTCCAACCCGATCACCGCGGTCATGGTTTCGAAGACCGACCTCGCGACTCTGAAGGCGAACGCGTCGAAGAAGGGCGGGGCCACGCTCGATCAGGTCGCCGGCATCCACCAGCTGCAGCAGATCTACACCGACTTCGTCCAGCCGCAGCTCCACGGCTCGCGCACGGTGCCGTTCATCCTGGGATTCGGACACCACCTGCCCTTCATCGGACACGTCGGTCCGACCGACCTCAAACCGCTGGCTTCCCCGGCACCTTCGCCGACGCCGAAGGTCAGTCCGTCACCGAGCCCGAAGAAGTCTTAACCTGCGCCTGTGGCGCTCGACCTCGGTCTGACTGAAGACCAGCAACAGCTGGTCGACACGGTTCGCGATTTCTGCGCCCGCGAGTTTGCTCCGGACATCGCCGCCAACGACCGCGCCGGCAGACACGACCCCGAGATCTTCGCCAAGCTTGCCTCGCTCGGTCTGCCGGGCGTTTGCTTCCCGCAGCGCTACGGCGGGTTCGGCCTCGACTACCTCGCCCTCGGGCTCGTGTGCGAGGAGCTCGAATACGTCGACACCGTGTACCGCACGGTGCTCTCCGTCCACGTCGGGCTCGTCGGCATGGGCCTCTACACGTGGGCGACCGAGGAGCAGAAACAGCGCTGGCTGGTGCCGATGGCCTCGGGCAAGAAGCTCGCGTGCTACGGACTGACCGAGCCCAACGCAGGCTCGGACGTCGCGTCGATGCAGTCGACCGCGCGCCGCCGCGGTGACGGCTACGTGCTGAACGGCGCCAAGACCTGGGTCTCCGACGCCGACACGGCCGACTACCTGCTGGTCTTCGCCAAGACCGATCCCAAGGGCGGATCGAAGGGCGTGTCCGCCTTCATGCTGGACCGCGAGGCCTGCGGGAGCGCGCTGCGCACCGAACCGATCGAGGACCGGCTCGGGATTCGCGCCGGCGACGTCGGCTCGATCTACATGAGCGACCTCGAGGTTCCCGAGGAGAACCGCATCGGGGACGAGGGCGACGGTTTCAAGATCGCGATGAGCTGTCTCGACAACGGCCGTTACACGGTCGGTGCGGGCGCCACCGGAACGGTGCGCGCGTGCCTTGACGCCTCCGTCAAGTACGCGAGAGAACGCAAGACGTTCGGCCAGGAGATCGGGCGCTACCAGCTCGTGCAGCAGATGATCGCTCGCATGTCGCGCGACTACGAGATCTGCCGCCTTCTTTATTTCAAAGTGGCGTGGATGAAGAACACCGGCGCGCGGCACACGGTCAATGTCTCCATGGCGAAGCAGTACGCGACCGACGCGGCGTTCAACGCGGCGCACGACGCGATCGAGGTTCACGGCGCGTATGGCTACTCGGCCGAGTATCCGGTGGAGCGGTTTATGCGCAACGCGCGTGCTCCGATCATCTACGAAGGCACGCGTGAGATCCACACTGTGCTGCAGGGCGAGTACGCGCTCGGTTATCGCGAAGACCGCCCGGTGAAGAAATCGCTACCACCGTATCGCCCCGACTAGAGACAACGGCGCCGGCCCGCCGGCTGCGGCAGATCGACTTCGTCGTCCTGTCGCTCTACTGGGTGGCGATCGGATACCTGTGGAACAGCATGGGCGGGCTCATCCTGCCCAACATCGTCGAGCGCCTGGTCGGCAGCGCTCACAAGGGCGTGGCCCTGGGAGTCCTCGAGGGCATCGGCTCGCTCATGGCCGTCGTCTGGCAGCCCCTGGTCGGCGCATTCTCCGATCGCACGCGCACGCGCTTCGGGCGCCGGCATCCGTTCATCGCCATCGGCACCGCGGGCGACGTGATCTTTCTGGTGGGGATCGCCCTCTCGGGCGCGTACTGGGCGGTCGTGGTGTTCTACTTCCTGCTCCAGACCGCGTCGAACACCGCGCAGGGGCCCTATCAGGGCCTGCTGCCCGACGTCGTCGCCGAACCGCAGCGCGGAGAGGCCTCGGGCTACTACGGCATCTCCAACGTCGTCGGACTGTTCACCGGAACCGTCGTGGGCGGATACATCCTGGCCCACGCCGGCTCGACCGCGGCCATCCTCAGCATCTGCGTCGTGCTTGTCGCCGCGGCTCTGCCGACGGTGCTTCTCGTCCCAGACCGCGAGCAGTCACACGACGCTCAGTTCGCGAGCGTCCAGCACGCGGTCGTCACGACCTTCTCCCGGCCGCTGCGCTTTCCGAGCTTTCTGTGGCTGATGTGCTCCAGGCTGTTGATCCTCATGGGCCTCGTCGGCGTCCAGAGCTTCGTCTACTTCTACTTCAGCGACGTCTTCTTCGCGCACAACGCCCAGGCGACGGCCACCGCCAGCTACACGCTGCTGGGCATCGTGATCCTGAGCGCGTTCGTCATCTCGCTTCCTGCGGCAAGGATCTCCGACCACGTCGGGCGGCGGCCGGTGATCTTCGCAGGCGGAATGCTCGGCGCGCTCGGCGTGCTCATGCTCGTCTTCAGTCACTACGAGTTGTTGCCGTCGGCATTGGTAACGCCGCTCGCAAACGTGCTCCATGTGCCACAGTTGGCCGCGCAAGCGACGCTGGTCGGCATTCTCATCGGAGTTGGATACGGGTTGTTCTTCTCGGTCGATTGGGCGTTCATCCAGGACATCATTCCTCGCGATGAGGCGGGGCTGTTCATGGGTTTCAGCAACATCGCAACGGCGGGGTCGGGCATCATCGCTCGCTTTGTCGGCGGCTTTCTCCTCGACCCGTACAACCACGGGCCGGCGATCCTTGGCCTGCCCGGCGGCTATCCGGTGATCTTCAGCGTGTTCTTCGTGTGGCTTCTGATCGGAGCCGTACTCATCTTCAAAGTGCCGGAGCATCGAAAGGTGTGAACCTCGAGGGTTTGCGTCCGTGGGGAGGGTTGGTCGACGGCGAGTCGCCGGATGTGGTCGTGGCCGGGATCGCCTACGACGGATCCGCGGTCTACCGCAAGGGCGCGGCCCTGGCGCCGCAGCGCATCCGGCAGCTGTCCGCGGCGATGCCGCCCGTGACCGAGGAAGGGCAGCTGCTTGCGGGCCTGCGGGTCGAAGACATCGGCGATCTCAGCGCCGGCGCGGACATCGAAGCGGGGTGGATGGATCCGACCAGGCGCCTGGCGGCCGTACCGCCTGAAGCGTTCCTCACCGTGCTCGGCGGCGATCACTGCACCGCGATCGTGACTCTCGCCGCCCAGATGCGCCGTCATCCCGGGCTGCACGTGCTCTGGCTGGATGCGCATCCCGACCTCTGCGACTTCTCGCGGGGCGGCCACTGGACGTGCGGGTGCGCGCTGCGCCGGGCGCTCGAAGCGTCGGGCATCGAACCTTCGCGCGTGGTCATCGCCGGCGGCAGGGATTTCGACCCGGAGGAGCTCGTGTTCGTGCGCGAGAACGAGATGCTGCTCATCACCGCGGCCGAGATCGCGCGAGACGGAGCCGGCGCCGCGCGGAAGATCGCGGAGCGCCTCGCCGGCCACAAGGTGCACATCTCCTTCGACATCGACGTCCTCGATCCGGCCTTCGCGCCGGGCACCGAGATTCCGTCCGCGGGCGGGCTTTCGTCGCGCCAGGCGCTCGAGCTCCTTCGCGGCGCGACGAGCTCCACGACGCTCGTCGGTTTCGACGTGGTCGAGGTGTCTCCTGCGTTCGACACCGCAGACATCACGACGCTGGCGGCGCTGAAGATGATCTTCGAGGTGTGGGGCATCGTCAGTGGAAAGCGCTGACGCCGTCATCGTGGGCGGCGGCATCATGGGCTGCGCGCTCGCCTATCAGCTGGCCAAGCGCGACGTCGACGTCCTCCTCCTCGAGCGGGAAACGTTCGGGTCGCAGTCGACCGGCAAATGCGCGGGCGGCGTGCGGCAACAGTTCTCGATGGAGCAGAACGTGCTGTTGCAGCGCATGGCGGTGAGGCTCTTCGAGGACTTTGAGCAGGAGACCGGCCACGCCGTCGACTTCCGGCAGATCGGCTACCTCTTCGTCTTGACGCTGCCGCAGCACGTCGAGGATTTCCGCCACAACATGGACATGTGGCACCGCCTCGGGCTGAGCGAGGCGCGCTGGGTCGATCCGGACGAGGCAAAGCGCATGGTCCCAGTTCTGAATATCGACGACGTGCTCGGCTGCACGTACTGCCCGACCGACGGGATCGCGAGCCCTGCGGACATGACGGCGGGGTACGCTGCTGCGGCCAAACGCCGCGGAGCACGCTTGAAGGAAGGCGTCGAGGTCGTCGGCGTCGACGTCGCGGCCGGCCGGGTGCAGGGCGTGCGGACTTCGGCTGGCGATGTGGCGACGCGCGTGGTGTTCGATTGCGCGGGCGCGTGGGCTCCGTCTATCGGACGGATGGCAGGGCTCGAGATCCCGATCCTTCCCTACCGGCGGCATGTCGCCCTCACGGAGAAGCTACCGGGTGTTTCGAGAACTACACCGATGACGGTCGACTTCTCGAGCTCCTTCTACTTCCATCCCGAGGGTGATGGCGTCCTGTTCGGCATGAGCGACAGGAGCGAGCCGGCGGGATTCTCCACCGACGTGAACTGGGACTTCCTCGAGAAGATGTTCACGCACGTCGAGCGCCGCGCGCCTGCGCTGGCGGGCGCGGGGATCAAGACGGCGTGGGCGGGGCTCTACGAGACGACGCCTGACCACCAGGCGATTCTCGGACCGGTGCCCGAGGTCGAGGGTTTCTGGTGCGCGGCCGGGTTCAGCGGC
>DASTIX010000143.1:0-12011 GCA_035717165.1 Candidatus Dormiibacterota bacterium
GGATCCTTCGATCTTCCTCAACAGGGATCGATGATGTTCGTCTTCACGCCGACGAGCCCGTTCACGGCGGATGAGGCTGAGCGCACGCGGTACTGGGTCAGCGTCGGTGGAGTTCTTGTCTACGCGTCCGAGCAGGGCGACCCCGAGCTCGACCGCGCGTTGGGGGTCCAGCGTTTCGGAGCTCAGTTCGGCGGTGGCACCTACAACGCGACGCCGGTGGTCGGCGGCGTCGCGCGCGTCGCAGGCGCTTCCGGCGTGATCCCCCTCGCGCCTTCCGCGTCCCAGGTCACGTTCCTGCGCACGAGTCCGGGATATTCGGCCGGCTACATCCAGAAGTTTGGGCTCGGGTACGCGATCGTCCTCGCGGATCCGCTGGTGTTGTGCAACGGCTACGTCGAGAAGCTCGACAACGGACGGCTGCTCGCCGACCTTCTCGGATTGGTGTCGCCGGGCGCGCGCGTGGTCTTCGATGAATACCACCACGGCTTGACGGCCGGCGACTTCACGCCCCAGGCTTGGCTGCTCACACCATGGGGCGCGGCGCTGCTGTGGCTGCTCGTCGCCATGTTCTTGGGGCTGATCCTGAGAGGCCGGCGCTTCGGCCCGGTCGTCGGACGGCCCGCGGAGGTTGCCCGCTCCGATGTGGAGTGGTCGGTCGCGGTCGGTCAACTGCTCCGGCGGTCGGGCGCCAGGGCGGTCACGCTCGGCGTGCTCGCCAATGCAACCGAGCGCGCGGTCGCGACCCGGACCGGACTTCCCATGCAACCGCGCGAGCGCTTCTGGAATGCTCTCTGGGTGCGCGCCCCCGAGACAGCGGCGGAGCTGGCCAACGTGGAGTCATCGATGTTCGCGGCTTCGGGCAGTGAACGCGAGCTGCTCGAGGCGGCGCGGCGGCTCCACGAGATCGCGCATCCCCGGACGAGGCGCCGGTGATCGGGACCGCCACCGATTTCTACACGCGCCTGCGCGAGCAGCTGGCCAAGGCGATCGTCGGCCAGGATGAAGCGATCCGCCTGTGCGCGATCGCGCTGGTGGCGCAGGGTCACGTGCTTCTCGAAGGAGTCCCCGGAACGGGGAAGACGCTTCTCGCGAAGGCGATCGCGCGTGCGCTGACGCTCGACTACGGACGGGTCCAGTTCACGCCGGACTTGATGCCCGCCGACATCACGGGCACATCGGTTTACGACCTCTCGAGCCGGACTTTCGCGCTTCGCCGCGGGCCGATCTTCACCAATGTTCTGCTCGCGGACGAGATCAACCGCGCGCCGGCGAAGGTCCAGGCGGCGCTGCTCGAGGCGATGGAGGAACGCGGCGTCACGCTCGAGGGGCAGCAGTTGCCTCTGCCATCGCCCTTCTTCGTGCTCGCAACGCAGAACCCGGTCGAGTACGAAGGCACGTACCCGCTGCCCGAAGCGCAGCAGGATCGCTTCCTCTTCAAGGTTCGTCTCGACTATCCGACGCCGGCGGACGAGATGGAGGTCTTGCGCCGCTGGGAGTCCGGCATCGAGCTGCGAGACCCCGCCAAGGCCGGCGTCGAAGCGGTGTTGGGCGTCGATGACATCGAGGCGTGCCGGGCGCAGGTGGGGCGCGTGACGCTCGACGAGAAGATCCGCCGCTACGTCGTCGAGCTCGCGGCGGCGACGCGATCGGCGCCGGAAATCGCGCTCGGCGCGAGCACGCGGGCAGAGGTGCTGTTGATGCTCGCGGCGCGCGCGTACGCGGCGTTCGACGGCGGGGAGTTCGTCACACCCGACCACGTCAAGGCGCTGCTCGCGCCCGCGTTTCGGCATCGCCTGATCCTGCGGCCGGAAGCCGAGGTCGCCGGCCAGACGCCCGACAGCGTCCTCGACACGGTGGCGAGTCGCGTCGTCCCGCCGCGCTAGGCGAGCCGCCGATTGGGCGTTAGTCCGGACTATCGCGAGTTTTTCGGGACGAGAACGTGGGTCAGTCCGGACTATCGCCAGTTATGAGACGAGGATTTGAGGCAGTAAGGGGGCTCGCGCCGCAGCCTCGGCTGCTGTGGGCGATCGGCATCGGCGCCGCCGTGATCGCGCTCGCGGTCGTGTCGCCGGTGCTCGGCCTGGTCGCGATCGTCTTCAACGCGGGCCTTGTGATCGTCGCCTCGCGTGACCTCACGCTGCTCCCGCGCCGCGCGGGATACAGCGTGCGCCGCACCACGCCGGACCCGTTCTCCCTCGGCGAGCCGGAAGAGGTTGCTATCGTCATCACCAATCGCGCGGCCGCGGGGCTGACGGCCCGTGTCGCCGACCACGCACCCCATGAGCTCAGCCCCTGGCCGCGCGAACTGGACGGGCGCTTCGATCAGACCGGCATTCTCCGCGTCGCCTACACGACCTACTCGCCACGACGTGGTGCCTACGCGTTTGGTCCGGTCGACCTACAGGTCTGGCGCGAGAACGGATGGTGGCGCCGCCAGGTCAGGTTGCCGGCGTCACAGAACGTCGCGGTCTTTCCCAACGTGATCGCCATCAAGCGCATCCAGCTCTCGCTGCGGCGTGGGCTGCGCGCGATGGCGGGCATGCGGCGTGCGCGGCCGCCGGGCGCGTCGACCGCATTCGCGGGACTTCGCGAGTACGTGCGCGGAGATGACGTGCGCCGTGTCAGCTGGACCGCGACCGCGCGTCGCGATCGACCGGTGGTGATCGAGGTCGAGGCCGAGCGCGGCCAGCAGGTGATCATCGCTCTGGACTGCGGCCGCCTCATGACGGCGCCGGCCGGCGATCTCGACAAGCTCGACCACGCGGTCAACGCCGCGCTGATGCTGGCGTGGGTCGCGCAGGCGTACGGCGATCGGGTCGGACTGATGACATTCGACGACCGCGTGACGTCGTTCCTCAAGCCCGAGCGCGGCGCGACTCAACTGCGCCGCATCACCGAGTCCCTGTACGCGGTGCGACCCGAGTACGTCGAGCCTGATTTCGGGCACGCAATGACGCACCTCGCGCTGCGCGTCGGCCGCCGGTCGATGATCGTGATGCTGACGGACGTGCAGGATCCCGAAGCCTCCCGAGAGCTCGTCGCGCATGCCCTCCGACTGGCGGCGCGACATCTCGTGCTCGTTGTGGCGATGTCCGACCCCGCGGTGCTCAGCGCGCGAGACGATCCCATCTCGAGCACGAACCGCGCCTACGAATGGGCCGCTTCCGAGGAATTCGTTGCGAGCCGGCGTCAGAGCTTCGAGCTGCTGCGGCGCGGAGGCGTGCTGGGTCTAGACGTTGTGGCCGGTCAGCTGTCGCCCGCGCTCGTCGAGCGGTACCTGGAGCTCAAGGAAAGAGCGCTTCTCTGAAGATTTGCGGCCGCTCAGCAACAGGTAGCCGTAGAACAGCGTGCCGGTCACAAGTCCGATCGCGACCTTCACTCCGGCGGGCGCGCTCGACGGCGAGATGTTGCCCTCGATCGTGCCCGCGACCACAAGCAGAGGACCGAGACCGAGCAGCAGTGTGAACGCGCGGCGGGTTGCAAGGACGAGCGCGTCTGTCCTCTTCCGATTGCCGGGCGAGATGAGCGCCCAGCCCATCATCAGCCCGCCGGCGCCCACGGCGATCACGATCGACAGCTCGAGCACACCGTGGGCGACGACGAACTCGAACAGCCCTCCCGCGATGCCGTATGCCTGCGTCAGGCCGAACAGGCCGCCGAGGGAGATGCCGTTGGAGATCATCACCCAGATCACGGGCAACCCGAAGATCACGCCGAAGCCGAACGCGAGCATGACGACGAAGATGTTGTTGACCATGATCACGCCGGCCGCCTGCACGCGCTCGTCCGCGGGTATCTGCGTCCAGAGCTGGTGGTGATGCACCTGATCGATCAGCTGCGGATCGGCGATGCCGTACGCCGCATCGGGATGGGCGAGGACCACGAAGAAGCTGATCAGCGCGGGCACGAACAGCAGCGCCGCGGAAGCAACCAGATACCGCCATGACTGCCGATACGTTCGCGGCAGCGTGTCGACGTAGAAGCCCCGGATGCGCCTCCTGATCTCCCCGCCGCGGCGGTACACGATGCCGTGACCCCGGGCGACGAGGCCGTTCAGATAGCGATGAACCGGTTCGCCGGGCCAATCACGCTGCGCCCGAGCGAGATCCGCGGTCGCACGCCGGTACAGCGACGCCATGGTGAGGACCTGTGCGGGAGTCAGCGCGTTGAGATGACCCGAGCCGGCGCGGGCAAGAAGGTCTTCAAGGCGATTCCAGTCCTCGCGCCGAATTGCGACAAAATCCTCGGCCCGCATGGTTTCGCGACGTAAGTTAACAACTCATGCAGCAACCGCTTCCTGATACCGACCTGGTCGTCGCCACGCCTGAGCGGGTGTCGTTCGGCTACCAGGTCGCGGGAATCGGCACGCGAGCGATCGCTCAGCTGCTCGATCTCTTGATCCTCAGCGGAGTCCTGCTGGGCGTCTGGTTCGCCGCGATCGCGGTCGGCCAGACCGGCGTCGACACCGTCGCCTATCTGCTCGCCCTGCTCGGCACCTTCGTCGTGATCTTCGGCTACTTCTGGGCGTGCGAGGCCTTCTGGTCCGGCCAGACGGTGGGGAAGAAGGTCTTCCGGTTGCGCGCCGTCGGCGATCGTGGAGAGCCGATGACGTTCATGCAGGCCGGCATCCGCAACATCGTGAGGCTGGTCGATTTCCTGCCGTATGCGTATGGCGTCGGCATCGTCGTGCTCTTCATCAACGGGAAAGGCAAACGCCTCGGCGACCTGGCCGCAGGCACCGTTGTCGTCAAAGACTCGGACGCGGTGCAGCTGTGGCAGATCCCCGGCGGCCGGCCCGCGGACCCGTCTCCCGCGCCGACGGCACTTGCGCCCGCAACCCAGGCCGAGCTCGCCCTGCGCCGCATCGATCCGGAGCTGAGGCGGTTCGTGGCGTCGTACGCACGCCGGCGCCCGGACCTTGCGCTCCCGTTACGGGCGCAGCTGGCAAGCCACGTGCAGGAGCAGCTGCAGGCGGCGGCGCCGGACGTGTTCGCGCAGCACGGTCCGCTGGCGGCGCTCGATTACCTGGCGGATCTCGATCGTCAGTAGATCCAGTCGCGGAATTGCTGTTCGGTCAGGTTGCCTCCGGTGAGGATCGCGGCTACGCGGCCTTCGGGCCTCGCCTTCTTGATCGCGGCGACGCCGGCCGCTCCTGCCGGCTCGACGAGCAAGCCCGCCTCGTAGAACAGCGACCGCATCGCGTCACGCATCTCGCCATCGCTGACGAGCATCACATCGTCGACGGTCGTCTCCATGATCCGCACCGCATCGGGCACCGGGACACGCACTGCGATGCCGTCCGCGATCGTGTCGCTCGGCGCCGTCACCGCCGCGTGCGCCTTCCACGAAAGCGCCATCGACGGTGCGCCCTCCGCGCAGACTGCAACCACGCGCGTCTGCGGCGAACGGTGCTTCAACCAGGTACCGACTCCGTTGACCAGTGACCCGTTGCCCAGAGGGACGAAAACCGCATCGAGTGCCTCGGCGGCGAGCTCGATCCCAATCGTGCCCGCGCCCTCTGCGATCGCGCCGAGCAAACCGTCCTCGATGAAGAGGCCGGGGTGGTTGCGCGCGGCGTCTTTCGCCGCATCGAAGTCGCCGGGGACCAGGACCACCGTCGCGCCGAGCGCGCGCATGCGCTCGATCTTCAGCGCGCTCGCGGCGTCGGAGGCGTAAACCGTGAGACCGACTCCACGCTTCCGGCATGCGTAAGCCATGCCCTGCCCGAAGTTGCCGGCCGATGCGCAAACCAAACCGTCACCAGCACCGTCCAATCGGTGCAGCAGGTATTCCGTCCCGCGGCCCTTGAAGCTTCGGATCGGGTTGACCGTCTCGACCTTGAGCAGGACGTTGCTTCCAAGTGGTTCGCAGACAAACTGCGGCGAGTTCAGAAAGGTGGGCTCGATGACGCGAGCGGCTTCGGCGATTCGCTCGACGGATATCGAAGAGTCCAGGAAACCTGCTGGGGTCCCCATCCTGTAAAGGATGGGGGGAGCGCCGCCCCGGGGGTAGTCAGGGCGGCGTCGTGACGCTCACCTGATAGAACGCCGACGCTGTTAAAAAGGTACGGGCGCACTTGTAAAACCCCCATCATCGGTACACAGTCTCCCTATGGCGAAATCGACCATCACCTTTGTATGCACGGATTGCGGAGGCGAGAGCCTCCGATGGGCGGGCCAGTGCCCGCACTGCCGTGCCTGGAACACGCTGCAGGAGTTCCACGTAAAAAAGGCGACCCGCGGCGAAGCGAAGGTGAAGCCGCTCGAGGCGGCTCGACCCATGCCGCTCGACGAGATCGCGGCGGATGACGCGCCGCGCCGGCGCCTCGACTGGGGCGAGCTCAACCGCGTCCTGGGGGGCGGCATCGTGCCCGGTTCGCTCGTCCTCATCGGCGGCGAGCCCGGTGTGGGCAAGTCGACGCTTCTGATGCACGCGGCCGGCCAGCTCGCGCGCAACGGCAAGGTGCTGTACGTGTCCGGCGAGGAGTCGGCGCAGCAGGTCCGGATGCGGGCGGAGCGCCTCGACGCGCTTCGTCCAGG
The DNA here is from genome assembly GCA_035717165.1 of Candidatus Dormiibacterota bacterium. GTDB lineage: Bacteria > Chloroflexota > Dormibacteria > Dormibacterales > Dormibacteraceae > 40CM-4-65-16. Next base: position 6,540 of record DASTIX010000143.1, read on the forward strand.
AATCCTGCTCCTCGCCGAAAACGACCTCGATGCCATCTGCGAGGCGATTCGGGCCGAGGCTCCCACGCTCGCGATCGTCGACTCGATCCAGACGGTGAGCGACGCCGGGTTCGAGGGCAGCGCCGGGAGCGTGACCCAGGTTCGGGAGTCGGCCGCCCGGCTGATGCGCCTCGCCAAGGAGATCGGAGTTCCGATCTTCCTCGTCGGCCACGTGACGAAAGACGGTTCCATAGCCGGCCCGCGGGTCCTGGAGCATATCGTTGACACCGTGCTGTACCTGGAAGGCGACCGGCGGCAGGAGCTGCGGATCCTCCGGGCGACCAAGAACCGGTTCGGATCGGCCGAGGAGATCGGTGTCTTCGCCATGGTCGAGGCTGGGCTGGAGGAGGTCCCCGACCCTTCCGCCGCGATCCTCGCCACCGTGGCACCGACCTCGCCGGGCACCGTCATCGTCGCCGTGCTCGAAGGCACGCGGCCTCTGCTGGTCGAGGTGCAGAGCCTGGTCAACAAGAACGACAACTCGATGCTGCGACGCATCGCCAACGGCTTCGACGTCAACCGCCTGCACATGATCCTGGCGGTGATCGAGAAGCGTCTTCAGGGAATCACGTTTGGCAAATCGGACGTCTTCGTCAGCGCGGCGGGCGGCATCCGGATCACGGAGCCGGCCGCCGACCTCGGTCTCGCCCTGTCGATCGTCAGCAACGTCATCAACAGGCCAATGCCGGACGGCCTGATCGTGATCGGCGAGCTGGGATTGTCGGGCGAAGTGCGTCGTGTCGGTCAGCTTGAACGCCGCCTTCACGAGGCGGCGCGGCATGGCCTGACGCGCGCGTTGATTCCGGCCGGCGCTCGTGCCGGACGGCCCAGCGGCCTCGGCGTCGTCGAGGTCCGCACCGTGGCGGACGCCGTGTCCGCCGCATTTCCTTCACCCATCAAGTCCGGCGCATTCATAGAGGAGGCCGGACTGACGGTCTCTTGAGGAGGTAACCGTGAAGCGTTCCGAGTATCTGTCCCGCTGGATCGGGTCAGCGCTCGGAGTGGTCGGTGGTTTCGTGCTCGGTTATTTCATGGTCCGGGGACTGGGCAGCAACGCCCACCCGGGCTGGGCAATCATCGGGCTGACCACGCTGGAAGGACTGATATTCGCGTACCTGGGCACGCCCTACGTGCTTGGCGGATGGCGGACGGTCAACTTCCGGCTCACGAGCACTCCGTTGCCAGATCTGCTGAGTGGATTGCTGGGCATCATCGTCGGTCTTGTCGTGGCGGTGCTCGTGGGGGTGTTCATCCGCGATCTGCCTTACGGCATTGCGCTGTCATTCGTGCTCGCGCTGCTGCTCGCCGCCATGGGCGCTTCGGTCGGCGTCAGCAGGCGCGAGGAGCTGGCTGCATTGTTTTTTGGTGGAGATGCACGCGGGTCGGACAGTCATCGAGTGCCCGCCGTGCTTCTCGACACGTCCGTCATCATCGACGGCCGGATCCTCGACATCGCGAAGACCGGATTCCTCGACATGCCGCTGGTGATCCTCTCGTCGGTGCTGCGTGAGCTGCAGATGGTTGCGGACTCTGCTGACGTGACACGCCGGCGTCGTGGTCGGCGCGGTCTCGACGTGCTGACCGAGATGCAGAAGGAGCCGTCGATCAACCTTCAGGTGAACGAGGACGAGACGCCGGCGCACGGTGACATCGACCAGCACCTCGTGCGCACGGCCAAGCGCAAGGGCTGGGCGATCATGACGAACGACTTCAACCTCAACCGCATCGCACGCCTCGAGGGCATCACGGTGCTCAACCTCAACGAGCTCGCGCAGGCGATGCGTCCGGTTGCGATTCCCGGCGAGGAGATCCTCGTCACCGTCGCGCGGGAAGGAAAGGAGCCGGGTCAGGGCGTCGGCAGCCTGGACGACGGCACGATGGTCGTCATCCAGAACGGCCGCCGCCTTCTGAATCAGACGATCACGGCGGTGGTCACGTCGGTCATCCAGACGTCGGCGGGCCGGATGATCTTCGCCGACCCGATCGGCGTCGAGGCGCGGCGCTCACCATCGCGCGTCAAGCAACCGCGCGAGGAGACCGCCTGATGGCTACGGTCGGAGCGATCGTCGCCGCCGCGGGCATGGGCTCGCGGCTTGGTCGCGGATCCAAAGCGCTGGTGCGCTTGAACGGGCGCACGACGCTCGCGCGGGTGCTCGAGCTGTTTCTCGCTCTCGACGAGGTGGATCGCATCGTCGTGGTCGGCCCGCCGTCACGGCTCGAGACCGCCGAGCATGAGGTCGCCGCGCTCAATCCGCGTAAGCCGGTGGTCGTGCGAGCCGGCGGCGAGAGCCGGCAGGCGTCGGTTCGCGCGGGTCTCGCAGCGCTTGGTGATTGCGACTACGTCCTCGTGCATGACGCCGCGCGTCCTTTGGCGACGGCGTCGCTGGTGCGGCGTGTTCTCGCGGCCGCCATCGAGTCGGGGGCTGCCTTCCCGGCGATCGCTCCACGCGATGCAGTCAAACGCGTCGAAGGCAACCGCCTGGTCGAGTCACTCGACCGCTCGCGCGTCGTCCTCGCACAGACGCCGCAGGGGTTTTCGTACGAGCTGCTTGCGCGCGCCCACCGCGAGGCCGCGGATGCGGGCCTCGTCGGCGACGACGACGCCCAGCTCGTCGCGGCCACGGGCCATCTCGTCACCGTCGTTCCGGGCGAGCCGGCCAACATCAAGCTCACGACTCCCGAGGACCTCGAGGTGGTCGAGGCGCTGATCCGAGAGCACGAAACCGCCGCGCGATGAGGGTGGGGATCGGCTACGACGTCCACCCGCTCGTGGCGGGACGCCGGCTGGTGATTGGTGGCGTGCAGATCGCGCACACGTCCGGCCTCGACGGCTACTCCGACGCCGACGTGCTGACCCACGCCGTGATCGACGCGCTGCTCGGGGCGGCTGGGCTCGGCGACATAGGACGTCTCTTTCCGGCCGGCGAGCCAAAATACGCCGACGCGGCGAGCCTCGAGATGCTTTCGGTCACCGTCAAGGCGGTGCGTGACGCGGGCTACCGCGTCGTCAACGTCGATTGCACCGTCATCGCCCAGGAGCCGCGACTCCAGCCGTATCTGGAAAAGATGCAGGGCAATCTCGCCGAGCAGCTTGGCGATGCGGCGGTCAACGTCAAGGGCAAGTCGCCCGAAGGCCTCGGCGTGCTGGGACAGGGTGGAGGCATCGCCGCCCAGGCGGTTGCGACCATCGAAGAGCGTTCAAGCGGATAGGTGCTTTTGGCGCCAAACCCACGTAATCCGCGGCGAATTCGGTGCTTTCTGATCCAAACGTGCGGAATCCAGTTCCCCGAAACTAGCTCGTCGTGACCCTTCGTCTGCACAACACCCTCACGGGAAGCAAGGAGCCGTTCGAGCCGCTCGAACCAGGTCGTGTGCGCATGTACACGTGCGGTCCGACCGTGTGGAACTACGCCCACGTCGGCAACCTCCGCGCCTTCCTTTTCCATGACCTCGTGCGCCGGCATCTCCAGGTCTCCGGCTACCGCGTCGACCACGTCATGAACCTCACCGACATCGACGACCGCATCCTCGATCAGGCCATGCACGCCGGCACGACCATCACCGAGTACACGGAGCCGTACGCCCACGCGTTCTTCGAGGACATGGCGACCTTGCGCGCGCAAAAGGCGGAACACTACCCGCGCGCGACCGAGCACATTCCCGAGATGGTCGGCATGATCGGCGCTCTGCTCGAGAGCGGCAACGCATACGAATCCGAGGGCGACGTCTACTTCCGGATCGCGAGCTTTCCGCAGTACGGCGCGCTGTCGCATCTCGACCGCGCGGGACTCAAGGCGGGCGCACGCGTGGCCACCGACAAGTACGACAAGGAAAACGTGAGCGACTTTGCGCTGTGGAAGAAGGCACAAGCCGAAGACCAGGCGATCGGCGGCGCCTGGGACGCTCCATTCGGAAAGGGCCGGCCCGGCTGGCACATCGAGTGCTCCGCGATGAGCAAGCGCTACCTCGGCGACACGCTGGACATCCACGCGGGTGGAGTCGACCTGATGTTTCCGCACCACGAAAACGAGATCGCGCAGTCCGAGGCCGCCAACCACAAACCGTTCGCGCGCGTGTGGCTTCACTCCGAACATCTCGCCGACGCGACGGGGGAGAAGATGTCGAAGAGCGCCGGAGGTTTCACCACGCTTCGCGACCTGCTGAACGCCGGCCACGATCCGCTTGCGATTCGCCTCTTCCTGATCGCGAATGCGCACTACCGCTCGAAGGTCCGGCTGAGTCCAGAGGCGCTGCACGCCGCGGCCGAGCAGGTGAGACGCCTGCGCGAGTTCAGTGAGCGCATCGAGAAGACGGCGCCCGCAAGGGCCGACGATGCAGACCTCCAGAAGAAGATCGAGGCGACTCGCATCGGCTATCGCGAGGCGCTCGACGACGACCTCAACCTGCCGCAAGGATTGGGGCTCGTGTTCGACCTGGTCCGAGAAGCCAACGCCGCGCTCGACACACAGAGCGTCGGCGAGCGAAACAGGGCGTCGCTCCAGGCGCTGATCGAGGACGTCGACGCGCACCTCGACGTCGTCAAGGCCGAGGAGCCTGGTCTGGCCGAAGAGGTCGAGCGCCTGATCGCGGAGCGTGAGACCGCGCGCCAAGCACGCGACTTCGCACGCTCGGACCGGATTCGCGAGGACCTGCGGCGCAGAGGGATCGCCCTCGAGGACTCGAAGGACGGGGTGCGCTGGCGAAGAGTCGCGGTTACTGAGGGAGAGCGGTCCTGACTTTTCCGGTCTCGGGGTCGTAATACTCGCGCTCGATCTTCATCACGTTCTGGCCGAAGAGCACGAGCTCCAGAGCATCGCCATCAACGCCTTGCTGACTGTGGATGTCGTGCGGATGACCAAGCCATGTCACAAACTCGCCGGGACCCAGGATCATCTCGTACAACACGCGAACGCGGCCGTCGTCGTCGAGCGACCAATGACGGTAGCGATCGCGGCCCTCCACGACGCACGCGACACCCCACGAATGGTGGTTGTGCACGGGCGTCTCTTCGGGCGCGAACCGACCGAGCATCAGGGTCAGGCCGTCGGCATCGCTCTGCAGGACACGCGAAGTCGTTTGCCCACCGTGAAGCGATCGCATCTCCCGCTCGGCGTAAAACCCTCGCTCGCGTGACGACTCTGAAAGCAGCCGGCCAACCGCCTGCAGGCTCTCCTCGTTTACTCCGCCCGACAGCAGTTCGCGTGCCGTGGCCATGAAGTCTGCAACCATGCGATTAGTTTGAGACAGCTCATCCACGGACGGAACGCGGTGCTCGAGGCCGCGCGCGCGGGGCGCGTCACCAAGGTCTACCAGGCGGCCGGCCTCGGCCACGATCCGCGCCTCGACGAGCTCGCCAAGCTCGCGCGTGTCGAGACGGTTCCAGCCGCGCGCATCGATCAGATGGCGCCAGGCGTCAACCAGGGAGTGGCCGCC
>DASTIX010000144.1:0-17089 GCA_035717165.1 Candidatus Dormiibacterota bacterium
CTGGCCGCGAGCGCGAAAGCGCCGAGCAGAAACAGGGACGAGCCGAAGCCGGAGCGGAAGTGGGTCGCGGATCCGGCCGCGAGCCATCCCAGCTGCGCGATGGCGATGTACGCCATCCGTGGCCTGGGCGATCGAACCCCAAGCGCCGCAGCGCCGCCACCGACCATCGCGATCGCCGCCACGACCTGCGCAAACGCGGCGTACGAGTCGCCAATCGGCAGCAGCGCCGCCGTCAGCTTCAAAGCCACCACGCCGGCAGCGACCGCGGCCATGCCGACCACGAGCGCCGAGCCGACGGGTGACGCTCCCAATCCGACCGGCAGCGTCCCCGCGTGGAACGGCGCGACGCCGGCGCGGATCGCAAGTCCCGCGATGAGAAGCAAAACCGGAATCACCACGGCGACCGTCGGAGGCTCGCCGGTGATGCCGGAGCGGATGCCGCTCAGGTCGGCGTTCCCCGTGGTCGCATAGATGAAGACGAGGCCGACGAGCAGCAGCACGCTGCCGATGCCGCCCACGACGAGCAGTCGAAGGCCGAGGTCGGGCCGGCGCAACGCTACCAGGACCACGCCCGAAACCCCCACGAGCTCGAGCCCGGCCCACAGCCCGACGAGGTCTGCGGCCGACGCCGCCACCATGACGCCGAACGCCGCCAGCAGCGGCATCGCCACGGCGAGGTACGCCGAGTCTTCGCTGACCCAATCCGAGCACGCGATGACGATTCCAGCCGTCACCAGCGCGACAGCCTTCACGAACAGCGCGAAGCGGTCCTGCACGAGGGCGCCGCCGAAATAAGCGCCGGCGGTGGCGCCCGCCCACAGCTCGATCCCGAGCGCGACCAGGACGACGACCACCGCGGCGTGCGGCACGAACGCCCGCCACGGGCGTGGGAGCCACGCAAACCGCCCGGCCACGACCACAAGGACGGCGAAACCGACGATCAGCGCCTCGGGGACGAGCAGCCAGTACTTCATCACTGCTGCGCGGCCGGAGTCGGCAGGACGTATGGCGCCGAAATGTCCGAGATGCCCGCCGACATCTGGTTGATCAACCCAGGGTCGAACAGCGGCACGTCGGTGCCCGGGATCTTCGGCCCGCCGGGAAACAGGCCGACCCACAGCAGCGCGCCGGCCAGCAGACCGAGGTACCAGGTCTCCGCCAGCGACGCGTCCGACGCGCCGGGCGAGTCTGGCAGAGGCGCGCCGAACAGCACACGCCGGAGCAAAACCGCGAGCGCGACGGCCGAGATGGCAAGTCCAATCGCCACCGCGAACGCGCCGTTTGGTTGCGTCTTGAACGCACCGAAGAAGGTCATCACGTCGGACATGTAAGAAGAGAGGATCGGCACTCCGAGCAGCGCGAGCGCCGCGATGAACATCAACCAGGCGATGTTGGGCATGCGGGGTGCCAGGCCGCTCAGCACGAGCACGTTTCGCGACTGCGCGCGCTCCGACAGCGTCGCGCATACGCCGGCGATCAGCGGCGCGGCGAGCCCACCGGTGAACAGCGACAGCACCGTTCCGGCGACACCGAGCGGTGAAACCGCGGCGATGCCAAGCACCGTGATCGCGCCCGGCACCAATGCGAGATAGGCGCCAGCGTGCCGGACGTCGATCGCACGCAACGCCGCGAGTCCAGCGTATCCAATGGTCAGTGCGGCCAGGGCCGCGAGGACCGGCGAGAGCAGGTGCGTCGCCGCCGGCGCTCCCTGCACCATCGTGCGCAGCAGAAGGTAAGGCCCGAGCCGGGTCGCCGCGCCGGCGACCATCACGACCACGCCGGGCGGCGCTTCGGCCAGAACGTCACGAGCCCACCCGTGCAGCGGGAAGAGAGGCAGCCGAGTCGCCGCCGCCAGGATCATCAGCGCGCTGATGCCGAGCTGCACGCGCGAGCTCAGCGTCGGTTTGAGCAGCGTGTCCATGTCGAAGCTCTGACCGCCGGCCGCGGCGTACAGCGCGAACACTCCGACCGCGAGAAATGCGGTCCCGATTCCCCAGTACCCGATCAGCCTTCCCGCGGCGGCGGCGCGGCGAGGTCCTCCCCACCCCGAGACGAGCAGCGCGATCGGAACGATCGAGGCGGCCCAGAACAAGAGGAACACGAACATGTCGTGTGCCGCGATCGCGCCGTTGATCGACGCTTGCGTCAAGAGCAGCAGGGTGAAGTAGGAGCGCACACGCTCCCGGATGCCAAGCGATGCGAGGACGGCCGCGATCCCGATGAGGCCCGACAGCAGCATCATCACAATCCCCGGACCATCGACGCCCAGGTGATACGTCGCGCCGATCGCCGGCAGCCATGGGATCTTCTCCTCGTACTGCACGGTCGGCAGGAAGCTCTGGAACTGGTTGTAGGCGATGAACAGAAGCACCATCAACGCGAGGTTCGTGAAGAACGCGATCTGCTTGATGAGCGTGTCGTAGCGGCCGCGCGGGTTGGGAATGAACGCGATTGTCACGGCGACGATTACCGGCACCCAGATCAACAGCGAGAGAAGGAACGGCGAGGTGAAGATGCCGGCGCCGGGCGCCGGCAGTGGCGTCGGCGACGCGAGGAAAAGGTTCATCGGATGACTCCAGGTCCGAGCAGCGCGACGATCAGCGCCAGGACCACCGCGACGACGATCAAAAGCGGGATCGCGGGCAGCCGCATCGCCGATAGGGCGAGCTCACCCGTAGCGCCGGCAAACCGGCCGAGGGCGCTGTCACCGGCCGGAATCCAGTCCTCCATTCGCCTCGCGATGTCCGTGCTCGGCGCGATGAGGAACCTGTCGACGACCCCATACGCACCGGTGCTGCCACCTCGCAGCCACAGACCCGCACGCGCGGACGCGGCAAGAGCAGCGTCCTTGTTCGCCGCGTACGCGAGCGCGCACCCGGCAAAGCCAACGATCGCCGCAACTCCCCAGATCACGAACGACAGAGCGGGCGAGCTCGGGTGCTTCGCGCCGTCGAGGAAGTTCAGCCAGCCAGTGATCAACGACGCGACGAGGAACACCGCGCCTGCGAGCGTCAGCCAGTACGGCCACGTGACCGCAGGTTGTGGAACATCCCGGACGCGGTCCGGCTCGAATGCGCGGCGGCGCCGGAGCGGACCGATCGAGGAGGCGAGGAACACGCGGATCGCCGCCACCGACATGAGAACGACGGCTTCGCCAAGCGCGATGCCGAGCCGCGACCGCGTCATCACGCCGTAAGCGAGTGCGCCTGTCGCGGCAAGGCCCATGACCGCGGTTGAAGCCGCCAGGCCGGTGGCGCTTCCGCGCATTCGATTCCACGCGTCGCCCATCTCGGCGAGGTCGTCGGTGCGCATGGCACTCGCGATCGACGAGATCGCGAGCCACGCCGCGGTGCGAGCGGGCACCACGGCCAGCACGGCAGCGAAGCCCGCGACCGCGAACGTGCTCGAGTGAGTGCGGAATCCCGACACCACCACTGCGGCGCATACCGCCACGGCCGTCGATCCCGCGAGCGCGATGCTGCGTCGTGGTTCGTTACCCAAGAGCGCGATCACGGAGGCGGCGATCGCGGCCACCGCAATCGCGATCAGGAATGCCTGGATGGTCTGCTGGTTTGACGCGACGATGATCGGCATCAATCGGTAGAGCACGGCGATGCCGAGCACCGACCACACCGCCTGCGCGATCGCCGACCCGGCGGGCGGCGCGGTCACCGTGGTCTGCGTGATCCAGAACGTGAACGGCCAGAGAGCAAGGCGCCCGCCGATGCCGAGCATGAGCAGCACCGATGCGACGACAAGTGAACGCACGGTCCATCCGGGGTTCGTGTGCAGGATGGGCACCAGCGTGCCGAGGTCCTGCGTGCCGTACCGGGCGTAGAGCCAGGCGATTCCGCAGAGCAGGCAGAGATCGGTGAGGAATGGCAGCGCGAGCGCAACCCGGGCGCGGCTTGCAGGCTCGTCCAGGCCCCAGCGGTGGGCAAGCAACAAGAACGTGAGCGCGCCCCCGATCGCCCAGAAGCCGAAGAGCTCGGCGAGGTCGTAGCTGACCAGCACGCCAACGCTCGCAAACAGCAGCGCGGTGATGACCGCATGGAAGCGCGCCGCTCCCGGCTCGGACCGTCCCATGACCTGGTGCCATCCGACGGCGCCGAGCACGCAGAGCTCGATCGCGACGAGCGCCGCCACGACCATGTGGTCGACGTGCATGACCAGGTTGATGGCGAACGATTGGAAGTTGGCCGGCCCTGAGAATGCGACCGAGAGGTTGATGTACTGATAGGTCGCGACGTACGACGTCGACTTGCGCGTCAGACCCCATCCGACGAGCAGCGTCAGGGCGAGGGTGACGAACGTGCCCAGCATCGTGGTCGCGGAGGCCGAGCGGCGCGTCCGGACGCTCGACAGCGCGAGCACGAAGGTCGCAAACGGGACGATGAGCAGCACAGGGACCGCCCACGGCAGCGTGCTCGCAGGGTCGAATGTGAAACCGGACGACGCCCGGGAGCTCGATGCCGCTCCAGACGCCGCCGCGAGTATCTGGGTCGCGAGGTAGAGAAAGCTCAGCGAGGGGCCACCCTACCCGCGATGCCAAGGCCCAACGCGACGAGCGCGGTGGCGGCGATGGCGAGGACCACGGCGAACTCCTGCCCGAACAGCTGCGGTCCGCCCGCAGCCGCAAACCTCGCCACTCCCGCGAACGCAACGCCGGCGCCGCCGAACATCAACGGGATCGAGGCGAGCGCGGCGGTGAGATCTCGGCGCCAGACCGCGGCGAAGCAACCTGCGGCGATCAACCCTCCGCCGACGAAGAACGTCGCGACGAGGCCTACCGTCACCGCCCACGCTCCCGGGCGTACCACGCGGCGCCCGCCCCACTGAGAGCAGCGAAGACGATCAGCGCCACGGCCTCGATCGCCAGGGCGTCGTGCGCGAAGAACACGCGGCCAAGGTTGGCCGCGCCGATGGTGCCCCCGAAGAACGTCGCGTGCACGAAGTCGCCGCGGAAGGCGGAATAGACGAGGAGCGCAAGCAGCACCGCGGCGGCGATGGCGCCGGCCTGACGCCACATGCCGCCGACGACGGCTTCGAGCGGGCGGTACTGCGGGCTGGCGAACATCGCCGCGCAGCCTAGGTAGCAGATGAGCACGACCAACGCCGCCAATCCGGCCGACAGCGTCAGGTAGATGCCGGCCAGGCCGATCCCCAGGACTCCAAGCGACGCACCGCGCAGGTCCCGCCCGGGGAGCAGCGTCGCTCCCAGCGCGCCGGCCAGCGAAACGCCGGAGGACGCGTAGAAACCAATCGCGTGGAGGGAGTCCATGGACACTCCGTGAAGATCAAAAAGGCGGCTTTATGCGCCGGTTTTGCGGTTACCGGCTCGGTTCGCGCCAAGCATACAGAAAGCCGGCTGCCGCAATTAGAAGTGCGGCGCCGGCCGCGACGAGTGCCGAGACTCTCGGTTGAACGGAAATGGCCGAGTACGCGAACGCCGCGGCGACGACGATCCAGGCAAGGCCGAGCGTCCCTGCGCCGATCCGCAGCAGGCCCCAGCGTCTGAGCCGGCGGGGGAAGATTGAGTCCATGCCGGCAGTATCGCAGGCGCTGGTCGACTGGGCGAACGGATTCCGTCAGCCTCCGCAGCCCGGCTTCGAGATCGTCGAGACGCCGCGATACCGGCTGGTTCTGCAGCCCGACTTCCCCATCCCGGGTCCGAACAGCGCGACGTTCGTCCGCTGCACGCCCGAAGACGCCGGTGACGTGATCGCTGAAGTCAACACCGTGTTCGCCGCACGGAACTTGCCGGTGATGTGGGTGCTCGACCCCGACACCGAGCCGGCGAATTTCGCGGACTTTCTCGGCGCGAGCGGCGTGTTCCCCGATCCGCAAGGCCCCGAGTCGGCCGTGATGGTTGCGCCGCTTGGCACGAGATTCGTTTCGCCACGAGTCAGCGGGCTCGAGCTTCATGACGGGATAGAGGACCTCGACTCCTTCCGCGCCGTCGACGCCGTCAACGCCGAAGCATTCGCCGGGCGCGTCGCAGGTGACGACCCGGCCCACCTCGCCCAGCTCGGACGGCGGTTGCGCAACCAGCAGTCGGTTCCCAACCGGCGGGTCGTCCTCGCGACGATCGATGGCGAGCCGGCCGGGAGCGCCGGGTTGACGATGTATCCCCCGCACGGCGCGATCCTCAACGGCGGCGCGGTGCGTCCGAAGTTTCGCGGCCGAGGCGTCTACCGGGCGATGATCGCGGCGCGGGCCGAGATGGCTCGCGAGGCCGGCGTGGAAGGCCTCTCGGTCTGGGGCGGACCGATGTCGGCACCGGTCCTGGAACGCATGGGCTTCACAAAAGTCGGCTGGCGCCGCTTCTACCGGAAGTAGGCTCCGGCCCTTGGCCACGACATCGTTTGTCGGACGTGAGGAAGAGCGCGCCGAGCTCCTGCGTCTCGTCGAGGCGAATCGCCTGGTCACAGTGATGGGCCCGCCAGGCGTGGGAAAGACTCGGCTCGTCGAGCAGTCGCTCCCTGCACTGGCCCAGATGTTCGGAGCGGTGCTCAAGTGCACGCTCGCGACGGCATCATCGTCTGACGAGGTCGTCGGGGCGGTGGCTTCCGCGCTTGGATTTGCTGCCGAGATTCACGCTCCGATTAGGCGCCTCGCTCACGAGCGGTTCGGCGAAGAATCGGTGGTACTCGTGATCGACAACTGTGAGCACGTGCGATCCGAGGCGGCCGAAACCATTGAGTCGCTCGTCGACGCCGCGACCGGAATGCGGATCGTCGCGACCAGTCGGGAGCGGCTCGGCGTCGCCGGCGAACGCGCATGGATGCTTCGGCCTATGACCGACGCCGACAGCGTCGCGCTTCTTTCCGACCGTGTCCGCGCGTTCGATGCGCGGTTCGCCGTCACGGCCGAGAACGCGACGGCGCTCGCGGAGATCTGTGCACGCCTGGGCCACCTTCCTCTTGCGCTCGAACTGGTCGCACCGCGTTTGGCGTTGCTTCCGGTCGCCCAGGTCGGTGCATTGCTCGACACCTCGACGTACCCGACGATCACCGCCGCCATTGACTGGAGTGTCGGACTGCTTGGCACCCAAGTCCGCGGTGACCTGTTTCGGTTAGGAGTGTTTCCAGGCACGTTCGGGCTGGAGTCGGCCGCTGCGGTTCTGGATTCAACATCGTCGGAAACGGTCGACCGGCTCGGGGCCCTGCGGGATGCGTCGCTGCTGGTCGCGGACACATCAGGAGAATCCGCAACCTTTCGGCTTCTCGAGCCGATTCGGCAGTATGCGATGGCCAGGCTCGCTCAAAATCCGTCGGAACGCGACGCCCGGCACCGTCATGCGGCGTACGTCTTGAAGCGAACGGTGTGGATCGGCGAGCACCTTCTCGGTTCAACGGCACAGCTGGCGGCGCTGGCCACGTTCGAAGAGACGTTGCCGGACATTCGCGCCGCTTTCGCGTGGGCTGTGGACGCTGAGCCCGCGACAGCAGCCGGCATCATCGCCGCGACGAGCTGGGCGTGGGAGATCACAAGCCGGCTGAGAGAGGGCGAAGCGCTGTTGCGACGGACGATGCCGCTGGCAACCAATTCCGACCAGCGCGCTCGAGTCCTCACATCGCTTGCCAGCCTTGTTGGGCGCCGCATTCGTCCGATCCCAGAAGAACTCACGACGGCGGCCGTGGCGGAGGCGCGAGCCGCGGGCAATCAGCGATGGCTCGCGTTCGCGCTTTGCTTCAGCACCTTCTACGACGCTTCCAGCGATGCTGCAGATCGTCTGGACGAAGTCGCGACGATAGCCCGGCAGACAAACGACACGTTTGTGCTCGGTTGCGAGCGATACTTTCGCGGCACTCGCGTCGGCGAAGCCGGCGATGTTGTCAAGGCGCGGGATCTGTTCGCGCAGGCGATTCAATTGTTCGAATCGATTCCTGACGGATGGTTGGTCCTGGGGGCGAGGGTCAACTTCATCTTCACCTTGCTTCAGCTCGGCGACCTCAAGACGGCCAAGACCGAGTTGGCGTCTGCGCTGGCGCTGCTGCTGCAGCATCCGAACTGGTTGGCCGCGCCCTTGGTGCTGTATCACGCAGCATTCTTTGCCGCGGAGGTCGGTCGGCCCGACGATGCCCTACGAATGATTGCGGCGCGCCGACGATTGATGCAAGAGCTTGGCACCGAATCCTGGGATACAAGCGAGATCGAAGGGAAGGCTGCCGAATCGATCGGTGACCAATCACTCGTGGACAGGTACCTGATCGAGGGTGGTCGCCTCTCTCTCCCTGATGCACTCCGCATCGCGCTCGGCGCCACGCAAACGGCAATGCCACGACAGGTGAAGAAAAGGGATCCGCTGACCCCGCGCGAACGCCAGGTCGTGCGACTGGTTGCCGACGGGCTGACGAACCGGGAGATCGCGTCAAAGCTCTTCATCGCAGAGCGTTCGGCCGAGGGCCACCTTGAACGTATTCGCAACAAGCTTGGGCTGCATTCCCGAACGCAGATCGCCACCTGGGCGTTCGAGCATGGTCTCGGCGGAAAAACAGGTACTGACACAGGTATTTCCCGCCTAGCCGGACCGACGCAGCCCCAATAACGTCGACCGCATGTTCCAGGATCCGCAGCAGCTTCGAGCAGTCGTTCGCGATCGTCAGGAATCAAGGTTGGCAGAGGCTGACAGGGACCGCCTTGCCAGTCCAGCGGTGAGTCCGATGCGACGAGCGTTTCAATTCATCCGCGGATTCGCTGGCGTTGTCCGGGGCCACGCCAGATCAGTTTCTGACGCATCCGGCAATCTGGCCGGCGTCAGGGTGCAGGCCGCACTCGACGCTCAGGCAGCGACGCCGACGAACTCGTCCTCCGAAGCACGTTCTGGCGCGATCACATAGCCCTCTTCGGGACGATGCGACAAATGGCATCGAGGGCCTGGGCGACCGCCGCGTCGCGCGATGCCGCCTTGGCTCGCGTGGTCACGAACGACATTGGGGGCCCACACGATATCGCGGCGGACACTGCTCGCGGGCCGCTTAGTTGAGCCCAGAGCCGCAGCGTCGTACCTTGATCGCGATGTCACTGATGCGCGCAACCTGGAACGGCGCTGTGATCGCCGAGAGCGACGACACTGTCGTCGTCGAGGGCAATCACTACTTTCCTGTCAGCGATGTGCGCGCCGGCTACCTACGGCCGAGCGACACGCACACCACCTGTCACTGGAAAGGACTGGCTAGCTATTACGACGTCGCAGTGGACGAAAAGGTCAACAGCGACGCGGCCTGGTACTACCCCGAACCGAGCAAGGCGGCCGAGCGGATCAAAGACAGAGTCGCTTTCTGGCACGGCGTCAAGGTCGAACCGGTACAGACCTAACCCGAGCAGCCGATCAGGTCACCCGGGTCAGCCGGCATTCCTCCGACCTCGAGCTGGAGATGAAGGTGGGCTCCGATCGAAAGTCCCGTGCTGCCCACAAATCCGATGGTCTGTCCTTGCTGAACCATCTCGCCCACCGTCGCGGACGCCACTGACATGTGCGCGTAGATCTCGACCAAGCCGTAGGAATCGGTGATCTCGACGCGCACCCCGAAGTAGTCCGCGTAACCGACGGCGGTCACCCTGCCGCCCGCGGCGGCGTCGATCGGGGTACCGAAGTCGGCCAGCAGGTCGATGCCGGTGTGGAAGTGCAGATATCCGCCGAACGGAGGCTCGAGCGCGAAATTGGTCGGACCGAACTTCTGAATGATCGGCGCACCATGAATCGGGCAGGCGAACTTCCCAGGCGCGATCGGGTCGGCTGGAACGCCGCTCGGTAGGTTCGGACCGGTTGCGGGATCGACCGGAACCACAAGCTTCATCCCCGGCACCAGCTGTTCGGCGCGGATTCTGTTGAAGCCCAGAAGATCGCTCGGGTCGACTCCATAACGCGTCGCGAGAGTCATGGCCGAGTCGCCCGGCTTGACCGCGACGACGACGCCGGGCACTGGCGGCATGGAAATCGGCTGTCCGATCTTCAACGGCAGGCGCAGTCCGGGGTTGGACCACGTGACCTCGCGAAAGTCGACGCCGAACGCCTTGGCGATGCTGTCCAGAGTGTCGCCTTCCTTGACGCGATACAAGATCGGCGCGTGGCTGGGGAGCGCGAATGCGGGGATCGCGACGGGCTTGATGATCACGCTGCCGCGGTCCATCGCAACGTTGCCAAACGAGCCGCCGTCATCAACCGCAGCTCGTGCGTCGACTCCACCCGCGCGGGCACCAATCGACAGATTCAGGTCAGAGACACCGTACCCCGAGATCGCCACCGCAATCAGCAACACCAACCCGTGGCTGGCATAGCGATATGAGCGCAACGCCTACCCCCTGGCTTTGCTCCGTTCGCGTCAGCCGCTAGGAAACCGCGGCCACCCTAACAGACTCCGCCGCGATGCGTCAAACGCTAAGGGCTAGGCCAGCGACTCCACCCAGGCGCGGTGCAGCGAGCCGTAGTGTCCGGACTGCTGCCGCAGCTCTGCCGGTTCTCCGTCCTCGACCACGCGGCCGGCGTCGATCACGAGCACGCGGTCTGCGATCTCGACCGTCGACAACCTGTGCGCGATGATGAAGGCCGTCCGGCCACGCAGCAGCGTGCGCAGCGCGCGCTGAACCAGTCGCTCAGACGGCAGATCGAGAGACGAAGTTGCCTCGTCGAGGATCAGCACGCGCGGATTGGCGAGAAACGCCCGCGCGAACGCGACGAGCTGGCGCTGGCCCGCGGACAGACGCACGCCGCGCCGGCGCACGTCGGTGTCGTAACCGTTCGGCATCGCGGCGATGAAGTCGTGTGCGCCGATCGCTCGCGCCGCCGTCTCCATCTCTTCTCGCGTCGCGCCGGGTCGGCCGAACATGATGTTGTCGCCGACGGTTCCCGAGAACAAAAAGCTCTCCTGCGTGACCATCACCACCGCGCGCCGCAGCTCGGAAACCGAAAGCGACCGGAGGTCGAGACCGTCGAGCGTCACGCGACCTTCCGTCGGGTCGTAGAAGCGCGAGATCAGACGCGCGATCGTCGTCTTCCCCGCCCCCGTCTCGCCGACGAGTGCGACGATCTGACCTGCCGGCACGCGGACGTCGACGTCGTGTAGGACGGGCTTGTCGCGATACGCGAAGGTCACGTGCTCGAGCGCGATCTCTCCGTGCGCGTCGGGAAGCGCGACCGGAGCGTCAGGCTCGGGCACGGTCGGCTCCTCCTCGAGCACGCCGGCCAGCTTTTCCAGCGCCGCACCCGCGGCCTGGAAGACGTTGTAGAACTGCGACAGGTCCTGCATCGGATCGAAGAACTGGCGCAGGTAGAGGACGAACGACGTCAGAATCCCGAGCGTCAGCTGGCCGCGCACGACGAGATAGCCACCGAAGAGAAGCACCGATGCGGTCGTGATGCGGCCAAGGAAGTTGATGGCCGGGCCGTACGTCGACATGAGCCGGTTCGACCAGATGTTGGCGTCGCGGTAGCGCGCATTGACATCCTCGAAGATCTCCTGGTTGCGTGGCTCACGCCGAAACGCGTGCACCGCACGGATGCCGCCCAACGACTCGACGTAGTGGACGATGACCAGGACGATGGCGCGGCGAACCGCTCGGTACGACCGCGCGGAGTTGGTGCGGAACCAGGAAGTCAATGCGAGGACGAGTGGCATCGCGACGATCGTGACCAGCCCGAGCCGCACGTCGAGGCGCAGCAGGATCACCGAGATCGCCCCGATCGAGATCAATGACGTGATGACCGACGTGAGACCGGTCGCCAGCAGCTCGTTGAGCGCATCGATGTCGGATGTGAGGCGCGAGATGATCCGCCCGGACGTGTATCGCTCGAAGAACGAAATGGACAGCTCCTGCACGTGCGAGAACAGCATTCGCCGTAGGTCGAAGAGCACGTCGGCGCCGATGCGTCCCGACGTGCGCAGGAAGAAATAGTTCGCAACGGCGTTGACGATCAGCGCAACGATCAGCACCCCAACGATCTCGACGAGGGCGTTGAGGTTCCCGTGGGCGCCGGGCCGGATGCCTTTGTCGATGCCGAGGCCGACGAGATAAGGCAGCGACAGATACGCGGCCGACCGGATCGTGATCAGCACGATCGCCAGTGCGATCCGTCGCCTGTATGGCCGCGCCAGCGTCGCGAGCAAACGCCGGCTGCGCTGGCGCAACAGGCCCGCGACCGAAGCCGAGAACTCGTCGACCTCCTCGGACGCGACGCCGCGCCAGCGATCGGCCTGTGGCGCAGCGACAGCGCTCACGCCGTGGCCTCCTCGTACTCCTGCGACAGCAGCGCTCGATACAGCGCGTTGGTGTGCATGAGCTCGGCGTGCGTGCCGGTGGCGACGATCGTGCCACCGTCGATCAGGGCCACGCGGTCGGCGAGCGCGAGGGTCGATGGCCGGTGCACGACGAGCAGACCTGTGACTCCCTCGAGCACGCCGTGCAGCGCCTCTTCGATCACAGCTTCGGTGTGGACGTCGACCGAAGACAGCGGGTCGTCGAGGATCAGCACCGGCGGCGACCCGAGCACGGCCCTCGCCAGCGCCAGCCGCTGCCGCTGACCGCCGGACAGCGTGTAGCCCTGCTCCCCGACCCGCGTCTCCAGGCCCCACGGCAAATCCCAGATGAACTGCGCCTGTGCGACCTCGATCGCGTGCTTGAGCTCCTGATCGGAGACGACCGGACGTCCCATCACGAGGTTCTCGTGCACCGACGCGGAGAACAGGATCGGCTCCTCGAACGCAAACCCGATGTGCGAGCGCAGCGAGCGGAGCCGGATGTCGCGGACGTCGACGCCGTCGAGCAGCACGCTGCCCTCGCTCACGTCGTAGAGCCGCGGTGCGAGATAGGCCAGCGTCGTCTTGCCGCTTCCGGTCCTGCCGACCAGACCCACCGTCTCGCCGGGCTCGATCACAAGGTTGAGGTTGCGCAGGATCCATTCGTCCGACCCCGGATAGCGAAACCCAACCCCTCGAAACTCGAGATGACCACGGCTGTGTTCCATCGGTCGGGCTTCCGGTTTGTCGGTGATCTGCGGTCTTGAGTCGAACACCTCGTTGAGGCGCTGCACGGCGGTCTGGCACTCCTCGCTCATGGACAGCACCCAGCCGAGCGCGTCCATCGGCCAGGTGAGCATGAAGACGTAGCTCATGAACGCGACGAGACCGCCGATGCTGAGCCGTCCCTCGACGACGTTGAGGCCGCCGAGCAACAGGACGGCGACCAGCGCCAGGTTGGGCAGGAAGTTGATCTCGCTCCACAGCTCGGCGCGCTCCTTGACGCCGCTGAGGGTCGTGTGACGAATCGTCTCCGCCTCTTTCTCGAAGCGGTTCTGCATCAGCGGCATGCGCCCGAAGGCCTTGACGATGCGCACGCCTGTCGCCATCTCCTCGATGGTGGTCGTGAGATCGCCGGTCAGATCCTGCAGGCGGCGGGCGATCAGCCGGTACTTGTCTTGAAAGATCTTGCTCGCGATCGCGATGGGGACCATGCACAGCACCACGACCAGCGCGAGCTGCCAGTCAAGCTCGAGCATCAGCAGGAACACCACCACGAAAGTCACGAAGATCTGCAGGAACCAGATCAGCCCGAAGCTCACAAATCGACGCACGGTGTTGATGTCGGCGACGGCGCGCGACAGCAGCTGGCCGGACTGCCAGTTGTCGTGGAAGGACACCTGCAGGCTCTGCAGGTGCGCGTAGAAGTCGTTGCGCAGATCCGTCTCCATGTGGAAGGCGGCGATGCCAGAGAAATGCCGGCGCACGAGGATGAACGCGAACTCGACTCCCGCGATTAGCAACAGCAGCCCGGTGACCTGGATGAGGTGGCCGAGGTCGCCGTGCGTGATCGGTCCGTCGATGATCAGCTGGATCACCTTCGGAATGGATGCGGCTGCAGCAAGGCTTCCGAGCTGCGCGATTGCGAACGTCGCGACGAGCCACACGTACGGCCGCAGGTAAGGCAGGTAACGACGCAAGGCGAGGAGACCCACGGGGTTTCCTAGCTTACGGCGACGGCTCTACGCCGTGATCGTTCCGCCGCCGATCACGCGGCTTCCGTCGTACATCACCGCCGCCTGGCCCGGAGCCACCCCGAAGAACGGCTCGTCGAGCAGGAGCCGGCCCTCTGTGTACACCGCGGGAATTGCGGGCGCGTGATAGCGCAAACGCGCCTGACACCGAACGGGCTCGTCGACGCTGCCGTCGACGAAGGTCACCTCGGTCAACGCCACCTCGGTCACCGCGAGCTCTTCGCGCCGGCCCACGACGATTCGATTGCCAGGCGCATCGATCCGCAGCACGTACCACGGTCCTGCCTCGGCGAGGTCGCCGAACCCGCTGCGCTGCCCTACGGTGTACAGCGCCGTGCCGTGATGGGTGCCCAACTCGCGGCCGCCTGAATCGACGACCGCGCCTTCCCGGACCGGCAGCCTGCGCGCGAGATACGAAGCCGTCTCGCCCTTTGGCACGAAGCAGATCTCCTGACTCTCGGCCTTGTTCGCGACCGGCAGCCCGAACTCGCGCGCATGCTCTCGCACCTCCTGCTTCGTCATCGCGCCGAGCGGGAAGACGATGTGCGCGAGCTTTGCGCGGTCGAGGTGATAGAGCATGTACGACTGGTCCTTGCGCTCATCGATCGCGGCGTGGAGCTCAGGTCCCGGAAGTATCCGCGCGTAGTGGCCTGTCGCGAGCCTGTCGAAACCAAGCTCGCGCACGCGGCCGAGCATCAGGTCGAATCGGACGAAGGCATTGCAGCGCACGCACGGGTTGGGCGTGCGGCCCTCGAGGTACTCGCGGTGGAACGGCTCGATCACGCGCTCGCCGAACTCGCGCTCGAGGTTCCAGCAGTAATAAGGAATGCCGAGCAGCGACGCGACCCGACGCGCATCCTCGACCGCCGACAGAGAACAGCAACCGCCGTGTCGCGCCGCCTCATCGGAGTCGTCGCGAGGCCACTGCTGCAAGGTCACGCCGACGACGTCGTGGCCCTGTGCCTCCAGCAAGGCGGCCGCGACCGAAGAGTCGACGCCGCCCGACATGGCGACGGCGATCTTCATTTGCGGTTCTGGATGATGTGATTCGCGACCAACTGGGCGTCCTCTGCTACACCGTAGAGGATGGTTGACTTGAACTTCCGCATCCATGGGACGCCCATGAAGTAGAGGCCGGGCACATTGGTGTGACCGTCCTCCTGGATCGGAAAACCCATCTCGTCGAAGACGGGGATGTCGACCCAGCGGTAGTCCGGTCGGTATCCGCTCGTCCAGATGATCGACGTCACGCCCTCGCGATCGAGGTCGAGCTCGGTCGGGGTGTTCACGCGAAACGGCTCCGGCCAATCGAAATCGGGCAGCGGGCGGCTCTCGGCCTGGCAGTACGTCTCGATGTATTTCCACAAGTCACGCATCCGCGCGTCGCCGAAATCGACACTGGCCCACAGATCGTCACCGAAGTAGACGGTCGATCCGTCCGCGCCACCGAACCGTCCGCGCAAGTTGACGCCGCGGGCGTGAAGCGTGCGGAAGTGAAGGTCGTGCCCGCCGCCATGACCGGTCGACTGAACGTTGCCGTACAGGCGCGCGGCCGGCGATGCGACCTTGCGGTCCAGGAACCCGGACACGCGCGCCCACCAAACGAAGTCCTTGTCTGCGAAGCGGCGCGTCGTCCAGGCGCACCGGCCGCACGCGAGGTAGACGTCGCGGCCGGCGTCGTTGAGCTCTTCCGCCAGCTGGCAGCCGGTCTGCCCACTGCCGACTATCAGCACGCCTCCCGGCGGAAGCGACGCGGGATTCCGGTAATCCTCGGCGAGCACCTGGTGCACGGAAGACGGCAACGACTCCGACCCGGTCGGGCGATGGGCGCGCTGGAAAGCACCCGATGCCACGACGACGCTCCTCGCGCTCAGCTCGCCGTCGTCGAGCTCCAGGCGAAAGCTGCCGTTCTCTCGCGCGAGCGACGACACCCGCGTCTGCTCCCGCACCGGCGCCGCGAACGAGGCGGCCCACCCCGCGAACCAATCGACGATCCCCGAGGCCGGAAGGAAAGCGTCAGGGTCGGCGTCGAGGGTGGCGCCCGGCAGATGGTTTAGCCCCCAGTTGGGTGTCACCAGGCAGAACGAATCCCAGCGGCGAGTCCGCCACGTTTCCGCCACCCGACCCGCTTCGAGGACGACGTGCTCGACGCCGGCCTGCTTCAGATACCAGCTTGTCGCCAGTCCGGCCTGGCCCGCCCCGATGATGGCGACTTTGACGTCGTTGGCCACGCCGGCTACTCGACCAGGTCGCCTTCGGCGGGCTCGACGGTGACCCCGCGCGACTCCAGGAACTCGACCCCACGGTCGAGCTCGTCCGGCTCTCCCGAGACTTCGAGCAGCACCCAGCCATGGTCCTTGGTGACGTCGGCCCGGCGGATGTTCGTGATGATCTCGAAGTTGCGCCCGAGCTGGTAGATCACGGGCTCCTTGACGAGTGACGGTCCGAAGATCAGCTTGAGTCGTCGCCGCGCCATCGGCGCGAGTCTAAACCCCGCGTTGGTCCGGACTATCGCGCAACTTCAGCGTCCGAGACCGGTCGTTAGTCCGGACTATCGCGAAAAAGCGGCGCTAGCCGCCTCCCGCCACCGCCGGGACGATCGAAATCTCGTCCTTCTCCCCGACCCTCTCCTGCAGTCCCGACCCGAGTCGCACGTCCTCGTCGTTCAGGTACACGTTCACGAACTGCCGCAGCTCGCCCTTCTCGTCGAGCAACCGGTCGCGGAAACCGGGGTAGCGGGCATCGAGCGCGTCGATGGCCGAGCCGAGGTCGGCGGCCTCGACGTCGACGGTCACCTGCCCGTCGGACAGGCGCCGCAGCGGTCCCGGGATTCGAAACTGTGGCATCTAAATCTCCACCTTCTCCCGAAACGACTTTAGCGTCGGGTCTATTTCGATGCGGCGCGAGTGGCCGTTGGTAGAGGTCAGCACGTCCGCCGTCTTCAATCCATGCCCGGTGACGTACGCGACCACGACCTCATCGCCTCGCCAGCGGCCGGCTCGCGCGAGCTTGGCGAGCACGCCGATGGTCACGCCACCCGCCGTCTCCGTGAATATCCCTTCCGTCCGCGCCAGAAGGCGCATGGCGTCGACGATC
>DASTIX010000145.1:0-10703 GCA_035717165.1 Candidatus Dormiibacterota bacterium
GGGGTCAGGCGAAGACGATCGCTTCCTGGAAGTCCGAGTAGCCAGCCTCGAACGCGCCCTTGCTGATCCAGTACTGACCGCGAATCGGGTCGTTGACGAGGACCTGCGAGGGGCTCACGCCGACCACGACGTAAACATGTGACGCGTACACGGGGCCGATCCACGGGATCCACTGCCCGTCGAAGCTCAGGTAGTCGCGCCGCGGATGCCAGCGCCAATCCCATGTCGCAAACGCGACGACGGGGTGCCCGGCGATGACGCGCGCGTAGATCGAGGCGGCGGACATCGAACCGTACGCGAGGATGTTCGCGCCGTGTGCGCGCGCCACACGCACGAGCGGCGGATAGAACGTGCCGAGCCCGGTGTAGTTGCTCTCGCTGCCGTTGACGTTGCCGACGAACGTCTCGTACGCGTTACCCCACCGCACGCGCCCGCTCGAGTCCACGTACATCGGCCGCAGGTCCGCTCCGACCTCGGCGAGGATCTCGTCCTGGCTCAGGTTTATGCCCTGGTGCGTGAGGGCCATCGACGTCGACGCCTCTTCGCACGACAGTGGATGGTCCTGGTAGATCATCGCGACGCCGCCCACGATGTGCGTCTGGCTCAGCACGACGCCGATCTGATGGTCGGCGGACGCCGCGACCTGCTGCGCGTCCGTCGTGATCGAACCGAACTCCGCGGGAGTCGACGCGTTGGCGTACAGGATTCGCTCGTTGGCGATCTTCGCCTGCAGCCCCGAGATGTCGATGCCGTACAGCGATGCGATCGAGACCTCGTCAGACGCGTGCTGCATGTTCTGCTGCGTGACGGTCGCCGCGTCGAGCCGCGCCTGGAGGTTGGCCCGAACGGATATGAGGTTGCGCGTCAGCATCTCGGCCTGCGCCATGCGGTCGAGCGGTTCGAGTCGCGAGTAATCGTTCGCGCGACTGATGGCGTCGTTTCCGGGATCGCTCCGGATGCCCAACCGCTGGGCCTGTTGCACCTGCCCGACCAGCGTTCCGGCGACCGCGGCGATGTGCCGGTCGATCGGGACCAGGCGCGCCTCCATGTTCCAGTCGTCGCGAAGCGTCAGGAAGTCGAGCGGCGAAGAAGCCTCGGCAAACGCGTCCAGCCGCGACTTGCGCTGCACCAACGACTCGGGAGCGAGCGCCTCGTGCAGCCTTCGCTCTGCGATCAGCGCCTGCGACCGGTAGGCGCTCAGGTCGCGGGACCAGATCCCGTCCGTCTGAGTCTGCCACCGGTCGATCGTTTCACCGCCGCCGGGGAGCCAGAACACGCCGCCGGCGGCCAGCACCTGAACCGCCTGGCTCGCCGCCCATTCGCGCTCGAGCGCGGCGAGGTCGGTGTCTGGAATCCCGGCAACGCGCATGGCCTGCCAGCGGTCGTGGAGCGACTGGGCGCGGGCCTGGAGAACATAAGCCCCACCCAGGTCGAGGAGGCCTCCCCCACCGAGCGACGCGACGAGCGCGACGCCGACGATCAGGGCGGAGAGGCGTGAGCTCCAGAGCGTCCGGTGCCGGCGGCGGGCGGGTTTTGTCGGAGCGGGGTTTTCGTCGGGGCGCGCTTCATCGGTGGCAGCGGGCGCCTGGCGCTCGACTGCAATCACGGCCGCGGGCGATCGTTTCGCATTGCGATTTCAACGACCTCACCCCGTGGCCCGCTCGCCGGGGCGAGCATACACCTCATCCGCGGGCACCAGACGCTCTTGGCGGGTTCCGGCGAAGTGCACCCGCACACCCGGCCGGCCGGGACTGCCAAGCTCCCATCCGGCCGCATACAGCTCGGCAGACTTCGCGAAGTCGGAGGCGTTCACTGTCTTGATCCCATCCGTGAAGGTGAGCGACTGCGTCCGGGCGCCAGGAAAGCCCAGGCGAACGGCGCCCCCGGTCTTCAGGTTGTAGTCGTAGGCGTCGAGCGGACCACTGTCCGACGCGGCGACCAGCTCGGCGATCGTCGGAAACCGGCCCTCGCGCATGGCCGCCTTGAGGTCGGCACGGTGGGTCCGCTCGGTCAGCCGTCGGCGGCGACGAAGCTCTGTGAGCAGGACATCGCGTTCACCGCGTAGCGCCGCGAGGTCGCGCTCGAGCGGCCGCATCCGCTCGCGGATGTCGGCGACGCGCCTTTCGATCTCGGCTTCGTCCAGCGATTCCATGGCGCCTAAGTCTCGTGTTCCGCGCGGCGATTGCGAAAACCCGCGTAGAGCGCGACGTCATACACCACTTTCAAACTGCCGCCCGCAAAAAAGGGCACGCCAAACGCCGCGAGACCGATGGCCGCGCCCGACAGGACCGGCCCGAACGACATCGCGACGCCGCGCACCGCTCCGGTCATCGCGACCGCTCCCGCCCGCTCTCCGGGCGGGACTATCGACACGATGTATGCCTGGCGCGCGGGCACATCCATCTGCGACAGCGCGAAGCGCGCGAGCAGCAACGCCACCGCCCAGCCGAAGGTTGGGCTGAAGGGCACGAGCAGAAGCAGCAGGTTGCTCGGCAGGTGCGTGAAGACCATCGTGTTGATGAGGCCGAAACGGTCGGCGAGCCGGCCCGACACCTCGTATGAGAACGACTGCAGGATTGCGATCCCGGCGAACACCGGCCCGAGGCTCGCGGCGGGCACGCCGAAGCGCACGTGGAGCCAGTATGCGATGACGGCGTTGGCGACGAATCCACCTCCGAGCGAATCGAGCGCGAACAGCGAAGCCAGACCCGCAAGCGGCCGGAACGAGCCGAACACGATCCTGGAGGGCTCCCCCTCCACACGCGGCGACATCAGCATCGGCAGCACCGCCGTCGCCGCGCCCAGCACCGCATACAAGAAGAAGTAGGTCTTGGTCGAAGGCAGCAGGGCGGCCGAAAACCCGCCCGCAGCGTTGAACAGCCCACCCGTGAGCGAGTACCGCGCGAACGCTCGATTCCGTCCAACCGGGGTCGCGGTCTCCGCGAGCACCGCCTGCTCCACCGACGAGAAAGGCCCGTAGTCGACGCTGGCCGCGCCGAGCATCCCGGTGATGCCCGCAAGGACGAGCAGCCCTGGGACGCGCACCACCGCGAGGTCGAGGCCGGTCACCACCATCAGCAGGCCGACGACCGCGAGCGTCTGTCGCCGGCCGATCCGCGCCGACAACGCCGCCGACGCCAGTCCGGTCAGCGAGGCGGCCGCCAGGCCGATGCTCAGCGTCACGCCGATCAACAAAGCCGAAAGGCCGATCCGCTCGAGGTGCAGGCCGACCAGCACGGCGGAGAAGCCGAATGCGAACGCCCTCAGTCCACGGGCTGCGAGCAGGAGCGCGCGGTCGCCGGTCAGCGGCGCCGCCTGGCGAGCACCAAGGCCGCGGCCGCGCCGCCGAGGACCGCCGCCAACAGGGCGACGACGGCGGCCACGGGAATTCCGCGCCCGGGAGGCGCATATGCGACCTGCACCGCGGTCGCGACCGGCGAAGGCGGCTGCGGCGTCAACGCGAATACCAGGTGGCCCTCGCCGTGGGCCGAGGTCGGGAGCGGTACCACGCTGAAGACGTGGCACGCCGCCTCGCAGCGCACGTCGATCATGCTCGCGCCGCCCTCGGTGGCGGCGAGCAGATCACCGTCGTGCACGCCGCTGGAAGCAAGGTCCGCGCTCGAGAGCCGAAGCACATGGTCGGTTCCGGGATGCGGATTGCCGGCGGTCAGACGGTCGGAGTAGTACACGTAGCCGCCGCCGGCGATGAGTCCCGGCGGCGCGAACGCGACGGATTCCACGCCTGTGTCCTGGCCCTTCGGCAGGCCGGAGTTCACGACCTGGCTGCTCGAGCCGTCCGGTGCGATCGCCCAGATGATCCCACTCAGCTCGTCGGGCATGATCAGATCGCCGTCGAAGCCGCCAAAGCCGATGGGCGCCACCGCCAGCCCGCCTTCGGCCACAGGCGCCGACGCGGTGATGACCTGCACCGACCCATTGCAGTCGATCGCTGCAACTTCGGTCTTGCCGTTGACCGGACCGGTCACGAGCAGGCGGTGATCGAAGAAGCCGGCCGTGTCGAACGCGATCCCGTTGAGGCTCGGCAGGTCGACGTTCGCGAACGGCGCCGATGACGACCCATCGGCGCTGATGCGAGTCACTCCTATCGGTGCGTGAAGGCGCAGGACAAAGATCTGGTCTTTGGGAAAGCAACCGACGCCGGGTGAATCCGCCAGGTAGGCCTCGGCGCCAGGATCTTCGCCTCGTGCGAACGGGGTGAGCGCTCCGCCGGACGTCAGTGTGTAGAGCCGGCCCGAGCCCGCGACGACGAGCGACCCGTCGGCGCGGGGACCGCCCACGTCGAAGACGCCGGGCACGGTTTGCCACTGCTGCCAGCCTTCGGCGGCTGCCACGGTGGCGGGCCAGGCGGTCAACACGCCCGCGAGAACACCGGCCAAGAGGTATTTCAACGGCTCTGTTGAAAAACTCCTAGAATCAATTGCGTGGACTCCAGGCGCGGGGCCATCCTCGCCTTTCTCAAGACCCGCGGCCACGCCACTCTAGGCGAGATCGCCGCGCACCTCGAAGTTTCGAAGCAGGGCGCCCTCCGGCACCTCGAGACACTCGAGCAGTCGGGCCAGGTCACGCTCAGCTCGGAGGCGCACGGGCCCGGTCGCCCGGAAAACGTCTACCGCCTGACCGAGGCCGCTTCGACGAACTTTCCCGACGGCCACCGCGAGCTGACGGGCGAGCTCGTCGACTTCATCTCGCAGGACCAGCTGAAGGAGTTTTTCGAGAGGCGGGCGGCGCGCATCGAGGCGGAGTACGCCCCCAAACTCGCGGGCCTAGACTTTGAGTCGCGCGTCCGCGAGCTGGCCCGACTCGCATCCGAGCACGGTCACATGGCCGAGGTCGTCGAGCTGGGCGACGGTAGCGTTGGAATCCGCCACTGCAACTGCCCGATCCAGGACGTCGCGTCCCGCACCGGGTTGCCGTGCGCCAACGAGCAGCAGATGTACGAGCGGCTCCTCGGCACTGCCGTGGCGCGCACGACGTGGATGGCCGAGGCGGCGAACGACTGCACTTACCTCATCGCCGGGCCCGCGCAGGGCGCAAGAGTAGATAAGGAGAACGAAAAGAGAGTTGGCTGATTTCGAGATCAAAGACCTGAAGGCGAGCGTCGAGGGACGGCAGATCCTCAAGGGCGTCTCGCTCGACATCAACAAAGGCGAGGTCCACGCCGTGATGGGCCCGAACGGTTCGGGCAAGTCGACGCTGTCGCACACGCTGATGGGTCACCCCGGCTACACCGTCGACGGCGGCGAGGCTCTGTTCAAAGGACAGAACGTGCTCGACCTCGAGCCCGATGAGCGCTCGCGGCTGGGCATGTTCCTCGCGCTGCAGTACCCGGTGGTCGTTCCCGGAATCTCGATGGCCAACTTTCTCCGCACCGCCCTCAACTCGCACCGCGGCTACGACGGCAAGGACAAGTCGAAGCAGGTCACGCCGAAAGAATTCCGCGCGCTGCTCAAGGACGAGCTGCGGGTCTTGCACATGGATGACTCCTTCCTCTCGCGCTACATCAACGACGGGTTCTCCGGCGGCGAGAAGAAGCGCGCAGAGATCCTGCAGATGGCCGTGCTGAAGCCCGAGCTCGCAATCCTCGACGAGACGGACTCGGGGCTCGACATCGACTCCATCAAGTTCGTCGCCGAAGAGGTCAACCGCATGCGCGGGCCGAACCTCGCGGTCCTGATCATCACCCACTACACGCGCATCCTCGAGTACATCAAGCCCGACTTCGTGCACGTGCTCGTCGACGGCAAGTTCGTGCTCTCGGGCGGACCCGAAATCGCCGAGCGGCTGGAGAAGACGGGCTACTCGGAGTGGGGCAAAGAGGAAACCGCGCAGCCGCAGGAGGTCGCCTGATGGCAACGCAGCCAAAGCTCGACGTCGGCGTCGACTACAAGGAGAAGTACGGCTTCTTCTTTCCCGAGGACTACGTCTTCAAGGCCAAGCGCGGCCTGAACGAGGAGGTCGTCAAGGAGATCTCCTACATGAAAGGCGAGCCCGAGTGGATGACGAAGTTCCGCCTGCGCTCGCTCGAGATCTTCCGCAAGAAGCCGATGCCCGTGTGGGGCGCGGATCTTTCGGTGATCGACTTCGAGAACATCTTCTACTACCTCAAGCCTGCCGAGAAGCAGTCCGCGTCGTGGGACGAGCTGCCGGCCGACATCAAGGCGACGTACGACCGGCTGGGCGTCCCAGAGGCGGAGCGCAAGTTCCTCGCCGGCGTGTCGGCGCAGTACGAATCAGAGGTCGTCTACCACTCGCTGCAGGAAAAGCTGACCAAGCAGGGCGTGATCTTCCTCGACACCGACTCCGCGCTGCGCGAGCACCCGGACCTGTTCAAGGAGTACTTCGGCACCGTCATCCCGCCCGCGGACAACAAGTTCTCGGCGCTCAACAGCGCGGTGTGGTCTGGAGGCTCGTTCATCTACGTGCCCAAGGGCGTGAAGGTCGAGATCCCACTGCAGGCGTACTTCCGCATCAATGCGGAGAACATGGGCCAGTTCGAGCGGACGCTGATCATCTGCGACGACGACTCGTTCGTGCACTACATCGAAGGCTGCACGGCGCCGATCTACACGACCGACTCACTGCACTCGGCCGTCGTCGAGATCATCGTCAAGAAGAACGCGCGGTGCCGCTACACGACGATCCAGAACTGGTCGACCAACGTCTACAACCTCGTGACCAAGCGCGCGATGGCGTATCGGGACGCGACGATGGAATGGGTCGATGGCAACCTCGGATCGCAGATCACGATGAAGTACCCGAGCGTCTACCTGATGGAGCCGGGCGCGAAAGGCGACGTGCTTTCGGTCGCGTTCGCCGGCAAGGGTCAGCACCAGGACGCGGGCGGCAAGATGATCCACGTCGCGCCGAACACGACGTCGACCATCACGTCGAAGTCGATCAGCAAGGCGGGCGGGCGGACGTCTTACCGGGGCCACGTGAAGATCTATCCCGGCGCGAACAACTGCAAGTCGTTCGTCAAGTGCGACGCGCTGCTGCTCGACGACGAGTCGCGATCGGACACGTACCCCTACAACGACGTCGACGCCGAGAACGTGACCCTCGGTCACGAGGCCACGGTCTCCAAGGTGAGCGATGAGCAGCTCTTCTATCTGATGAGCCGCGGCATCCCGCGCGCCGAGGCCGAGACGATGATCGTCAACGGATTCATCGAGCCCTTCACCAAGGAGCTTCCGCTCGAGTACGCGGTCGAGCTCAACCGCCTCATCCAGCTCGAGATGGAGGGCTCCGTAGGCTGACGATGGCTCTGACGGAACAAACCCTGGATGAGCTCCAGGGCGAGCCGGGCTGGCTGCGGGAAAGGCGCGAGGAGGCGTTTGCGAGCTTCCAGAAGCTCCCGTCGCCCAGCCGCACCGACGAGGAGTGGCGCCGCACCGACGTCAGCAAGCTCGACCCGAATCAGTACTCGCGGCTGGAGCATCTCGACGGACAGAAGCTCGTCCTTCCGTCGTCGCTGCCCAAAGGCGTCATCCTCAAGCCGCTCCGCCAGGCGGCGAAGGAACATCCGGAGCTCGTCCAACCGCGTTTGTTCTCCCTGGTGCACGCCGACCGCGACCGCTTCGCCGCGCTCCACGCCGCCTTCTTCACCGGCGGGACCTTCCTCTACGTGCCCGACGGAGTCGTCATCGATCAGCCGGTCATAGGCCAGCACTTCTCGCACGAAGCGGGCACGAGCGTCCTGCCCCACACCCTGATCGTTGCCGGCAAGAACTCGAAGTTCGACTACCTCGATGAGTACATCGCCGAGAAGGACGACGAGTCGGGCTATCGCAGCGGGTCGACCGAGATCTTTGTCGGCGACGGCGCGAGGGTCGGCTACGTCGCCGTGCAGAAGTGGGGCCGCAACGTCTGGCACTTTTCCGACCAGCGCGCCGAGCTCGCGAAGGACTCGACGCTGCACCTGTTCAACGTCACGCTCGGCGGCAAGTTCTCGAAGACGCGCGTCGAGGCGTCGCTCGCAGGTGAGGGCGCCAACGCGGAGCTGAAGGCGCTGTACTTCGCGTCGGGCGAGCAGTTCTTCGACTTCCACACGCTGCAGGACCACCGCGTCGGCAACACGCGCTCCGACCTTCTGTTCAAGGGCGCGCTGCAGGACGTCGCGCGCACGGTTTACGCGGGCCTCATCCGGATCGAGAAGCATGCCGCTCGGTCCGATGCCTATCAGGCGAACCGCAACCTGGTGCTGTCGGACAAGGCGAAGGCGACCTCGATCCCGATGCTCGAGATCGACAACAACGACGTCCGCTGCACCCACGGGGCAACCGTTGGCCCGGTCGACCCCGAGCACCTCTTCTACCTCCGCAGCCGCGGAATTCCAGAGGTGACCGCCAAGCGGATGCTCATCCAGGGCTTCTTCGGCGACGTGCTCGACCGCATCCCGTTCGCGCACGCTCGCGCCGTGGTCGAGTCGGAGCTCGAGGCACGCATTGGGTAGGTATCGGGTGGCTGCAGTCAGCGACATCGCGATCGACACCGTCAAGGCCGTGATCGCCGAGGGCCAGGAGATCTGCCTCGGCCACTGCGAGGACGGCTTCTTTGCGATCGACGACGTCTGCACGCACGAGAACTTTCTTTTGAGCGGCGGCGAGATGGTCGAGGACTGCGAGGTCGAGTGCCCGCAGCACGGTTCGCGGTTCAACCTCAAGACGGGCAAGGTGACCGGACTGCCGGCGGTGATACCGGCGAAGACTTTCGCGGTGACGGTGGAGGGGAGCGATGTCTACGTTGACGTTTGACGTCATCGCCGTCCGCAAGGACTTCCCGATCCTCGACACGGGGATCGCGTACCTCGACTCCGCCAACACCTCTCAGCGACCGCGCCAGGTCACGGGGGCGATGCTCGAGTACTTCGAGAAGTTCAACTCCAACATCCACCGCGCGGCCTATCGCATTGCCGAAGAGGCGACAGTCCGTTACGAAGCCACACGCGAGAAAGTCCGCGACTTCATCAACGCCGCGTCGACCAAAGAGATCGTCTACACGCGCGGGACGACGGAGGGCATCAACCTCGTGGCCTACTCCTGGGGCCGAGCCAACATCAAGCAGGGCGACCTCATCGTCCTCACGCTGCTCGACCACCACTCCAACATCGTGCCCTGGCAGATCCTCGCCGCCGAGAAGGGCGCGAAGATCGAGTACGTCGACATCGACGAGAAGGGTGAGCTGCGGCAGGACCAGTTTGCGGACTACCTGAAGCGCTCACCGAAGCTGGTCGCGTTCAACCTGATCAGCAACGCGCTCGGGACGATCAATCCGGCGCGCGAGATGGTCGCCGCCGCGAAGAAGGCCGGCGCCACCGTTCTCGTCGACGGCGCGCAGTCGACACCGCACCAGCCCGTCGACGTGCGCGCGCTCGGCTGCGACTTCTACGCATTCAGCGGCCACAAGATGCTCGGTCCGACCGGCGCGGGGATCCTCTACGGCCGGCGCGAGTTGCTGGAGGCGATGCCGCCGTTCATGGGCGGGGGCGACATGATCAAGACGGTCAGCACCGAGCGCACCACCTACCTCGACCTGCCGTGGAAGTTCGAGGCGGGTACGCAGGCGATCGCCGAAGTGATCGGCCTCGGCGCCGCCGTCGACTACCTCAACGGCCTCGGCATGGACGCGGTGCGCGCGCATGAGCTCGAGATCACCGAGTACGCGTACGAAGCGCTGAGCGACATCGAAGGCCTGACCGTCTACGGCCCTCCGCCCTCGCGCCGCGCGGGCGTCATCTCGTTCAGCCTCGAGGGCATCCACCCGCACGACCTCGCGACGATCGCCGACCGCGACCAGGTGTGCCTGCGTGCCGGCCATCACTGCGCGATGCCGCTGATGACGCGGCTCGGCATTCCCGCGACCGCGCGCGCGTCGTTCTACGTCTACACGCAGCGCGAAGAGATCGACCGGCTCGTGGGCTCGATCAAGGAAGCGCAGAGGATCTTCGCGTGAGCAGGCCCGCATCCGCCGACGACCAGTTCTATCGCGAGTACATCCTCGACCACTACAAGAACCCGCGGAACTACGGACGCCTCGAGGACCCCGACATCACGCACGAGGAGAACAACCCGCTCTGCGGCGACGTGGTCGGCATGGACTTCCGCGTGAAGGACGGCGTGATCGACGACATCCGGTTTCACGGCCGCGGGTGCGCGATCTCGCAGGCGTCGGCGTCATTGCTGACGGAGCGCCTCAAAGGCATGCCGCTCGACGAGGCCAAGAAGATCAACAAGGAAGACGTCATCGGCGAGCTGGGCATCGAGATCTCGCCGGCGCGCATCAAGTGCGCGCTGCTGTCGCTCAAGGTCTTGAAGGTCGGCGCATATGGATTGGCCGACGACGACGAGGAGTAATAAAAAGGTATGGCTGAGGAAACCGCGGCACCGTTCAAAGAGGTCGACCTCGAGGGATTCAAGAAGCTCAAGGAAGATGGCGGCTACGACATAGTCGATGTTCGCGACTACTGGGAATGGGATCGTGGCCACATCCCAGGCATTCGGCATGTCTTCCTGGACGAGATCCTGAAGGACCCGCAGGGGCACAAGTTCGGCGACCACACGATCTTCGTGTGCGCGATCGGCAACCGCTCTGCGATCGCATCGGAGATGGCGGTTGCTCTCGGTGCCAAGGACATCATCAACTTCAGGGGCGGCACAGACGCGTGGCGGTAGGCCGGCCTTCCG